>CALHIB010000157.1 GCA_938030595.1 uncultured Rhizobiaceae group bacterium | reverse complement strand
TATGCGTTCTTGCCATGTGGTTCCTGTATTGATGGTTGCAATCCAGATCGCCAAGGGTCTGACGAGAAACAAAATAGCGATTATAAAGCCGAAGACTTGCGGGCCAACGCTCTCCAAGGTTTCCAAATTGAGCGAAGCTGTCAGCAATATGAAGACAGCGGAAACCAGTATGATAGTCACAGTTTCCTTGAAGCGCTTCATTTCGTTCAAGTTCGACAATCGTGAATTTGCAAGCACGACGCCCAATACAGTAACGGTCAGCAGCCCTGCCTCTTCCAGAATCATATTGGTAACTGCACTGGCGCTTACTACGACCGTTAACAAAAACGGCGTTTTTAAAAACTCCGGGATATGACCCTTGGTGAACAACCAAACAATTGCCTTTGCCAGCAACCAGGCTCCTGGAATTGCAACGATTAATGCTGCAACAACATCAAAAGCGAGAGTTTCCGGGTTGTGAACATTGTTAAAAACCAGAAAAAGCTCAAACGATATAACCGCAAACAATGCTCCCAGCGGGTCATTGATGATAGCCTCCCAACGCAACAAAGATGCAGAGCGTGGCTGTAGTTTTGCTTGGCGCAACAAGGGCATGATAACGGTTGGTCCCGTTACGATCAGAATAGCTCCCAGAATGGTCGCCGTCAGCCATGAAAGTCCGCCAATGTAATGTCCTGCCAGTGTGCCAAATATCCAAATAAGAGGTGCGCCAATTATTACGATACGTCTTACTGCTTTTGAGGTTTCCTTGATCTCTTTAAAGTTTAACGTCAGTCCACCTTCAAACAAAATAATGGCAACAGCAAGGGTGATGGCAGGTTTGTAAATATCGCCGAAATCTTGCGACGGAACTACAAAACCAGTAAATGGCCCGACGATTAAGCCTACAATCAACAACAGGGCAATGGCCGGAATTTTAAATCGCCAGGCAAGCCATTGAGAAGCTATGCCAGCAAAGACCAGAAACGCGAGCTTAAATTCAAGAAGATGCATTTACGTTTCCTTTGATCCACTTCTTAAGCATGTGATATTGAACGCTCGTTTGCGCCGTTAGTCTGTAAAAACCTATGAGCCCACGAACCGGGCCGGACATTCTCTGGAAACCTGACAAGAAGGCTACAATAACACCTGCTGTTGTTTCACCTTCTATTGCCAGATAGCCACCGTATATCAAAACAGTAAGCGGGCCCAACGTATTCAAGAAATTAATGAGCGCTTTCATTAAATATTTTACAAAGGTAAAACGCATACGATTGAGATAAATCGATTTTACAATCTCTGGCATCGCATCGATAGGCTCTTCAATTTCTGCGATGGTATCACCCAGTGAACGCACCAGTTCCACTCGTTTTTTGATCAGGCGATTAAGCAGTTTTTGCATGAACGGAACGAGTGCCACCTGCGGAATGAAAAACAGTAATGCAAAGAATGCAATCTCAGGCTCAACAATAAACATGTAAGCCGTCACGCCGATTAACATCATAATGTTGGAGCTTGCATCAGAGATATGCTCACCAACATATGTTCCAATGCTTTCAACTTCAGTTGAGATAACAGAAACGGCCTGCCCGTCCTTGTCAGATTTCTTTTCTTTTTGTGAATGAATTTTAATCAGATCTTTTCGAGTATTCTTGATAGTACTCTCTGCGACCCATCCTTGATAAATTCTGAATATCAGCTTTACGACCTGATATGCGAGCAGTGACAAGGCATAGGCGACACCAAGATTCACCAGATTTTCGATAGATTTATTTTCAATGGCGTTGTCAATAATTCTGCGCTGCAATTCCAGCGGCACTAAATTAATCAATGTAGACAACATCGCCAAAACACATAAGGCAAGCTGATGCTTGCCGCTCATTTTGAAAATGTATTGTGAAAGGGTTTTTGCAGTGTGGCGAAGACTAAGCTTCTCTGACTGCTCAACTTCAAGCGTATCTGGAATTATGTTTTGGTCAATTGCCAATTGGCAGTTCCTTAATGAAGTATCCCGAAGACACTAAGCAGTATCCCCGGGATTATCCAGCTTTTATAAATTTTTATGAAAGTGTCATCGTACCAATACCGACTGCGATGTTTAAACCAGTTTGAACCTGACCACTAAAGGGCTGTAGAATAATCGAGCGATTTGACCCGCCGATTAGTGCATTAGCACCTACACCGACGCCAGCAGTAACCTCACCCGTGAACCCGCCATATTGACCTTTAAGTGACCCTGCTCCAACATTTTTGGTTGGTGCAAGTACAACCCATTTTACTGTGGTACTATCTGTGGAACCAATATCAATACCAAACTTCTTGACATTACCATTGTAGGTTTCAGTCGAACCATCTGCCGATTCAAATGTGCATGCCATATCCTTACTGGAGCCGACAATGAAACCTGTACCGCCTTCTATCTTACATGTCAGCAATCCTGCTTCTACAGTATCAGCATGTGCTGAACCCAATGCAGGTAGCGATAATGCAGCAGTTATAGCGATTGTTTTAAGCGAATGTTTCAATTTAAAATCTCCGTTTTATGTTTGTCACATCCAAATAATGCCCATAGCCGCAGTTGGTTCCGAAAAGAAAAATTAAAGCGCAAAACTAAAGGTACAACTAGGTTTTATTCAGCTGCAAAATTTAAACTTTTACAACCACAGTTTCTTATCTAATAATTTTTTTGGAACTTAAACCTGATTGATGAATTGTATTAATAATGCAACCTTCTATAGGGAGAAATAATCATGGCTACTAAAGCTACTAATTCACGAGCAAATTCGTCTGTATCGCAAAAAGATATTGAAGCTGGTCTTGAGCAGGTTAAAAATGACATTGCAGCTTTAACAGACACATTGGCTCAATATGGTCAAAGCAAAATCAATGGCATTCAGTCAACTGCAAGTCGTAAATCTGAAATGGCTTTGAAAACTTCTGAAGAAACTCTGAATGAGTTGCGTGCGCAAGTCGAGCAACTCAGCGGTAAAGTCGAAACCCAAATAAAAGAAAAGCCGCTACAGTCTATTGCAATAGCAGCTGGTATCGGTGCTTTGTTTGCAATGATCGCAAGAAGATAAAGAGCAATTATATGCTAAAATTGCTTCCTATGCTCGCGTCAGCAGCATCATCAGATCTGGAACAATATATACGTCGCAAACGCAGAAACCTCATAGGTTATTGCGTTGCGGCGCTTTTTGGTTTTACTGCATACGCAAGTGGTGTAGCGGCACTTGTTGTTTGGTTGATGCAGACCAACAGTCCGCTTGTAACCTGGTTAGTTGTTGGTGTGATTTCAATCAGTCTGTCCTTACTCGCTATAGCAATTATTCTGGGTCTTAATTACTACGAAAAACGCAAGCGCAGTCGAACATCCAGCACAGCTTCAACTGCAGCGCTCTTTGCAGCATCGCAAGCTGCAAGCTCTAAAAGTTTCACGCCTGTGATGCTGGCTTTGGCTGGGGCTTATTTTGCATGGTCACACAACTCCAAATCAAAACAAGAAAATTTGTAAAAATACATATTTACACGGATACAAAATGAATTTCACAGAACAAACAAACAATGCCTTTAATACCATACAAGAAATGGTCGGAAGCTTTTTTGCATTGTTACCGCAGATAGCCATCGCAATTATTGTTTTTATAGTCTTATGGATTATCGCTGGGTTCGTCAGTAGGTTTGTGACACGCATATTAACTGAGCGCTCAAGCAAGGGCGTTGGAACAGCAATAGGTCGCGTTGTACATATCGCTCTACTTTTTGTTGCATTTCTGTTTTCCGTTGCAATCATAACGCCTTCAGTTGGCGCTGCTCAATTATTACAAGTCTTGGGCGTCGGCTCGGTAGCCATCGGTTTTGCTTTCAGGGATATTCTGCAAAATTTTCTGGCAGGTTTGCTAATTCTTTTAAGGCAACCTTTCAAGGTAGGCGACTGGATAGTATTTGACGGATTTGAAGGCACTGTATCTGAAATCTCTACGCGTTCGACATGGCTTCGAACATTTGATGGCCACGATATCACAATACCAAACGGTCAATTGTTTACTAATCCCGTATCCGTTGTCTCGAAAGACCCCCTTGCAAGATCGCAATATGATGTTGGTATCTCTTATGATGCTGATATCGAAAAAGCAAAATCAATTGCACTTGAGATACTCAAAAACAATGAGTTGATTGATCAAACCAAAGGGCCTGATGTAGGCGTGAAAGACTTGGGCGATTCTGCTGTTGTTCTTAGAATGCGTTGGTGGGCAAAAACCAGTGACATGTACGGTTTGAAACAGGATATTCTTCAAAGCGTCAAGGAAGCCTATGACAAAGATAAAATCGGCATACCTTATCCGCATTCTCAACTGGTTATTTCTGATGCCATAAGCGTCAAGAATTTGAAGCAATAACCTCAAAGCCAGATTAACGATTTCGTAACCATAAATGATTTGTTCAATATTAAATTGAACTTTTGGCGAACATACGCGTTGTTCTTGTATGACAAATAATAAAACACATGCCAAGAACATATTATTAGTAGAAGACGATTACATCCTTGCAATGGATGCGGAAGATACAATTTCATCGGATGGTGCAAATGTTTCTTTAGCTACCAATGTGGATACAGCTTTGGATTTGTTACAAAAAAGTGAAATTCATTATGCCATTGTAGACTACCATCTTGGCAGAAAAGACAGCAGGCCTGTAATTGAAAAACTCAAAGCTAAAGATATACCCTTTGCGGTCGTTACGGGCTCTGAACTAGACGAAATTGATACTTTGACTGATGAAAAAATTACTGTATTCCGCAAGCCAGTTGACTATAAATGGGTAGTAAGACGATTAAGTCTGAAAAACCGTTAGGCAGAACGATTTTCATTCCATTCTAAGTATAACAAATCATCATCTATCGCGAAATCGGAGCTTGCGTGTATTGGAAACTGTAGAACTACCCGATGACATATTAGCTGTTGTCAAAAGCGAACAGCGCTTGCTGGCTCTTCATAATAATATCGAGCAGACAGAAGCAAACATCGAAGAGCTAGATATCATAACGTCGATGATATCGGAGGAATTCGATGCCAAAATAGCACTCGTGAGTCTGGTTTACGATGATATTCAATGGTTTCAATCATGTCACGGTCTGTCGACTAGAGAAACGCCTGTTCAGCATTCGTTTTGTGCGCATGCTATTTCTTCTGAAAATAAAGATCCATTCATCATTCTAGACGCCAGCAAAGATGAAAGATTTTGCGATAATCCGCTTGTGACTGGCGAACCAAACATTCGCTTTTACGCAGGCGTGCCAATTCACGTAAATCAGCAAAAAATTGGCACGCTTTGTGTAATTGATGACAAGAAGCGGTCAGAGCTCAATCCCAAGTCCATCAAGCACCTCGAGCAATATGCCCAGTTGGTAAGTAAGATAATATCGTTTCGTACTGACTCAAAATTAAAGCTTATTTCTGAAAAACAACATCTTAGCGAAATCAAGCGCCACAGACTTGCGCTTAAAGCTAGCAATGTAGTTGCTTGGGTGTGGGATCTTGAGAGTGATATGGTTGATTGCGATCATGAGCTTAGAGCGCTTTTTGGCATCACACACGAAAGACCAATCAAAGCAAAAGAAATATTTTCCCAAATTCACCCTGATGATATTGAAGACGTAGAAGGGCAACTGCATTCCGTCCTTATTACGGATGCAGACTTCAAAGCAGAGTTTAGAATACCGTCCAATAATAAATGGCTAATGGGTCAAGGGAGTGTACTCAGCAGAGACGATGAGGGTAAGGCTACCGCCATTGCTGGTGTTAATATTGATATAAGTGAAGAAAAGCGCTCTGAAGAGAAGACTAATTTACTTCTGCGCGAACTTAATCACCGTGTCAAAAACACCCTTGCAATGCTGCAATCAATCGCCAACCAGACTCTCAAAAATTCCAGAACACCTGATGAATTTAAAAAAGCTTTCTCTGGAAGAATTCGCTCGTTAGCAGCAGCGCACACGCTACTATCTGACAAGGAATGGGAGCCTATTCTGTTAAACAAGTTACTGCGTGATCAGGTGAATGTTTATGTCGATGATATAGACAAGCAACTGATTATCGAGGGTGACGAGGCAACGTTAGGTCCAGAAGAGGCATTGGCTTTGGGAATGGTGTTGCATGAACTGGCAACAAATGCAGCCAAATATGGTGCCATCTCAAAGCCTGGCGGATACATTCACATTGTAACTAAAAAAACAATATTGGATGGTGCAGATTTTCTGACCTTAAACTGGAAAGAAATAAATGGCCCTGAGGTTATTCCACCCGAGACTACTGGTTTTGGCAGCATCATGATCAAGAGAAGTCTTGATAAAATTGTAGGTAGTAACGTTCATCTTGAATATCTACCTGAAGGTGTTGAAGCCAAAATAGAGCTACCGATACTCAATCGCTACCAAACATTCCGTTAAATATATAAAAATGGAACTATAAAGCTCTTTATGCATTTTCTAACCAGAGAGGTAAGATAATGCTAAAAGATAACCGTTCAAAATTTCAGATGCCACAAGATTATATTGAAGAACATCGCATGCGCGTTGCACGTAAGAATTTTGTTCTTATCGCTATTACCGCTGCCATGAGCATCTATGCAACAGGTATTGCTCTGGCTGTATTCGTATAACCAAAAGGAAAACTCATGCAAAAGATTAAAGAAGTCGATGCCAAACAAGGTCGAAAAGGCTATCAGGTCGCAATCATCGTGATCGTATCAATGTTGGCACTGGGTTTTATTGGCTGGATAACCATGTTCTCGACAACCTCATAATTGGTAAAACTCCATTCTGAAAGGATTTATATCATGAATATACATCAAACCAGTTTAAAGCCGGAAGCCAGTAATTTCAATGTTAATACTGGTCTAAGCAATTCGTATCGCGAAAACATTTCCGAAACGCTATCCGAAATATTGGCTATGTCATACAGTTTGACGATAAAGAGCCAAATATACCACTGGAACGTTGTAGGCCCCTTGTTTAAGCCGATACACGAGTTGACGGAAGAGCACTATAACAACTTGTTTGCAGCTATTGATGTTATTGCCGAAAGAATTCGTGCCCTAGGTCATCTAACTCCTATGCATCAATCTCTTGTTTCAAAGATGATTGGCAACGATGAAGCGGGTGATGAAATTACGCCAGAAGCGATGATCGAAGATCTTGTTTCATCGCACGAAGAAGTTATTCGCAAAATGCGTGATGCGATTGGTGAAGCAGGTAAATCATCTGACGTTGTCACAGAAGATATGTTAACAGAGCGTCTCAATTTTCATGAGCAGGCCATATGGATGTTACGCGCAATAATTGCTAATTAGGAATTAACTCATGATAGAAGAAGAAATTACATATCCGGAAATTCGTGAAATTCTTGACGATAGCGACATTTCCAATGAACAAAAAGTTGAAAAGCTTAAACTTCTACTAAGTGACGAAAGACAACTTCAGCGTGCTGCTTCAGAAAGTAATATGAATTCTGCAGATGGTAAAAATGCCAGATTGAGGCATCTTGAATTGGCTCTTGAAGCTCTTGGTGTTGATATAGCATCGCCCGAAGATACCAAAGCTGCTACTTTATAATGTTGATGAAATGCCAAGCATAATTTGTTTGGCATTTTTTTAAAACATTTTTACCTTCATTATTCTCTCAATGAAGGTAATAAATATTCCTCAACACTTAAGACGTCTGCCTTTAGATGATTTCCATTTGAAATCTCTTGCATTAGAAGTTTTGAGTGTTTTTTGACAATATCTTTTAGTTCGTCCGTACCTGTTTCGTACAATCTTGAGTACACTTTGGCGATAGACTGCGCCATCAAAATGTTATTCGTGGAAGCACGTCTTAACGGATGAAATGACATCCCTATAATTTGTTTTGCACTTCGATGAAACGTATATAATCTCGCAACGTCATTTTCATCATACTCTACAGAATATTCTTGTTGATCATCGCTTATTATCGAAATAGCTTTTGATAGACTGTCGACGACAGCAATAGCTGTATAGGTGTCATTTACACCGGGCGAAAGCGCGCGAAGCGCTATTTCTACCAATAATCTGATTGAAAACTCTATGCGGTTGGCATTTGATCTGGAGTCCTCGATTAATACGTGTTCTCCAAGGGATGACGCAAGTTCATCATCGACTGGCTTGTCTAACAGCATCACCACATAATTTTTTGATATGAAACTTCCATCGTATGATGTCAGCTTTATGGAAAGGTCTTGCTTGGTTGCAAATTCCAAAATTGCGTCACGATTATAGCTGCTAAGATAACCTGATTTATCTGATTTAATTTCCACCTTGAAATCCTTGTCAGAAGGGATCTCTCCTTTTGCTTTTCCCATTTGTGAGCTTTGATTCTCAAGTTCTTCAATAAGATTGTTTGTAATATCAGCAATCTCTTCATCAATTGTAATGTTATTGGCGATTTGACGAACAAAGTAGATGAGTTGCAAGACTGATAGAATGGCAAGAAAGCCTGCCGCTGAAATAGTGATTTTGGGCAGAAACTCATTTTGGACATAAAGCAGAGCATGTAGACAAAAAAGAAATGTACCCCCCAAAATGCCTGCTGTTATCTGGGGCACCAGTTCTGATGTAAATCGCTTTAAAAGCCTGGGCCCGATATTACCCGCCGCAAGTGTGAACACAAGAAGAGCAAGAGAATATGCCAAACTCAATGCTGTCATGGCGCCCGCTGCGATTGTTGATAAAATTGTCTGTGCGCTGGAGGATGAAAACTGAAATACAAACGGGCTTAAAAACCCTTCGGCTAACCAGGTATCAATCAGAACTGTTAAGATTGGCAAAGCAGCGATTGTTAAAGCAATGCCTGCAGGAAGTGTAAGCAAGACAAAGCTGGTGCGTTGAAGCAGGCGAAAGATATTCATGACTAGGCGTCTTCCATATGAGAATTGGTTGAGTAGGGAGGTTTCGGTACCAAAACCTTCAATGCACCAGGCAGTGATTTCAAGATGAGCTCTTTTTCAAGTTTTATAAGCTCTCCATCCAAACTTGCGGATATTCCGCTTGTCCAGTTTTGAATTGTAATTTTTATCGTTTCACAACTCGTGTGTTTGAGATCAGCGTTTGCATTCCAGTTTCCTGATAAAATGTCTACAACAAGAGAAGCCTTTTCAATTCCTGTTAGTGAAGAAGCCCAGTAGACGCCCAATTGATGAGCGTTTAATTTATCGGCATAAGGCAAATGGTCTTTACCGTATGGGTTGTTTGAAGCGGTTAGCAAGGAAACCTCGTGTATCGCAACCTCATTACCGATTTCCATTTTCAATTGATAATTATCTTCATCCGACAAGCTAGCAATTGTTGCACCAATACCTGATAGTGCTTTGGTGATTTTCGAATTGTAATTGCCTTCTTCTCGCTTCTCAATCAGGGCAGGTTGAAGACCAATCGAAAATTGATGGATGTAAATTTCATCATTTATACTGGCCAGATCACTGTTTATTACTTTCGAGTTTGCAAGTGCTTTTGCTGCATCATAAAGATCGATAGGCATACCCAGTGTTCTTGCAAACAAATTCATTGTGCCAGCTGGTAACAAGCCAAATATTTTTTCATTCTTGTAAGCAAGCCTGGCAGTGAGTGATGCAGTGCCGTCACCGCCACATGCGATCAAGGCGTCTGCATTAGGGTTAGATGCCCCTGCTTCCAAACTCTTGACCAGATTTTGACTGGATACTGTTTGGATATCAATTGTATGATGATTGCTTGAAAACTGCTGCTTTAAATAGTTGTCAAAGTCTTCCAAATCCAATGCCTTAACACTTCCGGCATCCTTGTTTATGACAGCGACAACATGCATATTTTGATCCATTCAATATAATCAGATGAAAGGCCTTCGCTTTTCTTTTTCTGGTTCCCAACCGGCTATCGTAGAAAGGCCATCAGCTTTTTTTACGATACACCCACGATCAAGCCACTGTATGAGCCCTCGACTTGCAAGTTTTTTGAGCGTCTTGTTTGTGTGAACGATAGACAACCCTAATGTGTCCGCAACATGTTGCTGTGTGATCGGTATCGTGATTTTGGTATCTTCTTTTGCAGACAAAGCTGATACCTTGTAAAAAAGAAAACATAATAAATACGCTGCCCTTTCCAGGGCGCTACGACGGCCGACACTCAGCAGGTGTTCATCAAGAATGCGCTCTTCCCTTGCTGCTATCCATGTTAAATCATATCCAAGGTCCGGATGCTTGCTGAACAGGCTCATGATACGATCGCGCTCGAATACACAAAGCGTAACATCAGTTAATGCTTCAATGGAATGTTCCATTTCACCCGTCACGCTACCCTGCAAACCAATAAGATCTCCAGGCAGTACAAAATTCAGAATCTGGCGTCGACCATCCTCCAGAGTTTTGTATCTAAAGGCCCACCCGGACAGAACTGTAAACAGGTGAGCACTATGAGATCCTTCCACCAAAATAGTAGATCCTTTTTCCGTGTTTAATTCTCCGGTTTTGAAGTTCGTGACAAATTCCAACTCTTGTGCACTGAAATCCCTAAATTGAGACATGGGGCGCAAGGGGCAAGTTTCGCACTTGGTGCGTTTATTACTTTCTGCCAATTTTGCAACCGCTGCGCCGCTATCCATTTTCATCTCTCCCAAGGCAACAATTCTGCCTGTTTGTTAAATTATTTCTCAATCAGCATGTCTTTTTTAAATGCCAAATATCTTGAACCGAGTTAATCAGTTTTGTTCGGGAGTAGGAAATGAAGCATTCACTAAACATTCTGCTAGCCATTAATGATGCCATCATTGCCTTAGATGTTGAAGATTTAATCCAAAATCACTTCTGCTTCTCAATTACTACCCAAACAATTTTAGAAGCTGATCAACAATTAGATACCCTTTATCCTGAACTCGTTATTGTGGACTGCGATATAAATTATCCAAGTCTACGTGCTTTCTTGAATAAGATTGATGCAATAGGTTTAAAGAAAATTTGCTTTTGCACATCCAAACGCCAAGCATCAGAACTCAAAAATGATATGACAGAAGTTCTTCTGAAGCCTTTTGACACTGATGAGTTAATTTCTACAATTTCACGCATTGCCAATCTCACAACAAACTAGCAGCAGACGAGATTGCGTCCGGGCCATAGTCGCCTTCTCCGCTTACATCCAAAATTTCCTGAAGGGCATTGCGTGCACGATTTACGCGGCTCTTAATTGTTCCAACGGCACAATCACACATGTCAGCCGCTTCCTCATAACTAAAACCAGAGGCACCTACCAATACAATTGCTTCGCGTTGATCATCGGGAAGTTGAGCAAGCGCCTTTTTGAAATCTACCAAATCAAGCTTGCCGAATTGTTCGGGGTGTTGTGACATATTGTTTGTGAAATAATCATCAGGATCAGAAACTTCACGTCCTGACTTTCGCATTTGGCCATAAAACTCATTGCGCAATATCGTAAAAAGCCAAGCCTTCATATTGGTGCCCATGGCAAAGCTGTCATGCTTCGCCCAAGCCTTTACAACGGTTTCCTGAACAAGATCATCTGCCCTGTCGCGATTGCCACACAAAGATACAGCAAAGGCACGTAAACTGCCAAGATGCGATAATAGTTCTTTCTTGAAATCCTTATCCATCCTTGTGGTTATCCTGATTGCCAGCACTCATTGCTTTTTCAGCTTCATCCAGTTGATCAAGCATTTTCAAAAAGCGATCAGGTATCTCTTCTTCTTGGACTGAAGTGTAAAGAGCTTTCAGCTTCTCTGTAATTAAGTCTTGCTTTTGCGCATTGTCATCATATTTATTCATGAGAACTTTCTTTCTAATAACATTTCACAAATGAGCGAATTACGAAAAAGTTCCAAATAAAATGGAACTTTATTATATTAATACCATTAACGCATATCGACGACAGTTGTTCCTGGAGAATTACAATGACTTTATCAACCAAAATTGCCCCATATCTGCCAACTTTAAGGCGGTATGCCAGAGCTGTAACTGGGTCCCAAACGTCGGGAGACGCTTATGTTGCGGCAACCTTGGAGGCATTAATTGCAGATGTCAGTATTTTTCCGAAAACCAAAAGTGACAGGGTATCGATTTTCAAACTATTCTCTAATGTGTTTAAAACAGTAGACGTCGATGTTCCTGAAGTCGATTCACCATTTGCATGGGAACAGCGTGCTGCAGCAAACCTTACAGCAGTTTCACCACTGCCAAGGCAGGCTTTCTTGCTAAAGTCTGTAGAAGAGTTTTCCAATGATGAAATTGCTGAAGTTCTTTCCGCAGAAGAAGCCGAAGTTGCGGATTTGCTCACACAGGCTTCAGAGGAAATTTCCAGCCAGGTAGCGACAGAAATCATGATTATTGAAGATGAGCCTTTGATCGCGATGGATATAGAACAACTTGTAACCGAACTTGGACATAACGTTACTGGCATTGCGAGAACCCATAAGGAAGCGGTTGAACTGTTTGAAAGCTCTTCACCAAGAATGGTTTTGGCAGACATTCAACTTGCTGATGGCAGCTCCGGGATTGATGCCGTGAATGATATTTTAAAAACTGCAGACATTCCGGTAATCTTCATTACAGCCTTTCCGGAAAGATTGCTGACAGGCGAGCGTCCGGAACCTGCATTCCTGATTACAAAACCATTTAATCCTGCTCAGGTTAAAGCTTTGATCAGTCAGGCTCTTTTCTTTCAAAGCACAAGTTCCTGATATTTTTTGGAACTAAAGTTCAATCAGAGCATTTTGTAAGTATAATTAATTTAAAAGGAGAAATTAAATGTTACATTATGCTCTTGTATTTTTTGTTGTTGCGATTATTGCAGCTTTTTTCGGCTTCGGTGGCATCGCTGGCGCATCCGCATCAATAGCTCAAATTCTGTTTTTCTTATTCCTGGCATTCTTTGTAATCTCATTGATTATGAACTTTACAAGAAAAGTCACGAAATAAAATGCTCAATTAAACAATCAAAGATACCGCCCCTCGAGGCGGTATTTTTTTTATCTTCAATTTATTTCAGACACAAAAAAAGCTGGCTTAAATGCCAGCTTTTAGAAATGTCAAAAATGTTTAGCTATTTTCGAGCCACGCATCTACTTCT
>CALHIB010000156.1 GCA_938030595.1 uncultured Rhizobiaceae group bacterium | reverse complement strand
ATGAAGGCGTTGCGTGCAAGGCTCTATGACATCGAACTGAAAAAACGTCAGGAAGGTATTCAGGACGCGCATGACAATAAAACCGACATCGGCTGGGGACACCAAATCCGCTCCTACGTCCTGCAACCTTATCAGCTAGTCAAAGACCTGCGAACCGGCGTCGAAAGTACCTCGCCAGATAACGTGCTGGACGGAGACCTAAACCCCTTCATGGAAGCAGCACTCGCCCATCAAGTAACAGGCAGCGATGGCGCTGTGGTTGAGGATGTGGAGTAGGAAGTATTTCTGCTCGCGTTTATGTGAGAGCAGAAAAGTAGACTTTATGTTGGGCATTACATAATCTTTGAATATTAAGAATTTAAAGGGAGTACATAAATGTCTAAATCATTAAAATACAAAACCTTTTTGGCAGCATTTGCTTTGTCAATTTATGGGGGGGTTGCAACTGGCAATGCACAGTCTGCTAATGACGTTGAGAAAATGTCTTTCTTCATTACAAGTACGGGCGGTGACGATGGTGCGAACTTTGGTGGTTTGGAAGGAGCTGATGCGCATTGTACGTCGCTTGCAACGGCAGCGGGTTCATCCAAAACATGGGCAGCATATCTGAGCAATAGCATGGTCATTGATCGTAGTAGCGGTAGTCCCAAAGTGACTAATGGTATAAGCGCCAGAGATCGTATTGGTACTGGTCCATGGCATAATGCCAAGGGCGAGTTGATTGCGAAAGATATCAATGATCTTCATAGCGAAAACGCGAACATAAACTTAAAAACTGGTCTTGATGAAAACGGTAAACAAATCAATGGGCGCGGCAGTAAACCGAACCAGCATGATATTTTAACCGGAACAGACTCAAACGGTTATTTCTCAACAGCAGGCGGCGATACAACTTGCGGTAACTGGACCAGCAATGGCAAAGGCTCTGCAATTGTTGGCCACCATGACCGTGTAGGACTAAACAAGTCACGAAATATGATTTCATGGAATTCATCACATGGCACCGCAGGCTGCGGCAAAGCTGATTTGCCTAAAACTGGCGGCGCAGGCTTGCTTTATTGCTTCGCAAAATAATAAAAAATATCTTCACGTTCAAATTCTCAAAGTTGGGCGTGGAGTTTCTTAGCTGGTTTAACAACTTCAAAAACAGATCGGCATGGGATCATATTCTTCTTCGCGTACCAGATATTCATCAATCGGAGCTGTTGCATTGGTAACAGATGCACGCATTGGAATGGATGAAACCAGCGTTTTGTCTTTCTTGTTCTCGCGATAAATCATAAAAATACCACCGGAAAGAATGAGGATAATGCCGAGCCATGAAGTAAATTCTGGCCAGTCACCCCAAATTGCAATCCCCCAGAAGACGGCCATTGGCAGTGCGATATATTCAAATGGTGCAACATAAGTGGCTTCGACATTTGTGTACACATTGGTAGAGGCAATCGACAAGTTTAAAACGATAAAGGCTGCGACGATAAGCATGCCAATTTCAACCCAGCTTGGTGATTGCCAAGGACGCAATAAAAATTGCCAAATGTCACCATCCGGAATACTTGGCTCGATAATGTAAACTAATAGAACGCCTAGCACACCCGTCGCAAAATAAATCAGGTTTTGTGCTGCCACCATAGCAGCAACGTCTACCTCATTACGGATATAGCGCGTAATCAATTGAAAGGCGGCATATGAAACCGCAGAGCCAAGTGGCAGTAAGTAGGCGATTTGGAAGTCGCTAGAGCCGGGCTTTACAATAATCAGCACACCGATCAACCCGCAAACAACTGCAATAATACGGTATATGCCAAGTTTTTCACCCAGAAGAGGAACAGACATAATCGAGATTAACAAAGGTGCGGTGAAGAAAATGGCGGTGGTATCAGCAAGGGATAAAGTTGCAAGGGGTAGAAAGAAAAACAACATGGCGCCGACTAGACAGAGACCGCGCCCAAGAATTTTGATCCAGGTCTTGAAGGAGATATTGGCGATACTTTTCCAGGTAAGTGGGAAGAGCATGACAACCAGCAGAGCAAAAGCTGCACGTACGGCCATAATCTGAAAAATCGATAGGCTACTGCTCATCAACTTGATCAGAGAATCATTGAGCGGAATAAGAGCCATGGCAAATATAAAGAACCCAACAGCATAGGCAGGCTGTGCCATGAGATTAACCAGACTTTTTTGCTCGAGCTCCGTCATGTTCTGACAATGACGCATTTACCCAAAGACACAATGTTCAAATACGCCATTGAAGGCTTAAAGAATAGATGAGGTTATCTTTTTCTTGGGGTCATAAAAGGGCTTTTCCACCACAGTTGCCTTGGAGGTTCCATTTGATGTTTCAACTTCTAATTCCGTGCCGATGTGGGTGACTTCCGTTGAAACCATTGCAAGTGCAATGTTCTGTTCTAATCTTGGTGAATAAACGGCTGAAGTTACATTGCCCACTTGCTTGTCATCTTTGGTAATAGGCCAGAATGTTGTGTTTGGCCCCTTTAGGGCAGGGCAATCAATCACAAGACCTACCTGCTTGCGTGAAACCCCTTCATCGCGAATTTTTTGTAACGCAGCCTTTCCAATAAAATCGGCTTCCATATCAACATTAATGAGACGATCCAAACCCAATTCATACGGATTTGTACGGATATCCATATCAGCATGATAAGATAGCATGCCACCTTCAATGCGACGAATGGAACTTGTGTGTCCTGGTTTCAGATTAAAGGATTGTCCAGCTTTCATGATTGTTTCCCAAAGCTCTTCACCTTGAGAACCGTCCTGTAAGTAAAGCTCATAACCCAACTCACTGGACCAGCCTGTGCGTGACACAATAAGCGGAATGCCATTAAGCTCTACTTCACGCAACCAGTAATATTTAAGATCCATAATGCTTTCGCCAAAAAGGGCTTTCATCACCTCTCCGGATTTTGGGCCCTGCAATTGAAGCGGGGAGATATCCGGTTCATGAATTGTAACATCCAAGCCTGAATTTACTGCCACACCTTGTGCCCATAAAAGAATGTCGCTGTCCGCTAATGAAATCCAGAAGCGGTTTTCTTCAAGTCTAAGCAAGACAGGGTCATTTAATATGCCACCTTCGGCATTGGTAATGATAATGTATTTACATTGCCCTACAGCAAGTTTGGAGAGATCGCGCGGGGTCAGCATCTGGGTGAACTCTGCCGCATCGGGGCCAGTAATTTCAACCTGACGCTCAACTGCCACATCACAAAGAATGGCGTCGTTGACAAGGTTCCAAAAATTCTGTTCAGGATCACCAAAGTCACGCGGGATATACATGTGATTATAAACTGAAAAGCCCTGAGCTCCCCACTTAACTGTTGCATCAAAGTAGGGTGACTTGCGGATTTGTGTGCCAAAACCAAAATCTTGGAGATTAGACATTAAAAGAGACTTTCTTTGATAAACCAAGCGACCTGAATTTAGGCCTATGTATCAAAGCAAGACAAAACTTATGACTCTCGTAACGAAGGTTTAGGTCGCAATTCGCGCACCTTGTTTGCAAATAATCTTTGCGAGCTAAATATGGATTATCCTAAAGCAATCCGCGCAATTTAAAACCGACTTGCATGTACTTGGAAGGATTGCGTGCGGTTTTGCCTTGGCGCACTTCATAGTGCAGGTGAGGACCAGTGCTTCTGCCGGTTGAACCAACTTTACCAATGGTTTGCCCAACACGAACCTTCTGGCCATGCTTCACGGTAATGCGGCTAAGGTGTGCATAGCGAGAGATAAGTCCGTTCTTGTGACGTACTTCTACAACCTTGCCATAGCCACCCTTGCGGCCGGCCTTGACGATAACACCGTCGCCAGTAGCAAGAACAGGCGTGCCACGTGCTGCCTTGAAGTCTATACCGCTGTGCATGGCAGAACGGCCGTTAAACGGGTCTTTGCGATGGCCAAAGCGGCTTGAGATTTTGGCACCAGGAATTGGGTTGGCAAATGGCATTTTGCGCGCAAGACCTGAAAGGCTGTCATAGTGGTTTAATGTGCTTTCAAGTGCTTCAAGATGCGCTTCAAAAGGCACAGAATGATCAAGCGGTACAAAAGGCCCACCAACATCTGATTGTGGCATTTGAGGCACATTAAAGCCGGTTGATTTCAAAATCGAAGTAATCTTTGCAGCCTTACTGGCAGCCGCAATGCGCAACTGATCAACTTCCAGGCGTTGGCTGGTATCAATCTGCCCAATCTGGTCGGCAACTTCACCAAAGAGCTGACGTGTAAAATCACTGGAAAGCTGCGGTGAGTAGGGATTGCCGTTGTCCGCACCACTTGTGGCTACATATGAGTTAAGTCCAGCAACTTGAGACGTCTCAACGGATGTTTCCTTATTGCCACGGAGTTGAAAATTCGAAGCGATATTCACGCTGGCATTGGAAGTATTAATGCTGCCGGTCGTGATCGTGTCAGTCGTTGACTTGACAGGGTTGAGCGTTGGAACAGGAATAGCTCCTGTTGCTGCGGAAGCATTGAGGCCGCGCTTCTTGGCTTTATCCAGCAAATTGGTCATGCGGCTACTGCGCTTGCCAATATTCTCCTGACGCGCCATGAGTTCATGAACGCGCGATTCAATCGCCTGTTGATCGAGTAGCTGGCGGGATGTGATA
>CALHIB010000155.1 GCA_938030595.1 uncultured Rhizobiaceae group bacterium | reverse complement strand
GTTGTGGGTACATTCTTGATGGGGCTATTCGGCCTTGATCTGGCTTGGGCAATTTCAAGTCTGGAAATTGTAACGACGACTACAAATTCATTGTCTGAGTTTTTCGCAGGTGAAAATACCATTCGTGTCGCGATTGATTTGGCTGGTCTTGCGATTGCGGGTTCGTTTCTTGTGGTACCAACCTTTACGGCAGTTCAAACCTGGGCGTCAGAAAAACGTCGCGCTCGTGCGGTTGCAGGAGTGAATATCTTGTCTGCCGGTTTCATGACAACAGGTGGTGCAGTCGTGGCTGGTCTTCAGGCTTTTGGTGTGTCGCTTGGTTTGATCTTGATGGGTTTGGCGATTTTCAATTTGGCAGCTGCATGGATTATGCTTCGTAATCTTCCAACGAATGCGTTTCGTGATTTTGTTTCCATCCTTTTCCGTGCGTTCCACCGTTTGGAAGTTGAAGGTCTTGAAAATTTAAAAGATGCGGGTGAGGCACCGATTTTGGCGTTGAACCACGTCAGCTTTCTGGATGGTCCTTTAGCATTGGCGTTAACGGATGAAGAACCGATCTTTGCGATTGATTATAATATTGCGCAAGCTTGGTGGGTGAAGCCGTTTTTGAAACTGTGCAACTTCCTGCCGCTTGACCCAACCAAGCCAATGGCAACGCGATCGCTTATCAAGGCGGTTAGAGAAGGCGATCCATTGGTCATCTTTCCTGAAGGTCGCATCACGGTGACGGGTGGCCTGATGAAGGTTTATGATGGCGCTGCGATGGTGGCTGACAAGACAGGTTCAATGGTCGTGCCTATCCGCATCAATGGTCTTGAGAAAAGTTATTTCTCGCGTCTCACAAAAAGCCATGTGCGTCGTCGGTTGTTTCCGAAGGTAACTGTGCAAGTCATGCCTCCTGTGAAGCTGGATGTGGATGAAGACTTGCGTGGTCGCAAGCGTAGAGCAGCAGCTGGTGCAAAGCTTTACGAAACTATGACGAAGCTTGTTTTTGATACAACCAAGACTGATACAACCATTCTGCACCGAGTGATTGAAACCGCGCAGGATTACGGCATGAAGAAAGTCGCTGTAGAAGACCCGCTTACGGGTTCGCTTTCCTATGGCAAACTGCTGACAGGTGCTGCGGTACTGGCAGACAAGTTCATGGATAAATTTCCTAATGAGGAAATCATTGGTGTTATGTTGCCCAATGCGAACGGTTCGATTGCAACCGTCATGGGTGTTATGTCAGCGGGTAAAGTGCCAGCGATGATCAACTTCACGGCTGGTGCAAAAAATATTCTTGCTGCTTGTAAGGGTGCAGAAGTGAAAACGATTTTGACCTCACGTGCCTTTATTGAACAAGGCAAGCTTGAACCCGTTCTGGAAGAAGTCGAACGTGTCGTAAAGATTGTCTACATGGATGACCTTCGTGAAGAAGTTTCCACGCTGGACAAGATTAAAGGCCTTGCTCGCAAGCAAGCGCCCTTGGTGGAGCGTAAAGCGGATGATCCTGCGGTTATACTCTTTACGTCGGGTTCAGAAGGGACGCCAAAAGGCGTTGTGCTGACGCACAGAAATATCTTGTCGAATGCGGCGCAGGCGGCGGCCCGGATTGATTTCCATTCAGGTGATAAAGTCTTCAACGTTCTTCCTGTTTTCCATTCGTTTGGTTTAACAGCGGGTACAATCTTGCCATTGATTTCTGGCGTGCCTGTTTATTTCTATCCGTCGCCCTTGCACTACAGAATTGTGCCAGAATTGGTTTATGCTTCTAATGCTACAATTATCTTTGGTACGGATACATTCCTGAATGGTTATGCGCGTACGGCGCATCCGTATGATTTCCGTTCTGTGCGGTATTGTTTTGCAGGTGCAGAACCCGTTAAGGCTTCAACGCGTGAAACCTATATGGAGAAGTTTGGTCTTCGTATTTTGGAAGGTTACGGTGTTACAGAAACAGCACCTGTGATTTCCATCAACACACCGATGTATAATAAGTCGGGTACGGTGGGCAAGATCATGCCGGGCATGGAATACAAACTTGAAGCAGTGCCGGGCGTTGATCAAGGCGGTCGTCTTTATGTGCGAGGGCCTAATGTGATGGCTGGTTATTTGCGTGCAGAAAATCCAGGTGTTCTGGAAACCCTTCCTGACGGCTGGCATGACACGGGTGATATTGTGACGATTGACCAGGACGGGTTTGTTGCAATTCGTGGTCGCGCAAAACGCTTTGCCAAAATTGCGGGTGAGATGGTTTCGCTTGCAGCTGTTGAAGAATTGGCGGGTGAATTATGGCCGGGCGAACTTTCTGCCGTTGCCAGCATTCCAGATGCCAAGAAAGGCGAAAAGCTTATTCTTTTCACCGAAGCTGAAAGTGCAACGCGACCAGACTTCATGAAGTTTGCAAAGTCCAAAAAGGCAATGGATTTGATGATCCCTGCAGAAGTAAGGGTTGGTAAAGTGCCATTGCTCGGTACGGGTAAGGTGGACTTCGTTGGGGTGAAAAAGCTTGCAGAAGCTGCTTGATAAACCGAGCGCCCATCAAGGTGGGAGAAAAGTTTAAACAACCAAACGGCCAGCATTCAGTCTGGCCGTTTTGGGTCTTTTGGCGCCCACGTTTCCAACGCGCAAGACATTCACCAAGCGATGGTCTTTGGGAATTGAAAAACGTTCCATACATTCAGCAGCGCTTTCTTGATTGTCTGCTACGACTGCCATTGGCCAGGCTGAAAAGCCAAGCTTTGTCATTTCCAGCCAGAAGCGATAAAAAGCACGTCCCGTATCAATGGGCGATTCAGTTTGAGTGCGATGGAAGAGGGCTATCGCGCTTGAGGATTTCGTTTGTGCTTCTTCGCCGATAAGTGCCTTTGCAACGTCCAGCTTATCGAGCACGCAGAAGAGGCTCGTTCCCAGAACAAGCTTTGCTCCAAACCCTTCCAATGCGCCCATTTGCAGGGCTTCAAGATTCAGGCCATCTTCCGCATAGTTATCATGGGATGTGGACAGTCTCATCCAGTCTACAAGCTCGGTTCTGAAAGCATCATCACGCATGAAGTGAATACTGCTCATGTCATTTTTTTGAGATAGGAAATCAATATCTGTTGTTGACGTTGCGAGGGTCACGTCCGGTTTTTCACTCGCCCATTTGTCCAACGCTTGAGTCATGGTATTTTCGCACGGCAAAAATTTTGAGCGCCAGGTGAAGCGTTTTGAGATTTCAGTATTGAGAGGTAGTGCAGATGCCTCACCTTTGATGTTTATCTGAGCGGCAAGACGATGACCTTTGATTGCATCGCAATCATTTCTTGCCCAGAGATCATCAACGCTGGATGTTTTGATGCCAACCTCGGCAAGCGCCATGATTGTACCTTCTAATGCAGCACCACATGACAAACCTGCATCGCGATTGGTTGGGTCACCAGCGGGTAAGAAGCGTGAGCAATCTGCGGAAATGAGAATGCTGCTATCGTCGTTAAAAGACCAACGCGCAGGCTGTGTATTGTGTGTGGAGGGTGCCAGATTTGCCTCCGAAACAATTCTTTGAATGAGTTCTTTTGCGAGCATCAGATAAGAGCCTTCGAATATAGATGCAAGCGATGTAATGCCTTGGCGCCACTTTTTTCTGTCTGGCGAATGCTGGCCTTGTTTTCATCGGCTATCCAGGTTCCACCAACTTTTTCATAACCCGCTTTTTGCATTTGAACCAGAATATGCGCGAGCATAATTGGATTGACGCCCATGCCCTGAAACTGAGGGCGGACGCCTTGGAAAATGACGACCGCGCGTTTTCGGTTCAAGCGATGTTTGATAAAATGCCAAGGGGCGGAAAGTCCAAGTTTTGACCCCATGGCTTTAAGCATCGGATTAAGATCTGGAATGGCAATTACAGCACCTGCGACCTCACCGTCCTTATGCATGATGGTGGAAATACGCGGGTCCATAATCCACTTCATTTCTTTGGCCTGAAAATCGAACTCTTGTTTTGAAACTGGCACGAACATCGGATTGTCGATAAAGCTTTCATTGAGGATGTTACGCGCGTCTTCTAATCTCGTATCAAGCGTTTTTCGGTTCACAGGCGCAAAGGTGAAGCCACTGTCCTTGATGAGTTTTTCGTTTTCATTGCTGAGAATTTGCTCTGGCTTTAGGCCTCGAATATCCAACTCAAAAGTGGTCATCGGAAAATGTTGTTCATAACCATTTTGCTCAAGCAGTTTTGGCAGGTAAGGCGGGCTCCAGATTTGATCGGTGAAGGGAGCGTTTTCAAAACCACCTGTTTGAATGCCGATTTGTTGCATGGCGGTAAGATTGAAATTACCCGAAATTTTTTCGAACCCTTTGGACTTTGCCCAAGCCTCACAAGCGCTCAAGAGTTTGCTGGCAACTTCCACATTATCAATGCAATCGAAAAATCCGAAGTAAGTCAGTTTGGTTTCATGAAGTTTATTGGAAGCCTTGTGAATATGTGCAGTGATGCGGCCAATGGGCTTGCCGTTTTCCAATGCGCTAAAATATGTGAAATCATTTTCGCTTTCAAAAAGCGGGTTTGTTTTGCTTGATAGGAATCGAACCAGATCGCTTTTCATCGGAGAGACGTAGGGCGTGTTGTTACCATAGGCATTGAATGGCGCTTTGAAGAAACTGTCGAAGTCACGCTCGATGAGATCAATCATTAGCTGGCCTTTCTTTCAGAAATCAAAATTGCCATGCGTTGTACAGCGCGCAGCTCAGTCTCAGCGCCAGGTGAGGCAGACAGACTTGGCATATTAAGTGCTACGAGAGAAAGCGGCTTGTTGGAAACCAGAATAACGTGCGTTGCGTTGTATCGCTCAAAAAGCCATTTTAAGTGCTCAGTCTCTGAGGAGGTGTTCGTAGTTAGGTTTTCTGTTTTGCGTTGAAGAGGGTCTCTATTAAACACAGATCTTAAAAGCTTTTCATCAAAGTCTTGAAGATCACTTTCTTCGAGGATTACAGCACCATCGACTAATGGATGGTCTCGCAAACCACGCAAAAAGGTTGCTGATGAATTTATATTGCCTTCCGCCATATGCTTTAAAAGGCTGTCACGCCTTTCATCATAGCGAAGGCTGATGCTGTCGTTATAGAGAACGGCAACCAATGTGGCTGATAAGGTGATGACGCAGATTTGGATGTATCCGGTTAAATCTGTGTCGATTAGATAAGAGATGGCAAGGCCGGCCAGGATTGAACCTGACAATAAAATCAAAAATGCACGCAGCATGTCTGAGTTTTTTAAATGTGAACGCTCTAGGCTTACCGTTAGCCAACACATAAAGAGAATTGCAATGCCGCTTAGTCTGACAGGTGCTTCGAAGTCAGGAATGCGAAAGTCTGTAATCACCAGAGGTATAATAAGTGGAATGGAAAGTGCAATCCGTTCGATAATAATGTTCTCTGCACTCGAAAGACTTTCTTTGTCTCGTGTCCAGACCATATAGCCAGCTGTTGCAAATCCCCATAATTGTGCTGCTAACAGTAAGACTGAACGCCAGGGTTCTGCAAAACTCTCTGGTAAAAGAGCCAAGGGAACAAATGCTATGGCTGTTCCTGCTGCTATGATTTTTACAAATTTTGAAGCATGTCTACGCATAAGCCCTTCGGTGAGAATAATCATTGCCAAGGGGAGAATGCCCGCAACGATTAAGGTGAGCGCATCAAAAATCCATAAACCTGTAACCCAGGTTAATATTCTAAATAATAATAAAAGTTGGATCACATACAGACTGAACAAAAATCGCCTTGAGATGGAATCCTTGCCACTTCTTTTGATTGATGAGACAAGGATCATCAAACCGAATAAAGCGGCTGCGGAAACAATACTGTCTGCAAAAATCAGGCGATCCATGAATTATTCACCCATGATCTTGGTAAGGAAACGTCGCACGATTGGGCGCAGCATTGCTGCAAAAACAGGATTCCTCGGTTTTTCAATTTCCCCTTCATAGGGGTTAAAAAACCAGCCCTGATAGTCTGCGCCATGCGGTTTTTTCAAAATACCGGCAACGGCTTCATAGGTCATCAACATGCCTGTCGAAATCACCATGGGTGCAAAGGACATGCGGCTTCTTTTGCCTGCCGCTACTTCGCCTGCAAGATCCAGGTCTATATATTTGCGTGACGATGAATGCAAGATAACATGTTCGGCTTCGCGCAGAAAAGCTTCTGATCTTTGATCATCATTAAGCGCATTCCACTCAGTACCCAGCGTTGGATATTCCATCCGCTCTTCCGGCATCAGGTCGCCCGCCTTTGTGACATAAATTGAGGGTAGGGGCGAGGCGTAAGCATCGATAACTGTTTTACCCTTGGCTTTTGCAATTCTGTACAAGAGGAGCGAAGCACCAAGATCGTCGGTGCCGTTCACAACGATGTCGGATTTTTCAATAATTTCCTCAACGTGGTCTGTCCAGTTTGCATGGTGAACGGTGATGTTAATCTCAGGATTGATCGTAAGGCAGATTTCTTTTGTTGCATCTGATTTGTGTTTATCAACCGTATGCATGTAGGCAAAGAGTTGGCGGTTCATGTTTGAAACTTCAAAGCCATCAAGGTCTGCCAAAATAAGATTGCCTATGCCTGCACGAACCAGCCCCATGACGCATGCACCACCCATGCCGCCGTTGCCGCAGACGAAGACCGTTGCGTTTTTTAACGCTTCTTGTTCTTCATGGGTTACAAAGCCAATGTTGCGATTGGTGAATTCGTTGTAGTCGAATTTTTTAGTCATTTTTATGAGGCCTTAAACTGTTCCATTCGCGTTTGCTATCGCTCCAGTAAAGCACGGGAAGTGCGAGACGATTGAGTAATATCCAAAGTCCTGCAACGGTGAGCCCCAAAAGTGAGCCGCGCGGTACGTCATTAGTCAAAAAACGTCTGGTTGCGTTTAGGTCTATTTTGCCCAGTTGGATGACATCATCGCCACGGTTGTAATCCAGTTCCTGCTCGCAAAAGTCGTTGTAGTGTGATTTGCGGTGCTTGGTTGACTGGTCGAATGTTTTTTTGAGGTTGTCTGAACCACCTGTATAGGCGTTTTTGATGATGAAACGCTCTTCATCAAATTCAGCATCATCGCCGACACCAAAGACGTGGCGGTGGTCTGCCATAATCTGTCTGGCAATAAGCAGATGCGTTAAGGTTCTGCGGTTGTTACTTGCGGGCTTTGGGTAAGTTTCAGAAAAGGTGTCCCCCACCATGCCGACGACAGCTGGTACTTGTGTCACATTTGAAACCCAAATGGGGCGTAGTTGATTTCGCAGGAATAAAAAGACACAGGTAAGGCCGTATAGAACCCAAGACAAGCCTTTGCTTCGGGCATCAGGATCGATCATTACAAGTCCCAAGTGCAGCACATTGATAGGTTTCTCACCTAACTCAAAGTCAATAAGCGCCAACGCATTAAAGGCGATAGGTTTACTGGTTTCTTTTTCATAGACAATTGTAATGATGGAACGGCTAAGGGCATCGCTATTTTTGGAAAAGACACCATAATCCAACATCTCTTTTGACAACGTAGTCATAGCAACTGTGGTCAGATCTTCACGCAGTTTGTGTAAGTCTTGCGCACTCATCCAAAGGCCAGGGCGTTCCAGCAGTCTGGTCTCGACATCATTTGAGGTGTTTAGCGTGATGTCGATGTGGCTTTGCGTCATCAACTTGTACCAGTTGCCGATCATTGCCTTTTAACCCTCAAGCTTTATTCTTTCATGAATACAATAGCACAGGCTTGTTAAAATAGTCTTGTGCCCAGATGACGTTATTTATCAAGGCGTCACATTTAACGCTTTGATAAATTATTAGTTTGAAAGCGCTTTAATTTTCTTACGGTTTTCTTCCAATTGTTTGATTGATGCACGTACGGCGGCAAGATTTGAAAGTATTTGTACACGTTGGATTTTAGCATTTAATCGTGTGCGAATAACTTCCGCCCTGTCTGCATTTGCCAGTTTTGAAATCGTATCATTGGTTTGCGCAAGAGCATTTGCCAGTGAGCGTTCCGATTTACGAAGTGATACAAGTGAATTTGTGATTGATTTTTCTGCAAAACCACTTTTCCAAACTGTTCCTGTATTTTCTTCAAACAAGGCATCCAGACGTGCACTTGCTGCCTGGTCTTCAAGTTCGTTTCTACGCTGTGTGATTGCACCTAGTTTGACGCCAACTTTTACGCTTGCGAAATAACCGTCGCTGTCATTGCGTTGTAACTGATCATTAAATTGACCATTATAACGATAGCCAGTTTGTACACTTAAATCCAATGAGTCTGCTGTGCGAATTTCACGATCAATATTTTGCAGATCGTTCGTTGCTTCGACCAAGGCACCATGGCGGCTTTTGATTTGGTCAATGCTAAAGCTAGGCAGGTCTTTGCGCTTGTCTGCTTCAGCACGAGCCTTGCTCATTTCTGCTTTTAGTTGCGAAACATTTGCAGCAATCGAGTTTTTGTCTTGAACGGTAATTGAACCGTTTGAAACATAGTTTTGTGCTTGCGCTTGAATTTGATTTAAAGCGCCAAGGTTGTTGCGGATGTAGTCCTGTTTTGCCCAGTTTGCAGCAAAGCTTGTTGCTTCCGCTGCCAAGCCTAATGTGCCTTCAATTTTTTTAGAAGCGGTATGTGCACGACAGCGCGCTTCGCTTGATTGACGGATCAGTTCAGCTTTCTTGAAGTCGAGCAAATTCATTCCGATTGTCACAGAGCCAGACCCTTCATCATCTGTTGAGGCCGAAAGTGAAGGGGAGCCAACGATGGTTGCTTCCGTCTCTGCTGATGTACGCAAGTAACGACACCATGCACTATCATCCTCACCAGAAAGGTCTGCACGAGATAGCTTGCTTGCATCAATACCAAGAGTTTGAAGGTTGTCTGTGACTTCTTTTCTCGTGCGAACGCCAACTTTTGTTTCATCATCAGATTTAATGATTTTTGTTTGTTGATTTTCAGAAATAATGCCTTCAATGGTTGTTGGTTCCGATTTGCCAAAGCCTTTCTTAAAGCCAGCAAATGGATTTGTAGTCATTGTGCTTGAGCAACCGCTTAATAAAAGCGTTGCTGTGATAGCAAGTGCGATTGGTTTCACTTTACTAGAAGAATAACGGAGGACGTCCAACATGGATAATCTCTTTCTGTGCTGCTGATTTTTCAGTCAGGTTCGCTTCCACGAACTGGCCACGGATTGGTTTGCCAAAAAATGGGTGTGTAGTTGCTATTTCGCCACCGATGCGGTTACCGACGGTACCCACCTCGCTGCACCAGATAATGGCTATGGCGCAGGTATAAAGACGCTCACCCTGTTCGTAAGCATCAAGATTGTCATAAGGAACGAAAAGCACGTTGACCGGCTCTTGAAGAGCTCTGATCATTGGCGTGTTCTCAAGCTCTGTGATTGAGTTTTCAAGAACGCTCAATGAGTTGTCTAGTGTTTTCTTCGTTACTTTAAATTCTTCAATATCAGCTTTGCCTGAAGCACGGACCTGCTGCACTTCAATTACCTGATTGGCAATTGGTACAAATTCTGCCTTGCCACCATAAAGACCAATTTTTTCCTTGTCGGTTGTCAATTGGCTTTTAAGCTGTGCCAGGTATGCAATCGATTGAGCGCTTAGTTTCAGTTCAGTTTTCTTTTCAGAAACTTTTTCGCGCAAGTTCACGATGTTCTCTTCGACCTCTGAAAGATTAAGCATTGAACGCTGAAACAGTGTACGTGTGATGACACGACGTTTAAATTCGTTTTGCAGGCGGTTGCGCTCAGCGCGTCTGCTTTTTGCAGAACCGTATGAATTCAGAACAGATTGAAGTGCGTTTATTTCGTCTTTCACCAATGCCTGACGTTCAATGTGGTTTTCTGTTTCCTGATTGATTGTCACATTTGCAATTTGAGCAAGTGTCTCCGCACGTTCCAGAGACGAACGACCTCTTGATGCCTTGTTTTGAGCGTCAGCAAGTTGTTTTGTTACAAGGTTGCGCTTGACTTGTAGTTCGCCACGATCACGCTCAGCCTTGATGACAAGTTCATGTCCACGTTGCAATTGTAGCGGGCTTGACCAATCACCGGATGTCAGGAAGTAGGCAATCATGATGCCGTAGCTTACAAAAGCGATGAACAATGCTGAAAGAACGGTCAAAGCGAGGTTCTTGTAAAGCATTGATAGGAGAGGCGTTAAGCCTGGAATAAAATTAACCAGTGCAGACACCATCCGAAGAGCAAGGGGACGCTCGTCTTCTTCAAGGTTGTCTGCACTGGTATCTTCCACCTCCCCGTGGACCACTGGGTCTACCGTTACATCTTCTGAACGGCGACCTTTATTGTTTTCATGCTGTGTTTGTGAACGGCTGTCACGAACTTCAAT
>CALHIB010000154.1 GCA_938030595.1 uncultured Rhizobiaceae group bacterium | reverse complement strand
GGCGCACCATTGGAACGTCTGCAATCATCGCAATGACAATAGCCCTGAAAATGCGTTTGCTTGCCAGCTTCTATCGCAACACCGCCACAGCGGCATGATCCAAGATGTTTGCTCATGCAGACACCTCGATGAATTTTGTTTTTTCATAGCGCTCAAGACTGTCTGATAATTTCAGCCAGTCGACTTGTTGCCCCTCAAAGGAATGGTAAGTCGGCGGGAAGTTATCTGGTTCATCCATGAAAGCTGTATAGAAAAAAATAAGCTCTGGTGCGCTTTCATGTTCTTGGGCGACAGGTGTTCCGCATTGATTGCAGAATGTTCTTGTGCACGTTCCTTCAACGTATTTGTCGAGAGACTTATTGGCTTCCCAGGTTGCTTTCTCACGCGGCATGCCTACTGACGCAATCACCGGTGCACCAGTTGAACGACAACAATCATCACAATGACAATAGACGCTTACTTCCGGTTCTGCCTGAACCGAAATCACAACGCCTTCGCATCTGCAATGTCCGCGGTGAGAAGTCATTTCTTTGCGGCAGCTTTCTTTGTGGTTTTGCGTGGTGCCGCTTTACGAGCAGGCTTTTTACGCTTTGCTGCAGCGCGAATTTTCTTGCGCTCTTTAAGCTCATCAAAAATGACGAAGCCAATTTGACCGCCATCATCTTCATCAGGCTTTTCTTCCGGATTTTCAGATTGAACCGTAGCTTTCGTAAACGTCAGAGACATTTGCTCGACATGTTGCACAATTGAAACTGGCGACATATCGGCAGGGTTTAACCCATCAATGCGCATCAAATCACCATCGATTGGCATGATACCCAAAACCTTAATCGGCCCCATGGAAGAGAAGGTAATCACTTCCAGCTTTTCTTTCTTGGGATCGAGCTGTTGGGTCATCGCAAAAATTTGCTTGGCAACCGATTGAGCCGCTTCTTCTGCGCCGTTTTCACAGGAGGTTTTATCCCACTCAGTTTCCTTAGGCGGATTTTTAAGCATGGTTGCGAAGTCGCCTTTTAATAAAGCTGCGTCTGAAAAACGTGTCATTGTGAAAGCCCTCCAAAGAGTGTCGGCATATCAAGCGGTCTGAAACCGTAGTGTTTCATCCAGCGTGCGTCTGCATCGAAGAAAGCGCGAAGGTCTGGCATACCGTATTTTAACATGGCGATACGGTCGATGCCGATGCCCCATGCGAAGCCTTGGTAGACGTCTGGATTTAGGCCGCCAGATCGCAATACATTTGGATGCACCATGCCGCAGCCCAGAATTTCCATCCAGTCGTTGCCCTCACCAAATTTTACTTCATTGCCAGAGCGATCGCATTGGATATCGACTTCCAAAGATGGTTCCGTGAACGGGAAGAACGACGGGCGGAAACGCATGTTGACGTTGTCAACTTCAAAGAAGGATTTGCAAAACTCTTCCAACACCCATTTCAGGTTTGCGATGTTAGCTTTTTTGTCTACCACCAAGCCTTCCAGCTGATGGAACATCGGTGAGTGCGTCGCGTCCGCATCGCAGCGGTAAGTCTTGCCAGGGATGATGATGCGGATTGGCGGCTCCTGATTTTCCATCGTGCGGATTTGTACTGGCGACGTATGCGTGCGCAGAACCTTGCGCTCGCCTTTTTCATCTTCCTGCATGAAAAACGTATCGTGCATCTCACGTGCCGGGTGACCTTCAGGGAAGTTCAACGCTGTGAAGTTATAGTAATCCGTTTCAATCTCCGGGCCTTCTGCAACTGAGAAACCCATGTCTGCGAAAATCGCGGTAATCTCATCCATGACCTGAGAAATAGGGTGAATGCGACCAGCCTCTGATGGCGATTGACGCACTGGCAGAGTTACGTCTGTCTTTTCAGAGGCCAAACGGATTTCCATTGCCGCACGTTTCAAGACTTCCTTACGCTCGTTAATTGCTTCTGTGATCGACGCTTTTAGTGCATTTAGGGCTGGGCCTTGAACCTTGCGCTCTTCGTCGCTCATCTTACCCAAGGTCTTCATCACATCTGAGATCGAGCCTTTTTTGCCAAGTGAAGCCACGCGAACCGCTTCCAGGGCTGCTTCATCGGCAGCTGCGTCAATGTCTGCGCGGATTGATGTTTCCAGTTCTGCGATATCAGTCATGTTTTTACGTTCTTTTTAATGCTTTGTTTGATACAAGCCTTAGCCCAAAATGAAAAACCGCACCAGCTTATAAGCCAGCGCGGTTTCGTAATACTTCAGAGTTTGAAACCCGCTGCTTATTTAACAGCGCCTTCAAATTCGTTTTCTGTGTGGTTTTTCAAATATGCCAAAGCGTCTTTTGCTTTTGCAACCATTGCGCCAAATGCTGCCGGCTCGTGGATTGCGATGTCTGAAAGAACCTTGCGGTCAACTTCGATACCTGCTTTTGTAAGGCCATCTACCAGACGTGCGTATGTTAGACCGTGCTCACGGGCAGCAGCGTTGATACGCTGAATCCATAGTGAACGGAAATTACGCTTTCTGGTTTTACGGTCGCGGTATGCGTATTGAGCCGCTTTCTCTACAGCTTGGCGTGCAACACGGATCGTGTTTTTGCGCGAGCCATAATAGCCTTTAGCTTTTTTTAGAACTTTTTTGTGTTTTGCGTGTGCGGTAACGCCGCGTTTTACT
>CALHIB010000153.1 GCA_938030595.1 uncultured Rhizobiaceae group bacterium | reverse complement strand
GTTTGATATCGACGAAGATACAGGTGCTAAGTCGGTTAAAGACATTAAAGAGCAAGACGTTTACATGGGCGACATGCCTTTGATGACGGGCAATGGTACGTTTGTTGTAAACGGTACAGAGCGCGTCATCGTTTCTCAGATGCACCGTTCACCGGGCGTATTCTTTGATCATGATAAGGGTAAATCACACTCATCAGGCAAACTATTGTTTGCAGCACGTGTTATTCCTTACCGTGGTTCATGGCTGGACGTTGAATTTGACGCAAAAGACATCGTGTACTCACGCATTGACCGTCGTCGTAAACTGCCGGCAACAACTTTGCTTATGGCGCTTGGCCTGACACCGGAAGAAATTCTTGAGCACTTCTACACGTTCTCAAAAGTTACCCGTGATGGTGACGGCTGGAAAATTCCTTTTGATGGCGAAAGCATGAAAGGCAACAAGGCTGAATCTGATTTGATCGATGCAGACAGCGGCGAAGTTGTTCTTGAAATCGGTAAGAAGATGACTGCGCGTACCATTAAGCAGATAACAGAGAAGGGTGTTAAAAATCTTCGCATCACGAACGAACAGCTTTACGGCAGATTTGTTGCTGAAGATATCGTCAATACTAAAACTGGCGAAATCTACATGGAAGCTGGTGATGAAATTGATGAAAAAGCAATTGAAGTGCTTGATGAAAATAAAATCAAAAGCGTTCAAATTCTAAACATCGATTATGTGAACATCGGCGCTTACATGCGCAACACACTTGCTGCAGACAAAAACGATACCAAGCAAGATGCTTTGTTTGATATTTACCGAGTCATGCGTCCTGGTGAACCACCGACCATGGAAACTGCGGAAGCAATGTTTAACTCTCTATTCTTTGATTCAGAGCGTTATGACCTTTCTGCTGTGGGTCGTGTGAAAATGAACATTCGTATCAATCAAGAAGTTGAAGATACGGTTCGTGTGCTTCGCAAAGAAGATATTCTTGAAGTTGTTAAAACCCTCGTGAATCTTCGTGATGGCAAAGGCGACATTGATGACATTGATAACCTAGGCAACCGTCGTGTTCGCTCAGTGGGTGAATTGATGGAAAACCAGTATCGCATCGGTCTTCTGCGCATGGAACGTGCGATTAAAGAGCGTATGTCTTCTATTGAAGTTGATACTGTGATGCCGCAAGACCTGATTAACGCGAAGCCAGCTGCGGCTGCGGTTCGTGAATTCTTCGGCTCTTCGCAATTGTCTCAGTTTATGGACCAAACAAACCCGCTTTCAGAGATTACGCACAAGCGTCGTCTTTCTGCGCTTGGGCCCGGCGGTCTAACCCGTGAACGTGCTGGCTTTGAAGTCCGCGACGTGCACCCAACGCACTACGGTCGTATCTGTCCAATTGAAACACCAGAAGGTCCAAACATTGGTTTGATCAACTCATTGGCTACTTTTGCCCGTGTCAACAAATATGGCTTTATCGAAAGCCCATACCGTAAAGTTACTAAAGGCAAAGTAACGGACGAAGTGATTTATCTTTCTGCAATGGAAGAGGCTCGCTACAACGTAGCTCAAGCAAATGCTGATCTGGATGCTAAAAACCAGTTCATGAATGAGTTTGTAACCTGTCGTGTTGCGGGTGAAGTAACCATGGTTCCAAGTGAAAACGTGGAACTGATGGATGTGTCACCAAAGCAGCTCGTATCGGTAGCTTCTTCACTTATTCCGTTCTTGGAAAACGATGATGCGAACAGAGCGCTTATGGGTTCAAACATGATGCGTCAGGCTGTGCCACTTGTTCGTGCTGAAGCTCCTTTCGTAGGGACTGGCATGGAAGCAGTTGTGGCGCGTGATTCTGGTGCTGCGATTGCTGCAAAGCGTCCAGGCATTGTGGATCAGGTTGATGCAACGCGTATCGTTATTCGTGCAACCGAAGAAACAGATGCTTCAAAATCAGGTGTCGATATCTATCGTTTGATGAAGTATCAGCGTTCGAACCAGTCTACGTGTATCAACCAGCGTCCACTTGTGACCGTGGGTGATAAAATTTCTGCAGGCGACATCATTGCTGATGGCCCGTCTACAGATTTGGGTGACTTGGCTCTGGGTCGTAACGTGCTCGTCGCGTTTATGCCATGGAACGGTTACAACTACGAAGACTCCATTCTTCTTTCAGAACGCATCGTTCGTGATGACATCTTCACTTCAATTCACATTGAAGAGTATGAAGTCATGGCGCGTGATACGAAGCTTGGTCCTGAAGAAATCACACGTGATATTCCAAACGTTTCAGAAGAGGCACTTAAAAACCTCGATGAAGCTGGTATCACCTACATCGGTGCTGAAGTAGGCCCGGGCGATATTCTTGTGGGTAAAATCACACCAAAAGGCGAAAGCCCGATGACACCAGAAGAAAAGCTTCTTCGTGCCATCTTTGGTGAGAAAGCCTCTGACGTTCGTGACACTTCATTGCGTATGTCACCAGGTGCCTTTGGTACAGTTGTTGAGGTTCGCGTCTTTAACCGTCACGGTATTGAAAAAGACGAACGTGCGATGTCAATCGAGCGTGAAGAAATCGAAACACTTGCAAAAGACCGCGATGACGAGCAAGCCATTCTTGACCGTAACGTCTACAGCCGTTTAACAGATATGTTAAAGGGTAAAGAAGGCGCTGCGGGTCCTAAAGGCTTCAAAAAAGGTACTAAAATCACTCCAGAAGTGATGGAAGAATACCCGCGCTCACAGTGGTGGCAGTTTGCTGTGACAGATGACAAGTTGCAAACACAACTTGAGCAGCTTCAAGGCCAGTACGATGACAGTAAGGACCTTTTGGAGCAGCGCTTCATGGACAAGGTTGAAAAGCTTCAGCGTGGTGATGAACTAATGCCTGGCGTTATGAAGATGGTTAAAGTCTTCGTCGCTGTTAAGCGTAAACTTCAGTCTGGTGATAAAATGGCGGGTCGTCACGGCAACAAGGGTGTGGTGTCACGCATCATGCCTGTCGAAGACATGCCATTCCTTGAAGACGGTACACACGCTGATATCGTGTTGAACCCATTGGGTGTGCCATCGCGTATGAACGTAGGTCAGATTCTCGAAACACACCTGGGCTGGGCATGTGCCGGCATGGGGCGTAAAATCGGTGATCTGATTGATGCCTACAAGGATAATGGCGACATCAAGCCATTGCGTTCAGAGCTGGAACAAGTCTACGGCGATAACGAGCGTAACGAACCTGTTAAAAACTACGACGATGAATCAATCATGCGTCTGGCATCTCAGGTAAGACGTGGCGTATCGATTGCGACGCCTGTGTTTGATGGTGCGCATGAGCCTGATATTGTTGATATGCTTGAGCAAGCAGGCCTACATGGTTCTGGTCAGTCGGTTGTTTATGATGGCCGTACGGGTGAGCAGTTTGACCGTAAGGTTACCATGGGCTACATCTACATGCTCAAACTTCACCACCTCGTGGATGATAAAATCCACGCGCGTTCAATTGGTCCATACTCACTTGTTACTCAGCAGCCGCTGGGTGGTAAGGCACAGTTTGGTGGTCAGCGCTTTGGTGAGATGGAGGTCTGGGCACTTGAGGCTTATGGCGCTGCATACACGCTACAGGAAATGCTTACTGTTAAATCAGATGACGTTGCGGGTCGTACCAAAGTGTACGAAGCGATTGTT
>CALHIB010000152.1 GCA_938030595.1 uncultured Rhizobiaceae group bacterium | reverse complement strand
GAACGATCTGGCGCCAGGTGCAACGCTGACATGGACTGCGTCTTATACGCTAAGTCAGGAAGACATTAATGCAGGTCAGGTTGATAACTCAGCGACGGTTGCAGGTGTTGATCCGTTTGGCAATGACCTGAGCGATATATCGGATGAAGCTGATAATGGTTCAGGTGCAGGCAATGATGATCCAACGGTGACAGTGCTTCCGTCTTCACCAACGATGAACGTGGAAAAATCCCTGACCTCTGCTACTCAGGTTTTCCCTTTTGTGTATGATATTGTCTATGAAGTTAATGTAGAAAATACAGGTAATGTCACCCTTACAAATCTGCAGGTAGAAGATGATCTGTCAGCAGCGCTTGCTCCGGCGACCGTTATATCAACAGATCTTACAGTTTCTGGATTTTCCGGAGCAGGTAGTGAAAACACGGCTTATAATGGTGTAGGCGTAACACAACTTCTCGATGGAGATGTTCAGCTTGACCCAACTCTTTCCGGTTCAATAATCATTACAACACGCGTTGATTTTTCTGCAGGCTTTCCAAGTCAGGGTAATACTGCAACTGCAACATCGGATATGATCTCTGTTCCAGTATCGTCAAATGATCCAAGCGTTACACCCGGTGACCCGACAGATGTAAACCCTACGCCGCCGCCACTTGAAGATACAGATAATGATGGATCGCCAGATAACTCTGAATCCTCTACAAATGACAGAGATGGCGACGGTATCCCAGATGCACAAGATTATGATCCAACAGGCTATTTTTATTGTCAGGAAACAGCTCGTATTCTTCCTGGTGGTTTTATTACGGTAACAGGTCCCTTGGGTACTCAATCAGGCGTTGGAACATCCAATAATATTACGATTGTTAGAGATGGTTCTGATGGTTCGTTCCAGTTCTTTGTATCAGCGCCCGGCACTTACACATTAAATGCAACATTACCTGCAACAGGTGTTGCAAGTACCGATCGCCTTCCATCGGGAACGTTGGATGCTACGAGTTTGTTACCGGCTAACCCTGCAGTTTTGGGTGCTGGCGAAGTGGGTAGCAGCGGCGTTCTTTCAGATGGTGCCGAAGCTGCAAATCCTTTCTACTTTACTTTCGACATTGCAGCAGGCGATCCATCGATATTCAACAACAATATTCCGATGATCTTCTGTGGTGCTCCAGAGTTAACCGCTACAAAAACTGTTTCGGGAACACCAACAATCCAGCCAAACGGCAATACCCAGTTTACGTTCCAAATGTCTGCTGAAAATACAGGCACAACACAAGTCAACGATGTGTCCTTGGTCGATAATCTGAATGCTGTATTCGGTGCCGGTAACTTCACAGTTGTAAGTAATACGCTTACTTCTGCTCCAGCAACATTCGCAGCAGGAAGTAACACTGGCTATAATGGTGCATCGGATACTGAATTACTGGAAACTGGTGGCATACTACTCGTAGGAGAGCGAGTTGAAGTCGAACTTGTTGTTGAGGTGATGGCAGCAACTTCAGGTAGGTTTACCAACACGGTAACGGTTGGTGGCGTCTCGCCACTTGATGGTTCTCCAATTATAACAAATGATGCAAGTACTGATGTTGATGTCGTGGCACCAAATGATGTCGATCAGCTGCAAGTTGAGAAAACTGCAGGGCGCTCACTGGTTCGTATTGGTGAAGTGCTGCCATATTCAATAACAATTACTAATCCAGTCGCTCTTCCTCGCATTGGTGTTAATATTGTAGATTTCCTGCCTGCAGGTTTGATTTACAGACCAGGTTCCGGGCAGATTGATGGTGTAGCATTTGAACCAACTGTTGTAGGTAGAAGGCTTGTTTTTGCCAATCAGGATATTGCTGCGAATGGCTCTTTAACGGTTACATTTAACGTAGGTGTTTCTGCGGCCGCATCAGCTCAAGAGTTTGAGAACAGAGCTTGGGTTGAAGACCCTGCTACAGGGGATCGCATATCAAACATTGGTATAGCCACTGTGCGTCGTCAGGTTGAACACGTGTTTGATTGTGGCGAAATCATCGGCAAGGTATTCGACGATCAAAACCGTAACGGCTATCAAGATCAAGATGAACCAGGTTTGCCAGGTGTTCGTGTTGCTACGGTCAAAGGTGAGTTGATTACAACGGATAAGCACGGTCGCTATCACGTACCTTGTGCATCTATTCCTGATGCGAATATTGGTTCGAATTTCATTTTGAAGCTTGATACAAGAACGTTACCTACTGGCTACCGTGTCACAACAGAAAACCCTCGGGTTGTTCGTCTCACACGCGGCAAGCTAACCAAGTTAAATTTTGGTGCTTCTATATCACGCGTTGTGCGTATTGATCTGGATTCAAGAGCATTCGTGAGTGGTTCAATTGAACCCTCAAAAGCGCTTTCGGGCGCCTTCGGGAAATTGGTCAAGAAACTTTCTCAAGAGCCATCAGTGCTCAAGCTTTCATACCAATCTGGTGGGAATGATAACAAGTTAGCCAAGAAGCGTATGCGTAATATTGCCAAGCTTATCAAGAAGCGGTGGAGACGATCTGGAGGAGGTTATGATCTCGAGATTGAAACTCGAGTGGTGAAGAAATGATTGGGGCAAAATTCAAGAAGCGGTAATCAAACAAAGCATTAATCTTCAACGAGCCTCTTTTTCTAAAACAACTGCGCTCTAGCTTACCATTTCGCTTATTCATATAGCACGTGGTTAAGCACAAACGGTGTGACTTACACCCCTCTGATTTATAAGTGTCGACCTAGGACTTGAATATGGCAATGTAAATCTTGTGCTTGGGCTGTTAGTAGAAAATACCGTTCAACATATATTTGTTTAACAGATTTAATAACTGATGTTGTTTTGGCATCTGTGGCTGCTGGAAGCACAGTCAATACTCCCAAATCATACAATCAATTGCCCACCATTTATCTCAAGAGTTTGCCCCGTAATGTATCCAGAGAGTTCATGGCTCGCCAAGAACAGATATGATGGCGCACAATCTTGCGGTGTTCCCAACCTTTGCAGGGGTACGGACTTTGCTGTGTTCTCAAGTTTCTCCTTGGAAGAATAGCGTTCGTGGAAATCTGTATCGATGGTTCCTGGAGAAATTGCATTGGCACGAATCCCATCTGGTGCCAATTCACGCGCCAAAGCTTTTGTGTAAGTTGAGACAAATGCTTTTGTGGCGCTATAGATTGATGATCCAGGACTTCCACCAGTTTTGGCCGAAATTGAAACCGTGTTTATGATTGAAGCTTGTTCGCTTGCACGTAACTTTGCTAGCAAGCCGCGTGTCACCATCATAACGCTGGTTTGATTGAGCATAACCAAATCATCATACTGATTATCCGTTAGATCAGATGCTGGAAATCGTCCATGCATGGTTCCAGCATTGTTGATCAAAACATCAATTACTTTGTTTTCCGAGTTGATCGTTTCAACAAAATTTTCAATTTCACGGCGCTTTGTAAAATCCGCTTCAATTGCCTTTACAGAAGAATCTGCAAAGCGGTCTGCAGTGCCTGCTCGACCACTATGAACTATTACCTTCGCACCATGCGTTTGAAATGCAGTTGCAACAGAAAATCCGATACCGCGACCAGCACCGGTAATAACAACCGTCCTGCCTTCGAAAAGGTCTTTGGAAAAATATCTGTGCTGCATTTAATCCTCAAATGTCTTGTTTAAAAATTAGGGGTAGGTAAATTTGAGTTTCTTATAGTTTCGATTATACTTAAAACGAAAGCAATACGAAAATTGAGAATTATATGTATTTGAGTTCGCGACATGAGAAAATTATTGAAATAGCAAAGGCAGAAGAGCGTGTTCTCGTTGATGACCTTGCTATGCGCTTTGAGGTTTCGCCCCAGACCATTCGCAAAGACTTGAATGATTTATGTAATCAGAGGCTTTTAACGCGAATTCATGGTGGTGCAGAATTTCCTTCTGGAGTTGCAAATTTTGAATATGAAGACCGGCGAAAAATTGCAGCGCCTGAGAAAACTGCAATTGGTAAAATGGCAGCGACACTCATTCCAAATGAGTCTTCTTTATTCATCAACATTGGCACAACAACAGAAGCAGTAAGCGAAGCTTTGCTGGACCATGTCGGGCTTATGGTCATTACAAATAATATCAATGTAGCAAACAGAATGCGGGTTTATCCGAAGTTCGAAGTTGTTATGGCAGGTGGCGTCGTACGCAGTACTGACGGCGGTATTGTGGGTGAAACAGCTGTAGATTTCATCCGCCAGTTTAAGGTAGATCACGCCGTAATCGGTTCATCGGCTATTGATAATGATGGGGCATTACTTGATTTCGATATACGAGAAGTGAAGGTTGCTCAGGCAATTGTTGAAAATGCCAGAAACGTTATTTTGGTTGCAGATTCCACAAAATTTGAAAGAACCGCACCTGTACGCATTGCGCACCTGTCACAAGTAAACACCTTTGTTACTGATGTATGCGCGAGTGAAAATATCAGAAAATTATGCAACGAGCACGAAGTGCGGTTGATTGAAGTCGGTGCTGGTGTCTTAAAAGACTAAATTGTCCGTTTGTTTAGGAGTAGTTGATTTAGAATTTTGCACAGAACTGATATGTTAGTAAGTTTTCGTTTGACATTCGTTTTAATTTCGTTTCTTCTTTACGTGGTTTCGTTTGTAAGCCAGAAATGCGTTCTGGGAGGAGCATTTGTCAAAGATATACGATATCTTCGTCATTGGTGGCGGCATAAACGGATGCGGTATTGCGCGTGATGCAGCAGGCCGTGGCTATTCTGTATGCCTTGCAGAGATGAATGATCTTGGTTCTGGCACATCCTCCTGGTCGACAAAGCTTATTCATGGCGGTTTGCGATATCTCGAGCATTATGAATTCAGGTTGGTTCGCGAAGCGCTGATTGAACGCGAAGTGCTTTTAAACATGGCGCCTCATATAATTTGGCCAATGCGATTTATATTACCCCATCATAAAGGACTCCGCCCTGCCTGGTTATTACGTCTTGGTTTGTTTTTATATGACAACCTTGGTGGTCGAGAGCTCCTGCCTGCAACAAGAACTGTCAACCTGAAGCAAGATGTAACTGGAGAGCCGTTGCAAAATGCGTTTACAAAAGCTTTTGAGTACTCAGATTGTTGGGTGGATGATGCACGACTGGTAGTTTTAAACGCAATGGATGCAAAGTCCAAAGGTGCTGAAGTTCATACACGTACCAAAGTAATTTCTGCAGAGAAACTAAAAGACCATTGGGAAGTCACCATACAATCACAAGATACGGGCGAAATTAGAAAAGTTTTAAGTAAGCTTATTGTAAATGCTGGCGGTCCTTGGGTCGATGATATTCTGAAAGCTTCCATGGGCAGAAATGATGCTCAAAATGTTCGTTTGGTACAGGGAAGTCATATTGTTATTCGTAAAAAGTTTGAACATTCCAAGGCATATTTCTTTCAAAACTCAGACGAGCGAATATTCTTTGCCATCCCCTATGAGCAGGATTTTACTTTGGTTGGAACAACCGACCAGGATTATGACGGTGAACCATCAGATGTGAAAATCACACCTCAGGAAATTGATTATTTGTGTGAAGGTGCAAGTGAATATTTCAAAGAACCCGTGACCAAGGACGATATTGTTTGGACGTATTCAGGCGTACGACCGCTTTATGATGATGGCGCTTCCAAAGCCCAGGAAGCAACCCGTGATTATGTGTTGAGAACGGATGGCGAAGATCACGGGCTAAAGGTGATTAATATTTTTGGCGGAAAGATCACAACCTACCGTCGATTGGCTGAATCAATGCTTGAAAAAATAGAAGGCGAAATTGGTTCAAAAGGGGCACCCTGGACACAAGACAGCGTCTTGCCTGGTGGTGAGTTTGGTTACGAAGGATATGACTATCTTTTAGCCAACGCTTCATCAAAATATCCTTTCCTTAAATCAACGCATGTTGAACGAATAATACGTTCGTATGGGCTAAGGGCTTTTGAGTTTTTAAAAGAAGCAGCGTCGCTTGCTGATCTTGGACAAGATTTTGGCCATGGCTTGAGCGAAGCAGAGGTGCGCTACTTGATGGATAATGAATGGGCTCAAACTGCAGATGACGTCGTCTGGCGCAGAAGTAAGCTTGGGATTCGGTTTTCAAAAGAACAAATGAGCGATCTGGAAACATTTATGAGTGAAAACAAGAAACTGCAAAAGCTGGCGGCGGAGTAATAAATAACAATGTTAGTTTTGCAAAATATCAGTAAGAAATTCGGTAATGATACTCACATCAACGATGTATCAATGACGCTTGAAAAAGGATCAGTGAATGTTCTTTTAGGTCCAACACTTTCAGGTAAAACATCCTTGATGCGTTTGATGGCAGGGTTGGATCGCCCGACGTCTGGCAGCATTTTGATGAATGGCAATAACGTAGCCGGACTGCCAGTTCAAAAACGCAACGTTGCTATGGTTTATCAGCAGTTCATTAATTATCCTGCGATGAGTGTGTATGAGAACATTGCTTCACCAATGCGAGTAAAGGGAATTAATCAGGCAACCATAGACCGTCGCGTCAATGAGGCCGCAGAGCTTTTGAAACTAACTCCCTATCTAAACAGGACGCCTTTAAATTTGTCAGGCGGTCAGCAACAAAGAACTGCACTAGCACGCGCCTTGGTTAAAGATGCTGAGCTTGTACTGCTCGATGAACCCCTTGCAAATTTGGATTATAAATTACGCGAAGAGTTACGCGTAGAATTGCCGAAGATATTTGCCCAAACGGGGGCGATTTTTCTTTACGCAACAACTGAACCCCAAGAAGCACTCTTGCTTGGTGGAAAAACTGCTACGTTACACGAAGGTCAGGTAACGCAGTTTGATACAACAATCGATGTCTATAACCGGCCGTCTGATTTGCTGACTGCCCAAACATTTTCTGACCCGCCAATGAATATATTTTCAGTAGTAAAAGCGGGTGGGGAATTTAGTTTCCATGACAACTCAATTGAAGTTCCCAAAAACATGTCAGGTTTGGCAGAAGGTAATTACAAGATTGGTATCAGGCCGCATCATATGCAGCTAGAAAAGCCAAGCGGTAAATCCATGAAGCTGGATTGCAAGGTTTCTACAACCGAGATCACAGGGTCTGAAAGTTTCATCCACCTGAAGAGCGAAGATGTAAACATGGTTGCCTTGATGCACGGAGTTCACCGTGTGGAAATTGGTGATACGGTTCCAGCATATCTCGACCAGAAAAGCCTTTTCATTTTTGATCAGAATGAAAACCTTGTTTCTGCTCCATCTGTTGATAGTCAGAGTTGAGGTAAGATCATGGCACGCATTACACTCGATAAACTGGCTCACTCTTATTACCCGAACCCAAAAACAGATGCTGATTTTGCTCTAAAGGAAATAGACTACGAATGGGAAGATGGTGGCGCTTATGCGCTTCTGGGCCCATCAGGTTGTGGCAAAACAACTTTGCTAAATATTATTTCTGGTTTGCTGGTTCCATCCAAAGGTCACATTAAGTTTGATAATCAGGATGTCACACATTTACAGCCTGAAGAACGTAACATCGCTCAGGTGTTTCAGTTCCCCGTTATTTACGACACGATGACAGTTCGTCAAAACCTTGCATTTCCGCTTTTAAACCGCCGTGTTCCCCAAGACGAAATTTCCAAGCGTGTAAACGAAATGATCGATGTTCTTGATCTTTCAGAAAAAGCCGATCGAAAAGCGCGTGGCTTAACAGCTGATGAGAAGCAAAAGATATCTCTTGGGCGTGGTCTTGTTCGCTATGATGTAAACGCAATTCTATTTGATGAGCCGCTTACCGTTATTGACCCTCACATGAAATGGCAGTTGCGCACAAAGCTTAAAGACCTGCACCGTCAACTGGGACATACCATGATTTATGTAACCCATGATCAAACAGAAGCTTTGACGTTCGCGGATAAAGTCGTGGT
>CALHIB010000151.1 GCA_938030595.1 uncultured Rhizobiaceae group bacterium | reverse complement strand
AGGGCAGGGGCGAGGGCTGCTATGGTGCGGTCGCCACGTTCTGAAACGAGTTTGGCAGAGCCAGCAGTATCGCCCCCCACAACCGCTTTCCAACCATTGTCGCGAATGATGTTGCGGCATTGGCCAAGACCGTGGACGTGACTGTAGACAGTTTTAATTTCTTCCAGTTTAACACCTGGCAAAACCATCAAATCAAAACGGATTGGTAAAAAATGCTCACCAATAATATGCGTTCCTGATTGCGGAAGGATGTGATGGATATCAGCAACACGGCCTGCAAGCGTGTTTTCAATCGGGATCATCGCCAGATTAGCTTCGCCCTTGGTGAGCGTATTGAAAGCGTCTTCAAATGTATCACAAGGAATGGCCTCAACATCATTGCCGTAAACTTCACGGATAGCAATTTCCGAATTGGCACCTTTGGCGCCCTGAAAAGAAATTTTGCTAATGGCCATTGTCTTAGTCTTTCATGTGTTTTTGATCAGTTTATTAATTTCTAGCGTGTCTACACTGTGTTGGATAGTGCTAACAAGTTCAAACTATTTGCTTAGGTCATTAGCGCGTGCAACAGCAATTATAATGCTCGAAATGTGTGGTTTGTCATTTTCTATTGGATTCTCGTTGAAAACTTCGCTAATCAATCTTGCAAATAGTGTCAAAAAGTCTCACTAAACCTCTAACAGAGGCGTTGTAAATGACACGTAAACGCAATAAGTTCTGGCAAATACAAACGCTACGTTATTATGTGGCAACTGCGCAGGTTATATCCTGTTGCAAAAAGGAGTTTTAAGACGATGGATTCATTTGAGTTCAACAAAATCGCAATGGCAGTTCTGGGAACTGTTTTTCTGGTCATGGGACTAAACTTTGCATCTGACGGAATCTTTCATTCAGAGAACCCAGAGCAAAAAGGTTATGCTATCGAAGTTGCCGAAGCATCAACTGGTGGTAGTGAGGAGCCTGCCGGCCCTGCATTTGATCCTGTAACGCCGCTTCTTGCTAGTGCAGATGCTACAGCTGGTGAAGGTGTATTCAAGAAATGTGCAGCTTGTCATGACGCATCTTCTGGCGGAGCTAATAAAGTCGGCCCGGCACTTTATGAAATTGTAAACCGCGATATCGCATCTGTTGACGGGTTTGGTTATTCTGGTGCGTTGAAGGCATATGGTGAAGGCAAACAGTGGACTTATGAAGAGCTAAACGGCTTTCTTTGGAAGCCGAAGAAGTTCGTAAAAGGAACTTCAATGGGTTTTGGTGGTATCAAAAAAGTTCAAGATCGTGCTGATTTGATTGCATACCTACGTGGCCAAGCTGCTAGCCCAGCAGAGCTACCTGCTCAATAGACAAAATAAAATAGTTTTAAAATAAAAGCCGGGCAATTTGCCTGGCTTTTTTATTTGTAAGGTCACAAAAGTGTAACCCTTAAAAGCTTGCTTTCGCACACTTAGCGACTATCCTTAAAAAAATATATTTTGAACTTAAGGATGCTATTTTGAAATTTCGCTTTTTTACTCCACACATGATCTCACTCGTTCTGTTGTTCGCTTTTGCACCATTGGCGCAGGCAGACGAAAGTAAATGGAGGCATGGTGATGCGTTGATAGGTGAGTTGAAATATTCTCCTGATTTCAAACATTACGAACATGCAAACCCTGATGCACCCAAAGGTGGTCTGCTAAAGCGTACCGCCTTTGGTGGTTATGACAGTTTTAATCCGTTCATCGTTAGAGGACGCCCGCCAGTTCAGCTGAGTTATTTTGGTGGTATTTTATATGATACCATGATGGAGCAATCACGCGATCAGGCTGGTGCATCCTATGGGTTGGTTGCAAAAGAATTTCGCAAGGCGGACGATTCATCCTGGGCAGTGTATCGCATTAATGAAAAAGCACGTTGGCATGATGGGGAGCCAATCAAACCAGAAGATGTAATCTGGTCCATGAAAGTGTTGCGTGAGAACTATCCTTTATGGGGCGGATATTTCAAAAATGTTGAATCGGTTGAAAAAACTGGAGATCATGAAGTTACATTTAAGTTTGATCAAAAGGGTAATCGTGAACTCCCGCATATCATTGGCGATCTGGTTGTTTTGCCACAACATTGGTGGGAGGGGACGGATGCTGAAGGTAACAAGCGAGATATCTCACAACCTACCACAGAACCACCATTAGGTTCTGGGCCATACAAAATTGGTAAATATGAACTTGGTAAGTATATTGAATATGAACGTGTTGAAGATTATTGGGCGCAGGATATTCCAGTTCGAAAGGGAAGATTTAATTTTGGTAGTATTCGTTACACTTATTTCTTGAACCAAAATGCAATGTGGGAGGCTTTCAAAAAAGGCCAAATTGCGGACTATTGGATTGAGTCAAAGGAAAGTCGCTGGGTTAAGGAATATAATTTTAATGCCGTTGAAAAGGGTGACGTAGAGAAAATGACGTTTCCTGTTACACGTGGCCAAGTTTATGAGGGTTATTTTTTCAATACACGTTTGGATAAATTCAAAGACGTACGTGTGCGTGAAGCGATTACGCTGATGCTTGATTTCGAAACGCTCAACAAGAATTTGTTTTTTGATCTTTATAAGCGAACTGACAGTTTTTTTGAGGGTGGCGAACTAGAGTCTTCGGGTCTGCCTCAGGGACGTGAAAAAGAAATATTGGAAGCTTATAAAGACCAACTGCCTGAGGCGCTTTTCACGCAAGAGTTTTTACTTCCTGATTACAGCAAGCCCTCGACTACACGTAAGCTTCAACGCCGTGCGTTAAAATTATTCAAGGAAGCAGGCTTTAAATTCGATGAAAATCGTAAGTTGCTGGATGCTTCTGGTAAGCCGTTTACAATCGAGTTTATTACCGCTGACCCTGAATCAGAACGTAGTACCAACTCATTTGTTGAAAGCTTAAAAAAAATTGGTATCGATGCTTCTTTACGTGTTTTGGATACGGCTCAATTCAAACTGAGAGCTGATACATTTGACTTTGACATGGCTTCATTACGCACCGCACAATCTGCTTCGCCTGGAAATGAGCAGCGTGATTATTGGTCTTCTTCATCTGCGCAGAATTCAGGCAGTCGTAATTATGCTGGTATCAGTGAACCGATGATTGATGAACTGGTTGAGAAAATTATACTTGCTCCTAATCGTGAGGAGCTTGTAGCGCTTACTTATGCGTTGGATCGTATTTTGAAATGGCGTTTTTATGCTGTTCCCCAATGGCATAATCCTGATATCTGGTTTGCCAAATGGAGACACATTCAAGTGCCGCTTCCACAACCTGGGTATCTGGGGGTGGACACGCTGTCCTTCTGGATTGATGAGGCTCAAGAAAAAGAACTTAAACAGTAAGGTTCTTGTCTTTTGAAAATGATGCACTCGTGACCTAAAGCTGTTAAAAGTTTGGAATAGAAACGAATCACTTTGGTTTGTTTGCCAAGCTGGAGACGGGCGCTTAATGGGTGCATATATTCTGCGAAGACTGCTTTTAATGATCCCGACAATTTTGGGTATCTTGGCTATTTCCTTTGCAATCATACAATTTGCGCCAGGTGGTCCAATCGAGCGGATCGCGGCAGAATTATCGGGTCAGGCTTCAGGCGCAACTGATGGTATTTCAGGTGGTGATGGCGGACTTGCTTCTGAAGGCCTTGATGTCGGTGCTGATGCGTCTTCCAAATATCGTGGCGCGCAGGGTCTTGATCCAGAGTTCATAGAAAAACTGGAAAAGCAATTTGGCTTTGATAGGCCTGCTCATGAGCGCTTTGGTAAAATGGTTTGGGATTATGCCCGATTTGAATTTGGTGAGAGTTATTTTACCAGTAAAAATGTTCTTGATTTAATCATAGAAAAAATGCCCGTATCGATTTCGCTTGGGCTTTGGATTACGTTCTTATCTTATGGAATTTCTATCCCGCTGGGTATTAAAAAAGCGGTGAGCCATGGCAGCAAGTTTGATATTTGGACAAGTGGTGTAATCATTGTTGCTTATGCCATACCAGGGTTCTTGTTTGGTATTTTCCTGATTATTGTTTTTGCAGGTGGATCCTTTTTTGATCTCTTCCCCTTGCGTGGGCTTACATCAGATAATTTTGATGAACTTTCCATACTTGGAAAAATCGGTGATTATTTCTGGCACTTGGCTTTGCCGTTGACCGCTATGGTTTTGTCTTCTTTTGCAACGACAACGCTGCTGACCAAAAACTCATTCCTTGATGAAATCGGGAAGCAATATGTGCAGACGGCTAGAGCTAAAGGCTTGAGCGAAAACAAGGTTCTTTATGGGCATGTATTTCGCAACGCAATGTTGATTATCATTGCAGGCTTTCCAGCAGCCTTCATTACATCGTTCTTTACGGGTTCTCTTTTGATCGAAACAATCTTCTCATTGGATGGTCTCGGACTTCTCGGTTTTGAAAGCATTGTCGGGCGCGATTATCCGGTTGTATTTGCAACGCTTTATATCTTCTCTTTGATGGGGCTCATTGTGAGCCTGATCTCAGATATTATTTACACAACGATTGATCCCCGTATTGATTTTGAAGCGAGGGATGTCTGATGAGTGTTGCAGATAACATGACAGAAGTATCAGAACGCAAGCAGCCTTTTCTGTCTCCGATTAATCAACGCCGCTGGCAGAACTTTAAAGCCAATCGTCGTGGTTACTGGTCGCTCTGGATTTTCTCAATTTTGTTTGTTTTGAGTTTGTTTACAGAGTTCATAGCAAACGACCGTCCGATCCTGGTCTCTTTCAAAGGTGAATTATACTCGCCGATTTTCAAAGATTATTCAGAGGAAGTTTTTCTGGGTGACGATGGTTTTCTACCGCAAACAGATTACCGAATCCCGGAAATACAAGAAGCTTTTGAAGCAAATGGTTGGGCGATTTGGCCGCCGATTCGTTATTCGTTTAATACCGTGAATACTGAGATCCCTGAGCCTGCGCCATCAAAACCAAGCTGGCTATATGATAAGGAAACACGATGCGCCGCTTATGAAAATGGTGCAGCCGATGTGAATTGTAATCTTGGTAATATGAATTGGTTTGGTACGGATAACCAGGGCAGGGACGTCCTTTCGCGCATTATCTACGGGTTCAGGATTTCGGTTTTGTTTGGGTTAATCCTAACGTTTGCTTCTGCGGTTATTGGTGTAACGGCAGGTGCGGTTCAAGGTTATTTTGGCGGTCTTACAGATTTGCTCTTCCAGCGCTTTATTGAAATCTGGTCAGCGCTGCCTGTGCTTTATTTATTACTGATTATATCTTCGGTTCTGGCGCCAGGGTTTTGGATACTGCTTGGTATCTTGTTGTTATTTTCCTGGGTTGGTTTTGTTGGGGTGGTTCGTGCCGAATTTTTGCGGGCTCGTAATTTTGAATATGTAAACGCTGCGCGTGCGCTTGGTGTCAACAACCGTACCATTATGTGGCGGCATTTGCTTCCCAATGCGATGGTAGCGACTTTGACCTTCATGCCATTTATTCTCAATGGTTCAATTACCACATTGACCTCATTGGACTTCCTTGGGTTTGGTTTGCCGCCTGGGTCTGCTTCGATTGGAGAGCTTTTGAAGCAAGGGCAAAATAATCCCCAGGCAATCTGGTTGGGGCTATCTGGTTTCTTCATTATATCGCTAATGTTGTCGCTACTGATTTTTATTGGTGAAGCAACACGCGATGCGTTTGATCCTCGCAAGACATTTGAGTGAGGGTGACATGAGCGATAAAATTTTAGAAATTGAAGATCTATCAATTGCTTTCACTGTGAGTGGCAAGACATCAACTGCTGTGCATGGTTCTACGTTTGATATCAAAAAAGGCGAGACGGTTGCGCTGGTAGGCGAGTCTGGTTCGGGCAAGTCCATTTCAGCGCTTTCCGTCTTGAAACTTCTGCCAGCTGCTGCCTCTTATCCTTCCGGCAAGATATTGTTTAAAGGTCAAAACATTCTGGAAGCGAGCGAAGATGAACTTCGCAAGGTTCGTGGTAATGATATCACGATGATTTTCCAAGAGCCGATGACGTCGCTTAACCCTCTTCATACGATTGAAAAGCAGATTGCGGAAATTCTTGAACTTCACAAAGGCATGACGGGCAAGGCTGCTCGAAAACGCGTGATTGAACTTTTAACGCAAGTTGGCATTCGTGACCCTGAAACACGGCTGAATGCTTATCCTCACCAGATGTCCGGTGGTCAACGTCAACGCGTGATGATTGCAATGGCGCTTGCAAATGAGCCTGAATTGTTGATTGCGGATGAACCGACTACAGCGCTTGATGTGACCGTGCAGGCTCAAATTCTTGAACTGTTGAAAGAACTTCAGGAAAAGAACGGCCTTTCCATGCTGTTCATAACGCATGATCTTGGGATTGTGCGTCGTATCGCTGATCGATGTTGCGTGATGCAACATGGACATATTGTAGAGCAGGGTGAGACAGAAAAGATATTCATCAAGCCACAACACGAATATACCAAACATCTACTTTCGGCAGAACCAAAAGGTTCTCCGCCTGATAGTGATGAAACATCGCCTGTTGTTTTGGAAGCCAAGGATATGAAGGTTTGGTTCCCGATTAAAAAAGGCCTCATGCGCAGAACTGTAGATCACGTGAAAGCGGTTGATGGAATTGACCTTGTTTTACGCGAAGGTCAGACCCTTGGAGTTGTGGGCGAATCTGGTTCAGGCAAAACAACGCTTGGCATGGCACTTACACGGTTGATCTCTTCCCAGGGTGAGATTGCGTTTGTGGGCAAAGATATCAACCAATATTCGTTTAAGCAGATGCGCGGTCTTCGCGACCAGATGCAGGTTGTGTTTCAAGACCCTTATGGTTCGCTCAGTCCCAGAATGTCTGTTGGTGAGATTATCGCCGAAGGGTTGACCATTCATAATAAAGAACTTAATCGCAATCAACGAGATGAGATGGTTGTGAATGCATTGCAGGAAACCGGGCTTGATCCTGAAACCCGCCATCGCTATCCACATGAATTTTCTGGAGGTCAACGCCAGCGCATTGCCATTGCACGAGCAATTGTTCTTGAGCCAAAATTTATCATGTTGGACGAGCCGACATCAGCGCTTGATATGAGTGTGCAGGCGCAGGTTGTTGATCTCTTGCGCGACTTACAAAAGCGAAGAAATTTGGCTTACATGTTTATCAGTCATGATCTTAAAGTTGTGAAAGCCTTGGCGAATGAAGTGATTGTGATGCGGCTTGGTAAAGTCGTGGAGCAGGGGTCTTCCAAGCAAATTTTTGAGAACCCTCAAACAGATTATACAAAAGCGCTGATGGCAGCGGCATTTGATATTAAAACAAAGTAGAGGCTGAAGATGGATCAATCGACTTTATTGCTGTCTGTAGATTTTACTGCTGCTGAAAAACTAGGATCAATTCATGACGGGCTTGATGGCCGGCCAGTAGTGGACTGGTCAAAAGGGGAACGTCCCGAAAGTCTTGCAGGCATTAAATATGCGCTTGTGTGGGAGTTTGATTCAGATCTTTTTGACCGTATGCCTGATCTTGAAGTGATTTTTTCTGCCGGTGCTGGTGTTGATAAGGTTCTGGCTAATCCTGCTCTTCCTCAAGGGATTCCGATTGTAAGATTTGTTGATCACTCGCTAACCACGCGCATGAGCGAGTGGATTTGCATGCAGTGTTTAAATCATCTTCGCCAGCAAAAGCATTATGATGCTGCACAGAAAAGGTCCGAATGGTCAGATGCGCCACAACCGCAGGCAAGCGACGTGACGGTTGGCATTATGGGGCTAGGTGTCTTGGGGCAGGACTCTGCTCACAAACTCAAAGCACTTGGTTTTAATGTGATTGGCTGGAGTCGAACTCAAAAACAGATTGATGGCGTTGAGTGTTATGATGAAGCTCACCTTGATGAATTTTTGAGTAAAACGAATTATCTCGTTGGCTTATTGCCTCTGACGCAAGGCACAACAGGAATTTTTAATCGCGATTTGTTTGGAAAACTTGCGAAACATCCTGTCTTACCATCACCTGTATTTATCAATGGTGGCCGCGGTAAAAGTCAGGTTGAGACAGATATTGCTTCCTGCTTGCAGGATGGAACGCTGGGTGGTGTCTCTTTGGATGTTTTTGAAGAAGAGCCGCTGTCATCGAGCAGTCCGCTTTGGAAGTTTGAAAATGCATATATCTTTCCGCACGTGGCAGCCAATTCAGATGTTAAATCTTTAGGTGCTTATGTTGATGGTCAGATTAAACGTTATGAATCAGGTGAAGGCTTGGAAAACCTTGTAGACGTTGAGCTGGGTTATTAGACCCAACCCATAATTTCGCGTTTCACCATTTCCTCAATAACATCCATGCCTTCCTTGCTGTCATTTAGACAAGGAATATAGGTGAAGTTTTCACCGCCATGTTCGTGGAAAATTTCTTCACCTTCGACACCCATTTCTTCGAGTGTTTCAAGACAATCAACCGAAAAGCCTGGATTGAAAACTGCCAGGTCTTTTACACCCTCTTGTGCAAGTGCTTCGATGGTTTTGTCTGTGTAAGGTTGAAGCCATTCTTCTGGTCCGAAGCGTGACTGAAAACAGGTCAGCAGGAAGTCCTCTGACCAGCCCAGTTTTTCTCGAAGCAAGCGTGTAGTCTTCATGCAATGGCAGTGATAAGGGTCGCCTTTTTTGAAATAGCTTTGTGGAATACCGTGATAAGAAGCGATGATCTTTTCCGGCTTCTTGTCCATTTTTTCAAGCGCGTTTTCCAAGGATGCTGCAAGTGCATCAATATAAACTGGTTCATCATGGTAAGCAGGAATGGTGCGAAGCGCTGGCATCCAGCGTTGTTTCATGAAGTGTTCAAACACTTTGTCGCTGACGGTTGCTGTTGTTGCTGCTGAATATTGAGGATAAAGCGGGAAAACAACGATGCGGTCACAGCCTTTTTCTTTCAGTGCATCTAAGCGTGATGGAATCGATGGGTTGCCGTAGCGCATGGCCCAATCGACAATAATATTATCATTGGACTTGAATATTTCAGTTAATTTCTCTGATTGGCCACGTGTAAAGGTTCGCAGTGGGGATTCATCTTTTTCTGTGTTCCAGATTGATTTGTAAGCGGCGCCTGACTTTGCAGGGCGAACGTTTAAAACGATACCAAAAAGGATTGGATACCAAAGTGCTTTCGGCCATTCGATCACGCGGCTGTCTGTTAGAAACTCGCGCAAATATTTGTACATGTTCTTTTTATCATAACCATCTGGTGTTCCAAGATTAACGAGCAAAACTCCGACTTTACCGATTTTCACTTCGGGGTGATCTTTAGGGAGTGGGCCAACGCCCGGTTTTGTATCGTTTTTCTTCAACATAGAACCATTCCAAACTGTATGAGATAGTCGCAAAATAGTGCTGTTTGAAAAATTTGCAATGCAACAGTTGAGTTAAATTCAAGCAGTTAGTGCTGCACTGAATAAAAGCAGGCCAAGAATAAACACCAGAGCTGCGCCTGATATTTCAATGACGCGGTGGATAGTCGCCAGGCTATTTTGCGCACCTGTAATTTTTATAGCGAAGTTCTTTGCACCGACTGCAATGAGCGCGAGTGTGGCAACGGTAATGCCAGTGCCAATTGACATGGCGAAGGTTGAAAGAATGCCAGCAACAAACAATCCGTTTAGAAATGCAAAGGTTAATACGATAAT
>CALHIB010000150.1 GCA_938030595.1 uncultured Rhizobiaceae group bacterium | reverse complement strand
AATTAGGCCACATGATGAAGACGGCGTCTACCGCCTGACCTTCACCGACCACCATATCGGCAACGTCTGGATCAGATCCATCCACGGCGGCGTTTCCGCATCAACAATCGAACTCTGTGCAGAAGCTGAAACCCGAAAGCTATTGGAAGCAGATACTCATCCTCAGGAAGGTAAAGTCCGTCTCGAAGGGCAAGATGTTTTCGTAACCACCAGCACTATAGATTACCTTCGCATAACCAAAGACGCAGACATTTTTGCTCGAGCAACCATTGTGAGAAAAAGCAGACGATTATCGATTGTCGATGTGGTCTGCTGGCAAGACGATGAAAAAGTGCCAGTTGCGAGAGGGACGGTTACGCTTAAGATTGGTTGAGAGATAATTTAAGGCGATGCAGTTTGGACTCACGGCGGGTTCTGACCCAAAGTTGCCGTTAAAGTTTTTGTATCTAATGACAGTTATGCCGATTTTGAGGTAGTTCAAGTTGCTTACGGTATGTTGAAAGGTTACTTAATATAAATGAAGTGGAAATTTTGGAAAAGAAACAAAGAATCGTCTCACATACCAGAACCAGATTGGGTCGTTGAAAAACGTAAGTGTGCTAAGGAACTAAGTAGCACCTTTGCTTTTGAGAAAATTGAAGGTGAGATTCTACCGCCCTGGTTAGAATATCCTGAAATACTTATTGGTAGCATTGGTTGGAGAATGGGAGCAGGTGAAACTTTTCTTCACGAAGTCTTTTTCCCATACTGGCGGGCGTTAAATTCTAATGAACAGAATGCTTATGTAGAAAAATATGATTTAGGGGCACAATGGCAAGACCGAAATCAATGGCTTGAAAGTTTAGAAAGAAACAAGTCTTCTGCAAAGCAGTCAACGTAACATTTTAAATGTTAGGTCACTTTTGACAAACATCTGCCATTGAGAAAAATAATTATTTTTCAAAAAACTTTTCCCCGTTTTTGCTGCTTCCCGCATAATACCTTTATCGTCTATCCAACGAACTCAGTTTGGCCACCGAAGTTAGACAAGGATAGAGACAGTAGAGCGGTAAGGAGTATATTTCGGATATATTCCCTCCTAGAAGGCTGGACCCCCACGATTTATCCTGGGAGGCGGTTCTAAAAATCTCTACGTGGAGTTCTCAGTTGAGAACCATATAAACAAACACTAGAGGCTCTCCACTGAGAACTCCGCATGTTTTGTAATATTAGGATAACGCAGTTCGAGATTCGGGCTAGTGAACGATGATTTATGTCTTCCCTTCTCCCACAAAACGTTCTGTGTGGGAGAAGGTGGCGCACTTGAGCGAAGCGATAGGCGCGATATTGCGAAGCGATCGAGGGGATCACAGAAATGCGATAGGCTTGCGGCATGAGGGGTAATGTCGACGCATATACAGTTTTGCTAACATTACCCCTCACCCGACCTTCTGCGCTGTCGCGCAGGTAGCCCACCCTCTCCCACACATTTGATTTTGCGGGAGAGGGAAAGAACCCACATGCGAAATTATTGTTCTTTATGCGTCCTTCATAACGCGCGATTTTGAATTACACTTTACCCACTGCATGGAGGATAAAATGTCAAAAGACGCAAATGATACTGGCATGAGCAAAGAGTGGAATTATCATCCGGACCTGCCGCTTGCCGATCCTTCAATTTTCAGTTGGCCACCACGCCCAAAGTTTTTGGTTCTTTGGTTTGCACGTAATTGGTTGATGTTAAGCGAACGCGTTATGATGGTTATTTTGGCCGTCGCACTTTGGCTGTTTGCCTATCCATCGCTTGAAACCAGTTCAACCTTTGCCTTTGGTTGGGTATTTCAAATCTGGATAATCAACATCGCGCTAATGCTTGTAATTGCAGGCGGACTACACTGGTATTTTTACATGCGGGAAGGTCAGGGTAAGACGCTGAAATTTGACCATCGTGATCAAGCCAAAGGCAACCGGCTTTGGAACTTTGCCAATCAAGTGCATGACAATATGTTCTGGTCACTGACCAGTGGTGTTGCGCAACTGACAGCCTTTCAGGCGCTTACCATGTGGTTGATGGGAAATGGTTATATCCCAACAATAACGCCTGGTGAAAACCCTGTCTGGTTTGTGCTTGCGCTGATCCTCTTGCCAATCTGGTCAGCTTTTCATTTTTACTGGGTGCATCGGTTGTTGCATGTTCCGTTTTTCTACAAACATTTCCATATCTTGCACCATCGCAATGTAAACATTGGCCCCTGGTCTGGTTTTTCCATGCATCCGGTTGAGCATTTCCTGTATCTCTCCACACTTTGCATTCACTGGATTGTGCCATCGCATCCAATACATCTGTTTTTCCATGTGATCTATCAAGGCCCAGGCGCTGCGATGACCCATACAGGCTACGAAGACTTACTCATCAAAGACAAGCCACGCTTGGCGCTAGGCACGTTCTATCACCAGCTGCACCATCGTTACTATGAATGTAATTATGGCAATCAGGAAATGCCTTGGGATCGTTGGTTTGGAACCTTCCATGATGGTTCACAGGTTGGGACGCAGGCAACTAAGGAAAGAAGGAGAAAGATGTATCAGGCTTAACCAGACACACCCGCTTCCCAGCCAAGCATGGCGCGTTTTCGGGTTAGGCCCCAGTGATAGCCCGTTAGCGCACCGGACTTTCCCAAGGCTCTGTGGCACGGCACGACGAAAGAAATCGGGTTGCGCCCAACCGCAGCACCAACGGCACGAACGGCTTTTGGATTTTCAATCGCTTCAGCAATGTCAGAATAGGTTTTGGCGCGGCCAAGAGGAATACCAAGGAGTGTGTCCCATACGCGGATTTGAAAATCAGTTCCGATCAACGTAACGCGTAGAGGCGTATCGGGTGACCAGTTTTGCGGATCAAAAATCCGTTTGGCCATCTCACGCGTCAAAGCAATATTCTCGCCATAAGAAGCATTCGGCCAGCGGCTTTTCATATCCTCAAGGGCAAGCGCTTCTTCGCCCGCATCACAAAACGCAAGGCC
>CALHIB010000149.1 GCA_938030595.1 uncultured Rhizobiaceae group bacterium | reverse complement strand
GGCAGCGATAAAGCCGAATACAAAAGCCGTTTTAATAAACACGCCAAACAACCCAACATGCGCAATATATAGCCGCGAGACATTGGAAACTATCGGCGAGGTATGCACCAAACATGATCTCTGGATTATTTCTGATGAAGTCTATTGGTCCTTATCAAACGGCAAACACATATCACCACGCGCCCTACCTGGTTTGAAAGAACGAACAATTGTTCTTGTCTCCATGTCAAAAAGCCATGTGATGACAGGCTGGCGTATGGGCTGGATCGTGGCAGAGCCAGACATGGTGCACAATTTTATGCAACATAATCTGGTAAACAGCTATGGCATATCAGACTTTATCAGCAGAGCAGCAACCGAAGCGCTTAATAATGAATACGGTGTTGGTGAGTTACAAGAACTATTCACCAAACGTGGTGGCATTTTCAGAGAAGCACTATCAGGCGCAAACGGCGTTCAGATTCTAAATGAAGACGGTGGCATGTATTTCATGATCGATATCCGTAATATCACAATGGAATCAGAAAAATTCGCATTCGGACTGCTGGAACAAGAAAAGCTTTGCGTCATGCCAGGTGACAGTTTCGGCCCGTCAGCAGCAGGACATATTCGCATTAGCCTTTGCCAGCCAGAAGAAAAATTACGTGAAGGTGCAACACGCCTTAAACGCTTTATATCAACTTATTCAAATTAAACCCGTTTATTAAGAGAGACCTACCTAATGAGCAAACCTATCCCTTCTAAAGCAAGAGCTGTCATCATCGGCGGTGGCGTTGCTGGTTGTTCTGTTGCCTATCACCTAGCAAAACTGGGTTGGAAAGATATTGTTCTACTTGAACGCAAGCAATTAACATCTGGCACAACATGGCATGCGGCAGGCCTTATTGCGCAATTACGATCATCCAAGAACATGACACGTCTGGCAAAATACAGCCAAGAATTATATGGGAAATTGGAAGAAGAAACTGGCGTTGCTACAGGTTTTCGTCGTTGTGGTTCTGTGACCGTTGCTCTCACTGAAGAGCGTATGGAGGAAATCACACGCCAAGCATCCATGGCGCGTGCATTCGGTGTTGAAGTTGAAGAGATCACTCCTGAGCAAGTGCAAGGCTACTACCCTAAACTCAATATTGATGGCGTTGTTGGCGGTGTTTACTTGCCAAAAGATGGACAAGGCGACCCTGCAAATATCGCATTGGCACTTGCTAAGGGTGCTAAAATGAATGGTGCTCAAGTCTTTGAACATATTAAAGTCACAGACATCCACACTGAAAATGGCACTGTAACAGGCGTTTCCTGGGAAAAAGACGGCTCGGATGAAAGCGGTACTATTGAAGCTGACTTCGTCGTAAACTGTGGCGGCATGTGGGCTCGTGAAGTTGGCGAAAAAGCTGGTGTAAATGTACCTCTACATGCTTGTGAGCATTTTTACATTGTAACCGAAAATGTACCAGACCTTAAACAAATGCCCGTGCTCCGTATTCCGGATGAATGTGCATACTATAAAGAAGATGCTGGCAAAATTCTTCTAGGTGCCTTTGAACCAGAATCAAAACCATGGGGCATGGACGGCATTAAGGAAGATTTCGAGTTCGACCAGTTGCCAGAAGACTTCGATCACTTCGAGCCTATCCTTGAAATGGCTGTTGAGCGCGTACCGCTCTTAGGGGAAACTGGCATTCATACGTTTTTCAATGGCCCAGAAAGCTTCACGCCCGATGATGCTTATCATTTAGGTGAAGCGCCAAATGTTAAAAACTTCTTCGTCATGGCTGGCTTTAATTCAATAGGCATCCAGTCTTCAGGTGGCGCAGGTTGGGCGTTGGCTGAATGGATGGATACAGGTCTTCCACCGTTTGATTTGGGGGACGTAGACATTCGCAGAATGCAACCATTCCAAAACAATAAAAAATATCTGTTTGAGCGCTCGAAGGAAACACTCGGTCTTTTATATGCTGACCACTTCCCTTACCGTCAAATGGCAACCGCACGTGGTGTACGCCGTACGCCATTTCATCAACATTTAGCAGACAAAGGCGCAGTCTTTGGTGAAGTTGCAGGTTGGGAGCGTGCAAACTGGTTTGCATATCCTGATCAGGAAGCCGAATACAAATACTCTTGGAAACGTCAAAACTGGTTCCAAAACTCAGCCGAAGAACATCGCGCTGTACGCCAAAACGTTGGCATGTATGATATGACTTCATTTGGTAAAATCCGAGTTGAAGGCAAAGACGCCTGTAAATATCTCAATTATATTTGTGGCAATGATGTTGATGTACCAGTTGGTAAAATTACCTATACCCAGTTCTTGAACGAACGCGGTGGTATTGAAGCAGATGTCACCGTTACGCGCTTGGGTGAAACAAGCTATATCGTAGTTACACCAGCAGCCACTGTTCAACGAGAACTCCATTGGATGAATAAGTACAAAGGTGATTTCAACGTCATCCTGATGGATATGACTTCCGCAGAAGGTGTCTTGGCTATCATGGGGCCAAATGCACGGCGTCTACTTGAAAAAGTATCAAACCATGATTGGACAAACGACAATCACCCGTTTGGTCAAGCACATGAAATCGAACTTGGTATGGGATTAGCCCGTGCGCACCGTGTGACTTACGTCGGTGAGTTGGGTTGGGAGCTTTACATCCCTACAGACATGGCAGCTCATGCATTCGAAACACTACATGAAGCTGGCATCGATATGGGACTTAAACTCTGCGGTATGCATATGATGGACTCCTTACGCATAGAAAAAGCTTTCCGTCACTTTGGTCACGATATTACTGGTGAAGATCATGTGCTTGAAGCAGGGCTTGGGTTTGCAGTTAAAACTGCCAAAGAGAACTTTGTTGGCCGTGATGCTGTACTTCGTAAGAAAGAAGAAGGGCTGGAAACACGTCTTGTTCAATTTGCACTCAAAGACCCTCAGCCACTGATGTATCACCATGAGCCTATTGTCCGAGATGGCGAGATTGTTTCTTACATCACTTCTGCAAACTACGGTCACACATTGGACGCAGCAATCGGCCTTGGCTATGTACCTTCAAAAGGTGAGAAGGCTGCAGAAATGCTCGAATCCAAGTTCGAGATTGAAATCGCCGGCGAACGCTTTGAAGCCGAAGCCAGCATGAAGCCGATGTATGACCCTAAATCAGAGCGTGTGAAGGTTTAAAGCCTCTCATATTACTAAAAACAAAAAAAGCCGCTAAATCAGCGGCTTTTTCTATTCAATAGGCGGAAGATTATGTTTCAAGGCTAATGCTGCCAAAGTAGCTGTTCGACCAAAAGGCTCTTCACCTTCAAGAACGCGGTATAGTCTAAGCGGAGAATCACCTAGCGCTTCTGCAGCCTGTTCAACACTCCAGTTTTTCTGCTCTAATAGTAATTGTAAATTGCATTTTACAGCAACGCTTTTAGGCACAGCTATCAAAATCCCTGCTCCAGTTTCTTGAAAGTATTTAATGCTAGAAACTGGTAAATGAAAAATCAAATAGCTGTGAGAATTAAATTTTTATCATTCTATAGGATGAATACCTTCCTTAAGTGCAGCAAGCGCTAATCGAAGCTGCAATGGAATTGGCTTATCTTCTTTTTCCATAACTTGTAGTGTTTTCACACTAACACCAACGACTGTAGAGAACCGTCTTAAAGACCAATCTCTTGATTCCCTAAAAACTTTTAAATCTTTGCCCGTGTACAAGCCCAACTCCGATACAATGTATAAATATGTCCCTTACGACAATACATATAACATCAAGATTCTGTATTCCAAGCCTTTAAAACTCTACTTTCAGGACAATTGGAAGTTAATTAATGGTAAAAATTCCACAATCAAACTCAAATTATGTTGTAATTTTACCACACGTTAAAAGTGAATTGCGCCAGATGCTTAATTATCATCAATTATTCACAGCAGTTAGATTGACCAACCATCCATATTAAATGTAGTAATTTTACCACTAGCTTCGTGCTGGGTTACAAAAATTCCAAAACAGGAAAAAAATTATGAACATTAAATCTCTTCTACTTGGTTCAGCAGCTGCAATGGTTGCCGTATCAAGTGCACAAGCAGCTGACGCTGTTGTGGTTGAAGCAGAACCAGTAGAATACGTACGCGTTTGTGACGCATACGGTTCAGGTTACTTCTTCATCCCTGGCACTGAAACATGTATCCGTTTCGGCGGTTATGTACGTTCAACATACTCAAAACTTAACGTTGAAGGCGATGAATCTGGTGCTGATGTAGAATCAACACAGTGGGCATCACGTATTAACCTTGATATTGACATCAGAAATGAAACAGATTGGGGTACACTACGTTCTCTTATCCGTTTCCGCTCAAACAACGCTGACGGTGACGGTGGTGACTCACAGTTTGAAGTTGACCAAGCTTTCCTTACAATTGCTGGCCTACGTGTTGGTGTTGGCGGATCACTTTTCAACGCTAACTTCGCAGCTGGTGTAAACCTTGAAGGTGTACCACAAATCTTTGAAGATGGTATTTACGGTTTCTCAAACAACCTTGTACTTGATTACACATACGCAATTGATGGTCTTTCACTGTCAGTTGGTGTTGAAGACATCGATGGCTTCCCTCCTGGTGGCGTAACAAATGTTGATGGTGTTACGACTCGCGGTGGTCGTGACGCAAGTAACGCACTATTTCTTGCTAAAGCACAATACTCTGCTGACTTCGGTTCAGTTGGTATTGTAGGTGAGTTCTCAGAAAGCGGCGCTAACGATAACGACGTATATAAAGCATACGCTACACTTGATCTGTCAGAATTTGTTCCTGGCGGCATTCTTGGTGGTTACTACATCTGGCAAGACCTAGATGTAGGTGGCGCATCAAACCAATCACGTTTCTTGGGCGTTCAAGCTGATCAATCTTGGGGTTTAGGTTTCCAAGCTAATCTAACAGACCAAATTGAATTCATTGCATACCACAATGAAATCTCAGGTGTAGGTCAAAGCGACGAGAGCCTAACAACGATCGGTCTTAACTGGTACCCAGTTTCAGGCTTGAAAGTTTATGGTTTCTACAGCTTTGGTGACACAATTTCTGGCAATGGTGCACTTGTGAACAACGCACGTGGTCCATTTGCTAACCCGACAACAAACGGTGGTTCATTCACCGCGGGTGAAGATGTAAGTTTCGATCAGTTCCTAATCGGTATTCGTCGTAACTTCTAATCGAAGTTAAAGAATTATCTGACCCAAGTGATTGGGTCAGGTTTTGCCTGAAGATTAATCCACTACAGGCTATTTTCTATAGATTCGCTCTATAGGTTACAAAATGAACCCGTTAGCCTTGTGTTAACGGGTTTATCAACAAAATAACTTGCTTCCAAAGCCCTGTTTTTTAGCTTATTGTTAATAAACTAGAGGTCTGGAGGCTATTTCTGTTGCATAATTGCTACAGTCCCACAGCTACAAGCGCTACAGAGCCAAATTTCGACCAGATGAAATTGACTTGTTAACTCCTTATCCCGTAGATGAAGGTACCTCAGAACAGGGTGGATCCTGTTCATGACGAGGATTTTGTAACCTATAGGGATAAACTATTATGAACATCAAATCTCTTCTACTTGGTTCAGCAGCTGCAATGGTTGCTGTATCAGGTGCACAAGCAGCAGACGCTGTTGTGGTTGAAGCAGAGCCAGTAGAATACGTACGCGTTTGTGACGCATACGGTTCAGGTTTCTTCTTCATTCCTGGTACTGAAACATGTATCCGCTTCAGCGGTTATGTACGTACACAGTACTCAAAATTCAATGCTGAAAACAAAACTAGAAACACAGTTGAAGCTGACATCCTAGACGATGATGGCAATGTACTATTCGCTGCTGGCGATGGTATTGCTGACGTTGAAAGCACACGTTGGACTACACGTACACGTTTTGACATCGACACACGTAACGAAACTGATTGGGGCACACTTCGCGCTCTTATCCGTCTACAGTCAAACAACGCTGTTGACGATGGTGGCGGATCAAACTTCGAAGTTGACCAAGCTTTCATCACAATCGCTGGTCTACGTGCTGGTATCGGTGGTTCATTGTTCAATGCTAACTTCGCAGCTGGCATGAACCTTGAAGGTGTTCCACAGATTTTTGAAGATGGTCTTTACGGCTTCTCAAACTCACACGTTCTTGACTACACATACGCTGTAGATGGTTGGACATTCTCTGTTGGTCTAGAAGATAACCGTGGCGCAGGACGTGGTGCAGATGCATCAGACGTTTCTGGTCTTGCTAAAATTCAATACTCAGCAGACTTCGGTACTGTCGGTATTGTTGGCGAATTTGCTCCAAACAGCGAAAACGACGCTTATAAAGCATATGCTACTCTTGACCTATCAGAATTCGTACCTGGCGGTATCCTAGGTGGTTTCTACATGTGGCAAGACGATGTTGCTGATCTTGGCGTAGGTGAAACACCAAACGGTCGTCTTGGCTTTGCTGACAACATCTGGGGTCTTGGTTTCCAAATGAACCTTACAGATAACGTAGAGTTCGTTGCATACCACAACCAAGTTGACTACGACGTCATTGGTGAAGATGGTAGCCTAACTACAATCGGTCTTAACTGGTACCCAGTTTCTGGCTTGAAAGTATTTGGTGCTTACAGCTTTGGTGAAGAGCGTTCTGGCGGATCAATCGAAGGCAATGCATTCGGTCCATTCTCACCAGGTGGTTCATCTCTTGGCGACGAAATCGAATACGACCAGTTCCTAATCGGTCTACGTCGTAACTTCTAATTCGTTAGAATTATAAGTCATATAGAACCCGGCAACTTTGGTTGTCGGGTTTTTTATTGTCTTGATTTATGACCACAAAACTATTTCACATAAAAAAAGCGCTACTGGAATTGTATCCCAGAGCGCTTTTTTTATTAGATATTAAAGGGCTTAACCTTATCTAGGTGCCATTCTTATCGCACCATCCAGACGTATCGTCTCGCCATTCAACATAGCGTTTTCACAAATAGACACAGCAAGTTTCGCATATTCTTCCGGCTCTCCTAAACGAGATGGGAATGGAACCATGGCACCAAGTGCATCTTGCACTTCCTGAGGCATGCCCTTGACCATCGGCGTTCCAAAAATACCAGGTGCAATCGTCATGATCCGCACACCGTTACGAGATAAATCTCGCGCCATGGGTAGCGTCATGCCAGCAACAGCCGCTTTGGACGAGCCATAGGCAATCTGTCCGATTTGACCATCAAAAGCAGCAACAGATGCTGTATTAATAATAACACCGCGCTCGCCATCCTCAGTAATTGGATCTTGCGCACACATACCAGCGGCTGATTGACTGGCTACATTGAAAGTACCAATCAAGTTCACGCCAATAATCTTTGCAAATAGTGATGCATCATGTGGAGCGCCTTCGCGGTCAACTGTTTTGGCAGCTGGTGCAATCCCTGCACAATTAACAGCAATACTTTCCTGACCATGCGCTGCCCGCGCGACTTTAAAGCCTTCAGCGACAGAAGCCGCATCAGATACATCAACTTTGGCAAAAACACCACCGAGTTCGTCTGCTACCTTTTGCCCAGCCTCCTCATTCACATCAAAAATGGCAACTTTAACACCGCGCGAGGCAAGCATGCGAGCAGTTCCCTCACCCAGCCCAGAGCCACCACCTGTTATGACAGCAGAGATTTTATCATTTAATTCCATAGGTTTATGGCCTTTCAATTGCAATTGCAGTGCCTTCGCCGCCACCAATACAGATAGCAGCAAGGCCTCGTTTTTTATCATGCGTTTCAAGCGCATTAAGAAGAGTTACGATAATACGAGCACCAGAAGCACCAATCGGATGACCAAGCGCACAAGCGCCACCGTGAACGTTTACAACATCACGATCCAAACCAAACTCATGCATAAATGCCATTGGTACAACAGCAAACGCCTCATTCACCTCCCAAAGATCAACGTCATCCTTCGACCAGCCTATTTTTTCCATCAGTTTCTTGGCAGCAGGCACGGGTGCAGTGGTAAACCAGCCAGGCTCGTGCGCATGAGAGGCATGACCATGAATGATGGCACGAATTTCCAAACCTTCTCGCTCCGCAACGCTTTCACGAGTCATAACCAACGCCGCAGCACCATCTGAAATAGACGAAGCATTTGCAGCAGTAACCGTACCCCCATCACGCTTGAACGCAGGCTTCAACTGCGGAATTTTATCTGGTCGCGCATTACGAGGTTGTTCATCCGCAGTAATTTCAACGTCACCCTTGCGCGTGGAAAAAGCAACAGATGCAATCTCATTAGAAAACTTACCTGCCTCTTCTGCCTTTTGAGCATTTTCAAGCGATTTCAGAGCATATTCATCCTGCATTTCTCGGGTAAATTGAAATTTTTCAGCACAATCTTCTGCAAAATGCCCCATCAGCTTGCCTTTGTCGTAAGCGTCTTCAAGGCCGTCCAGGAACATATGGTCAATCACTTGGCCGTGGCCAAGACGTGCACCACCGCGCATTTTATCCAGCAGATAAGGCGCATTCGTCATGCTCTCCATACCACCTGCAACGATAATATCACCATTCTCAGCCTTAAGCTGATCATAGGCAACCATCGCGCATTTCATGCCTGAACCACACATCTTGTTCAACGTGGTAGAAGGAACGCCTTGATCAAGACCTGCATGAAAGCTTGCCTGACGAGCGGGTGCTTGCCCCTGCCCTGCAGGAAGTACATTACCCATAATCACTTCATCAACCTTTGAAGCGTCCAGACCTGCATCTTCCACTGCGGCTTTAATGGCCGCACCACCCAGTTCAGAGGCCGTAAGCGAAGAAAATTCTCCCTGAAAGCCAGCCATTGGTGTGCGCTTGGCACCTGCAATTACAATTCTATCACTCATCAGAGTTCTCCTTAATCGGTAATCAGAATGGCACGAAAATCGTTCACATTCGTTCCTGTAGGTCCAGGTATAAACAAGGCATCAATTTTTTCAAATGCTGTCCACGCATCATTGTTTTGCAAATATGCAACGGGATCAAGCCCAGCAGCACGTATCTTGGCTGCCGTATCACCATTTACAAAGGCGCCTGCATTATCCTCGCTACCATCAATACCATCTGTATCAGCACTAAGAATATGAATACCACTTTCACCCGCAATCTCAATTGCAAAAGAGAGTAAAAACTCCGTATTACGTCCGCCCTTGCCATTCCCTTTCAGGGTAACAGTCGTCTCGCCACCAGAGAGTAAAAGCACAGGCTTTTTAAAAGGCCTGTCCCGAAGCGCAATTTCCTTGGCAATGGCAGCTTGCGTACGCGCCGCTTCGCGAGCTTCGCCTTCAATTGCATCAGAAAGAATATGCGTCTCAATGCCCATCTCTTGCGCAACCTTTTGCGCTGCTTCGAGAGACTTGGAAGCGGATGCAAAAATATGATGTTCAGCACGCGCTAAACGCTCGTCATCGGGTCGTGGAGCATCAGCTTTCTGAGATTGTATATGAACCATTACCGCATCAGGGAGTTGCATCTCATATTGCGATATGATCGCAAGCGCATCTTCGCGCGTACCCTCGTCTGCAACAGTTGGCCCGGAAGCAATAAATTGCGGATGGTCTCCCGGGATGTCTGAAACCAGCAGAGAAACAACTTTTGCAGGATAAGCAGCTTTTGCAAGCCTACCACCTTTGATGTTTGAAACATGCTTACGAACTGTATTCATAGCAGAAATCGGTGCACCAGAAGCAAGTAACGCTTCATTCACGGCAATCTCATCTGCAAATGTCAGCCCTTCTGGCGGACTTGGCAAGAGAGCAGACCCACCGCCAGAGATAAGTGCCACCACAAGATCATTTTCCGTTAGATTGGAAACGGCATCCATCAAGCGCTTTGCACCGATCAAACCCGCTTCATCGGGTACAGGGTGAGCTGCCTCCAGCACTTCAAAATTTTCACACTCACAAGCATAATCATAGCGCGTGACAATCACCCCTTCAAGCGGTGTGCCTCGTTCTTTTGCCCAAGCTTCTTCAAACGCTTTACCCATCTGCGAAGATGCCTTGCCTGCCCCAATAACAATCGTACGTCCTTTGGGCGCTATTGGGAGATAATCTGTAATTATTTTGGCAGGATCAGCCGCATCAACCGCTGAATGAAACAGCTTTGTCAAAAAAGAGTTTGGATCAGAAATTGGCTGCATTTAGTTTCTTTCGCAATACGAAAACGGTTCTAAAGCATGGTATGGGCGAGAAGCCAAATAAGGTCAAGATGGAGGTGGATTATCAAAATTTTTCTCCTATAGTCGAACTTTATACTAATAGGATTTTCATCATGATTACAGTTTTAGGTCGCAGCACATCAAGCAATGTTCAACTGGTCATGTGGGCATTGGCAGAACTTGGATTAAAAGTAGATCGCATTGATACAGGCGGCCATTTTGGTGGCACAGATACACCAGAATATCGAGCGATGAACCCGAATGGATTAGTGCCCGTTTTGAAAGACAGCGATCACATCATGTTCGAAAGCGCTGCAATCTTGAGATACCTGGGTGCAGAATATGGCGATGATACATTCTGGCCGAAAGACAACAAACAACGCGGCAAACTTGATGTGATTGCCGAATGGACAAAAACATCGCTCTGTCCTGTATTAATCTACAATATTTTCTGGACACTCATTCGCACGCCAAGGCAAGAACGTGATTGGGACAACTTCGCAACTCAAGTTTCAAAAATGGCTGATCTTATGACCATCGCTGAGTATGAGTTGAGCGGAAAGGCTTTCTTAAACGGCGAGAAGTTAAGTTTTGCTGATATCATGTTTGGTCATATACTTTACCGCTATTATACGCTCGATTTTGATCGCAAAGACTTGACCAACCTAAAAGCCTATTATGACCGTCTATGTGAACGCGAAGCTTATCGTGACCATGTCATGGTAGATTACAGCTCTCTTCAGGTTGATTAAAGTATGGAGCGTAAATCAAAAATTGATGCGACGGGTGCAATTGTACTGATCGTCTTCATGGCAGTGCTTGGCCTCAATCAGGTTGGCATCAAGATTGTAAATGATGGTATAGCTCCTATTTTTCAAGCGGGCCTTAGATCGTTGGCCGCAGGCGTTTTAATCTTATTGTATTGCCTATGGCGCGGCAGCAAAATTGACCTTCGAAAATCAGTTCTAATTCCAGGCATTGCAATCGGAATATGCTTTGCTATTGAGTTTGCATTACTATTTAAGGCTATTGAATATACGACTGTCGCAAGAACGTCTGTGCTTTTCTATACCATGCCATTTTGGGTAGCGCTTGGCGCACATTTCTTAATCCCTGATGATAAGCTTACTGGCATGAAAGTCTTTGGTTTAATACTGGCCTGCATTGGCACGGCGATTGCTCTCTTAGGTGGGAAAAGCGGCATGGGTGAAGCATCACTTGTTGGCGACATCATTGCGCTTATCGCTGCAACCATGTGGGCTGCCATTGCACTCATTACGCGCACAACACAGTTTTCTAGCATCAAGCCGGAAGCCCAACTGTTTTATCAATTATCAATCTCAGCCGTCATCTTGTTGCCTATCGCAATGTTCTATGGCGAAACCTTTACAGAACCAACTGCATTACATTTTCTGATATTTGCAACACAAGTTGTCTTCGTTGTTTGTATAGGATTTGTCGCCTGGTTCTGGGTGCTTTCGATATATCCGGCCTCAGACATGGCGAGCTTCAGCTTTTTAGCACCCTTGTTTGGCGTATTTTTCGGCTGGCTAATATTAGGCGAAGAACTCACTTGGAACATCCTAACCGCGCTCTTGCTGGTCGGTGTAGGTATTGTATTGGTCAACCGAAAACCCAAATCAGAGACGACATAATATTTGCCAATCCGCGACTTGGCTTACCGTAAATTCCAGCTAAGCTTTCACTCAATACATGTGGAGGAAAATACGATGGCAAAACATGATTTGGGCAAAGTAAAATCTGACTACGAACGCGATGGATACGTGTCTGGCATTGAACTACTAAATCAGGAAGAAGCAAACCATCACCGCCAGAAACTTGAAAGTGCCGAAGCGAATTTTGGCAATATGCACTACAAATCCAAAATCCATACGCTACTAACCTCTCCTCTTGAGCTAGCAACCATGCCGAGTGTTCTGGATATTGTTGAGCAAATGATTGGCCCTGATATCCTGCTCTATAATACGACTTACATTATTAAAGAGCCCAACACCCCCAGCCACGTAAGCTGGCATCAAGACCTTACGTATTGGGGGTTGAGCCATGATGATCAGGTAACGCTTTGGCTGGCACTCTCTCCGGCTACAGCAGAATCCGGCTGTATGCGCATGATTCCTGGAAGTCATACAAAAGGCGTTTACAATCACGAAGCCACTGAAGATAACACCAACGTTTTACTCCAGGGACAAACCGTTCAAGGCGTAGATGAAAGCCAGGCTGTCATGTGTACACTTAACACGGGCGAGGCTTCCTTTCATCACGGCTGGACATTGCACGCTTCCATGCCAAACAATTCAAACGATCGCCGTATCGGTTTAAACGTTCAATATCTGGCACCGCATATCAGACAAACCAAACACGATCTTGATACTGCTATGCTTGTTCGCGGCGAAGATAAATACAATCACTTTGGAACCGACATTCCTGCTGAAACTGATCTCGACCCGGTAGCAATCAAACGACAGGCAGAACTGGAAGCAAGATACATCGAGATTGCCGGTCAGGCTTAAAACTACTTCAACTCAGTTTTGGCTAACGCCTTGATTTCACGCGTGGTATTAATCTCTTTCTCCCGCGCATAGCTTTCGTGATTATCTTCAACTGTTGCAAGATCATACTTGTAATTCACCATCAAGCCAGCGGATTGTTTCAGACCTTTTTCCGAGATATCCGCCATCCAGTTAAACTGCATGAGAGAGGCACCATTGCCGAGATGAAAGCGACTGACAGGATCAAGCGGCCAACCATCTGCTCGCTTGGCCTCAAGAAAATATTTTGCCAGCAATATTTTGAGAGGCTTCTCAAGCGATTGCGTAGCTTCATCAATAAGGAAGCTTTCTTCACTCCCAAGCGAATTCATAATTTCTTTTATGGAAGTGACTTCACTCTCGCCATATTCGCTCTCAAGCCATTTTCTAAATCCCGGGATAGGAGACAGTGTCACAAAGTTTTTCAACCCAGAGAAATCCTGAGTCAAATCATTTACGACCTGCTTAATAAGGAAATTACCAAACGAAACACCGCGCAAGCCTTTTTGGCAATTTGATATGGAATAAAATACAGCGGTATCAATCTTCTCATCCGCAATCGAAGCGCGAGCTTCTGCAAGCAAACCTGTCACAGATTCTGGTAGACCTTTGGTCAAGGCTACTTCAACAAAAATCAGCGGTTCTTCAGGCATAGCAGGGTGAAAAAATGCAAAACACCGGCGGTCTGATGGCTGTATCCGACGGCGCAAATCATCCCAATCATTAATGGCATGAACCGCTTCATATTCAATAATTTTCTCAAGAATATTGGCAGGGGTATTCCAATCAATGGGTTTAAGAACCAAAAATCCGCGATTAAACCAAGATGAAAACAGGTGCTCGAAATCGGCATCAAAGCTTGCAAATTTTGGCTCTGACTTGAGCATCACAAGTAAGTCTTCACGCATGTGAACCAGTTTCTCGGTAGCTCCAGGAACCTGATTTAAACGACGCAACAATTCACGGCGCTTTGGTTCTGCATCTTTAGTGAGCTTTGCCAAATGAGCTGGTGTACGATCTTCAATATAGGCTTGGGCAGAAGCAATCACCGCATCGGGGTCAAGATCGAAATTATCGACAATGTGAGAAAAGAATTCACGCTTCTCGTCAAAGGATAGCTCTTCATATTTAGCCAGAACGTTAGCCGCTAACTTGCTACCAGAAACCTCGCCTTTTTCAGAGAAAATCGCATCACATAACGCAACAATATCCCGCTTATCGTCACCACCGCGAAATATCCTGCCTCGTTCAAAAACACTGGAGAGAACATCCTGTAAATATGAAATTCTACTCATCAAACAAGCCTTTATATAGATTGCATTAGTAAATCTCTACGCACAGCTTATGAAACTCTTAAGACAAAGCAAGGTTTGATTGTGCAAAATGATTAAGCAGACAAATGTATTTTGAACTTGGCGCGAATTTCTGCGTCCGTAACGGGATCAATAATCACGTCCTTTGGTGCATCCAAAATGGCACGCTTACGCTCAATAGCTTTTGCAACCAAGTTTGGCTTGCCAATTTCAGCCCATTCTTTAGGCGATGTTCTGTCCGCAAGTTCAGGATAGATATACTCTGTCTGCATGATAGCAAGGGTTTGATCATGCCCCAGATAATGCCCTGGACCACCCAGACAAACCGATTTCATCGCATCAAGAGAAACACTGTCTTCGGTTACTTCAATGCCCTTGATGCAACGCTGAACCTGACCAAGCAGATCATCACCAAGAATAAGTGATTCCAATGAGAACCCAAGCAGTGATGCATGCATGCCTACGCTTTCATAAACCATGTTAAGACCGCTCAAACCGACTGAGAGGTTGGAAATTGCTTGCTCCCACCCAGCTTGCATATCTGGCATTTTAGCATCTGCAATACCGGCCGCCGCACCACCTGGAAGATCATAGAAACGGTGCATCTGCGCACAGCCAGCTGATAGAAGAGCCTGCTCGCCTGAGCCACCAGACATCGCGCC
>CALHIB010000148.1 GCA_938030595.1 uncultured Rhizobiaceae group bacterium | reverse complement strand
AGATCCTGTCTGGTTTGACAGTTGCATTGGCGCTTGTACCTGAAGCTGTGGCTTTCGCCTTTGTGGCAGGGGTTGAACCACTTGTCGGACTTTATGCTGCCTTTATCGTTGGCTTGATCACAGCGGTCTTCGGCGGTCGCCCGGGCATGATTTCCGGTGCGACGGGTGCCCTTGCCGTTGTGATGGTTTCGCTTGTTGCAGTACACGGTGTTGAATATCTTTTCGCAACTGTCGTCCTGATGGGCATCATGCAAATTCTGGCGGGGATATTCAGGCTCGGGAAATTCATTCGCCTTGTGCCTCATCCCGTTATGCTTGGGTTTGTGAACGGCCTTGCAATTGTTATTTTCCTGGCACAACTTTCGCAGTTTAAAACAGCTGGCCCAGATGGAACACAAGTCTGGATGGATGGCATTCCGCTTATTCTGACATTGGCACTCGTCTGTCTGACCATGAGCATTATTTGGGTATTTCCAAAAATCACCAATGTCGTCCCTGCCCCATTAGCGGGCATTGGTATTGTGGCAGCAGGTGTGATTGCGTTTGGCATTGATGTGCCATTAGTGGGTGATCTTGCTTCTATCGAAGGTGGCTTGCCGACCTGGCACATTCCAATGGTGCCAATTAATTTTGAAACGCTTAAAATCATTTTTCCATACGCGCTCATTCTTGCAGCCATTGGCTTGATTGAAAGTCTGCTCACCTTGAACCTCGTGGGTGAAATCACAGGTCGTCGCGGTGGCGCATCACAAGAATGTATTGCGCAAGGCGTTTCAAATACCGTAACAGGTTTCTTCGGCGGCATGGGTGGTTGCGCGATGATCGGGCAATCCATGATCAATGTAAAATCAGGCGGCCGTACCCGTCTATCTGGCATCTCAGCTGCACTCTTCCTGCTCGTTTTCATTATGTTTGCGTCAGGTTTGATTGAACAAATTCCATTGGCAGCTCTCGTCGGTGTTATGTTCATGGTTGTGATCGGCACCTTTGCCTGGCAGTCGCTTACGATACTGCGCCGTATTCCACTTACAGACGCATTGGTTATGATCTTGGTAACTGTCGTCACCGTCATGAGTGACTTGGCTGTTGCAGTTGTCGTTGGCGTGATCGTTTCTGCCCTGGCCTATAGCTGGAACGCTTCAAAGCGCATTCACGCCGTTGCAAAAACAAACGACAAAGGCGACAAGATTTATGAAGTCGAAGGCCCACTCTTCTTTGGTTCAACCGATGGCTTCTCTGAAATATTCGACATCAAAGGCGACCCAAAACGCGTTATCATAGATTTTATGCAAAGCCGTGTCGTAGACCAATCTGCCCTTCAGGCTATTGAAGATTTGGCGACTAAATATCAAGCTGAAGGCAAAGAAATTCAACTTCGACATCTAAGCCGTGACTGTCATAGCCTGCTTAACAAGGCTGGCCAATTAATCATCGATGCAGATGATGACCCGGATTATGAATTGGTAGTGGATTATTCTGTCCGCACGGGTTCTTTTGGTGGCGGGCACTGATATATTGTAGCCTGCACAATAAAAAGGCAGGCACCACATGGGCAATCCGAAAATTAGCGTTGGTGAATCAGTTTTAAAACTACTTGGTGACTATGGCGTTGATACAATCTTCGGCATTCCCGGTGTTCACACTTTGGATTTCTGTCGCGGCCTTGGTGATGATGCAGCGATTAGACACATCCATGCACGCAATGAAATGGGCGCTGGTTTCATGGCCGATGGCTATGCACGCTCCAGCGGAAAGCCTGGCGTATGTCTTACGATTTCCGGCCCGGGCGTTACCAATGCAACAACACCGCTAGGCCAGGCTTACGCGGATTCTGTGCCGCTACTGCTTATCTCAGCAGAAGCGCATTCAGACACACTGGGCAAAGGTCATGGTACATTGCACGAGGTGACAGATCTGAATGCTGTTACGCGCCCTCTTTGTGCTTTAAGTGAGTGCGCAAAAACACCTGAACAAATTCCAGAGCTGATGGCAAAAGCCTTTGCAATCTTTGCATCCAAAAGACCTCGCCCGGTTCACATCTCAATCCCGATTGATGTGCTGGCCATGTATATCGAGTATGATTGGAAAACAGCACCACCACCTGCCCGACCACAAGCTGATAGCAATTTAATCAAGCAAGCAGCCGATATGATTGGCAAAGCGGATAACCCGTTTATACTTGTTGGTGGCGGTGCAGTTGGATGTGATATCAAAACGCTTGCAGAACGTTCTGGTGCAATCGTCATTTCATCCAACGCCGGCAAAGGCATCATGCCTGAAAGCCATCCTCAAAGCTTGGGTGGAGCCATCTGCAGACCGGAAGCGCAAGCACTCTTGAAAGATGCGGATCTCGTAATCGGGATTGGGACGGAGCTTTCCGAAACGGATAATTACATTGGCAAGCTGGACTTTACCTGTCCACTCATTCGCATCGATATCGACCCATCAAAAATGAATGATTTGCACAAAGCGGACATAGCCATCATTGCAGATGCTGCTCCAACTGTGGAAGAATTGAATGCAAGTTTGAAAAGTACAAAAACTGATACTTCCGACAAAGAAAAATCAGTCACCCAAGTTAAACGAGACATTCAAAGTACGCTGAATACATCAGAACAAAAGCACATTAAAATTCTTCGCAAGCTGCGAAAAACACTCCAATCAGATGCAATCTTCATGGGTGATGCAACGCAGATGACTTATACAGCGTCCTTTGGATTACCCGTTGATGAACCAAGATGTTGGCATTACGCGGCAGGCTATTGCGCCCTGGGCTTTGCCTTTCCAAACGCAATCGGCGCCAAACTTGCGCACCCCACAAGAGATGTAATCGCAATTGCTGGTGATGGTGGCACGATGTTCACCGTACAGGAGTTTGTCACGGCTGCAGAATTAAAACTGCCCTTGCCTCTAATCCTCTGGCACAACGATGGGTATAAACAAATCCGCGATGATATGCGCGAGGCAAACGTACCGCGCATCGCTGTGGATGGCCTATCGCCAGATTATATGGCACTGGCGAAAGCCATGCACTGCAATGCTGTTCAACCTGACTCACTGGAAGACTTGGGGACGCAAATCACAAAAGCGCTAAAGGCTGACAGACCAACAATTATTCTTGTTCGTGAAGATAGTAATTGGTTGGAATAATTTCCAAACCACGCTAACCCTTTTTGGGTAAAATCATTTTCAGGAAAAACAAATGTCCCGCACGACCGCTAATCTATTGTTACTCTGCGCAGGTGCCATATGGGGCATGGGTTTTGTGGCTCAACAAACTGCCATGGACGACATCGGCCCGATGTTGTTTATCGCATTAAGGTTTTTGCTTGCAGGCTTTGCGGTTGCCCCATTTGCCTATGCAGAAATGAAACGCAAAAACATTACCTCCATGCCAAGTGAAATCATGCGCTTTAAAGGCTCATTCTTTTTGGTTGGCTTGGCATTCTTTTTAGGGATGGCATTTCAACAAGTAGGCCTTATTGGAACAAGCGTCACCAACGCAGGCTTTTTAACGGCACTATATGTCATCATGGTACCGATTATCATGGTGAGCGTATTGCGTGTTGCACAACCATTTATCATCTGGCCTGCATCCATCTTGGCACTTGTTGGTATTTATCTATTAAGTGGCGGTGATCTGGCCAGCCTGAATAGTGGCGACATACTCATCATCATCTGTGCCCTCTTCTGGGCTGCGCACGTCATTTTAACTGGCCGCGTTGGGCAAAAAACTGATCTACCAGTCACCATGGCAACACTACAGTTTTTCGTAACTTCATTTCTGGCTTTGCTGAGTTTCGGTCTAGCAAGCGTCCTCGGTTTAGGCGAAAGCCTGCCAAGTGCTAATCAACTTGTTGGCGCACTTCCAGAAATCCTTTTTGCAGGATTAATTGCAGGCGGGCTTGGCTTCACATTGCAGGCAGTCGGACAACGCTATACATCGGAGAGCGCAGCCGCTGTTCTGATTTCAACCGAAAGTCTCTTTGCTGCTTTGTTTGGAGCAATGTTCCTGGGCGAGCGTCTTCAAGGTCTTGGCTACATAGGCTGCGGACTGATTTTTGTCGCGATCTTGATGGTTGAACTCATGCCCAGAAAGTCAGAAGCAACATCAGCACAATAAAAAACACCCGCCAGATCTGACGGGTGTGATTGATTGTATCATATCGAGTTGGACTTATCTGCCACCCCAGCGTTGACGGTAACCACCGTAGTAGTGACCATGTCTGTGATGACGGTATACTCGGTGATGTCGATGTCCATATCTATGGCCATAACGATATCCAGAGCGGTAATGCCCATGTCCATAAGATTTACGGTAATGGCGTTTGTATTTTTTACGCTTGTGATGACGGTAGATAATTGCACCGCCAATGATGGCACCAGCAATAATGGCAGCACGCTTATGGCTCTTGTGACCCGCTTCTGCCGTTGAAACATTGGATGCCATGGAAATCGGAACAGCTATCGCAAGCGCCATAATCGAACTTAATAAAGTTTTGGTAAAAGTCATTATCATATCCTTTCAATATGCCACCCAGCCTAAAAGTATTTTCATAACTTAGCATTTAACTAAAATTTTATCGAGTCAAAGCTGAATGCAATCTGAATGTAGGCAAAGATAGCTATACTACTTGTGAAAAAACTTTTCTTTTTGGAAAATATCTTCCAGCTTATTCCATCGTTCTTTTGCCACATCACCAAGATTATTCTGAAGCTGAAAAATAATAATTTCATTTAATAGCAAATGGCTAATCAATGAGTTACGGTTGTTAGGCATCATTATTCTGCCATTGATGGTGTAGGTGGCAAAATCGGCTATTGGTGATTGTACCTGATCCGTAAGTAAAATTATTTTTGCACCAGCCTCTTTGGCAATCTTTGCAGCGGTGAATAGATCAGCCTCATACCTTCTGATATCATAAATGATTAAAACATCGTCTTTCTTCAAATCAATAAAACAATTGTGCCAGCTGTTTCCTGTTTGGTTCAGTAATGACGTATCAGGCCTTAAAACACGTATATATTTATACAGATGATCGGCAATTGAACTCGTTATACGCCCACCCAAAATATACACGGCTGAATTCAGATCACTCAGTAGTTGAGAGATGTCTTCCAAAGCATCAATATCGATATCTTCGATGGTTTTACGTACATTCATCATTACCGACTGGCCAAAATGATTGAGAACGTTTGTTTCAGATATTTTTTCTGCCCACGGTTTTCCGCCCAGAATTTCCTGGGACATTTTTTCATCCAGTTCTGCTTTAAGAGCCTGCTGGAATTCAGCATAGCCATAAAAGCCAAGCTTATCGACAAGTCGTGTTACTGTGGGCGTAGAAACTCCTGCTTTTTGAGCCAAGTCTGTAATTCCGCCCAAACCGGAAAGTGGGTGATTTTGAAGCAAAACATCAGCTACTTTACGCTCTGAATTGGTTAAATCAGAACTCATTTCTTTAATTATTTCTGGTACAAGTTTGGGACTCATAGTCATTAATTGAATAGACTATACCATTTATTTATCATCACAAAGCAAGTTATCAAAAAAATTTGATAAATTTTTTTACCAATAAAGTGGAATTGTAAATTGCTTTTCAGAACTTATTAACTTAATGATTCTATTACACAAATACTGGGGGCAAAATATTGACTTATTTAAGTGGGGGCACTGCAGAACTTCTTTTTTTTGAGGTTCATGTAATAAGTTAGCTATTTATCCAGTATGTTCGGGAGTCTGATTTATCAGACTCCCGTTTTACTTAGGGTCTGAACCCAATTGAATCCAGACCTAGACAGGTTCATTCCATTCCAGCGCATCAGGTTTCATCTCTAGGTGCAATGGCCCACGCGGATCCCAAGAATGCGCTTCGGCAACAGTTTCATCAAGCTCAACACCCAGACCCGGCTCCCTGGAAGGAATAACGTAGCCCTCTTCCCATTGAATAGGCTTCTTCAATAATTCACCATGAAACCCATCCCACTTTTTAATGGACTCAAGCACAAGAAAATTGGGGCTACAGGCGGACAATTGCGCATTGGCTGCGCCAACGATTGGCCCGCAATAGCAATGCGGGGCAATATGGGCATGATAGGTTTCAGCCATGGCAGCGATTTTCTTGCCATCAAGCAAACCGCCTGAACGACCTAAATCCAACTGTAAGATGGAAGCAGCCCCTGTTTGCAAAATACGCGCAAATTCATAGCGCGTACAAAGCCGCTCACCTGTTGCAACTGGAATTGAAGTCTTACCAGCAACAATACTCATCGCTTCCGGCATATCAGGCGGCACTGGCTCTTCGAACCATAGCGGATCATAGGGCTCAATCGCCTTGGCAAGACGAACGGCACCAGCTGGTGAAAACTGCCCATGCGTTCCAAACAAAATATCCGCACGCGTGCCAATAGCTTCACGTACCGCAGCGCACATCCGAGCAGATAAATCAATATCAACCAACCGTGGCATATGACCATCATAAACGGTATAGGCACCAGCAGGATCAAACTTCACAGCCGTAAAACCTTCTTCAACAGCCTTTAGTGCAACATCAGCCGCCATATCGGGATCATTATAAACGGTCTTGGCACCTTCTTCGCGGTCAGCCGGATACACACTCTCATCATCTTCTGGGTAAAGGTATGTATATGAGCGCAACCGCTCATGCACCAAACCACCCATAAGCTCATAGATAGGTTTATCTGCTTCCTTGCCAATAATATCCCAACAAGCCATTTCAAGTGCAGAAACACAGCCCATCATGGTAGGATCGGGGCGTTGCGTAAATCCGGAAGAATAAGCGCGCCGCCAGAACTTTTCTATATGATGCGGGTCTTCATTTTCCAAGTATCTACCAAAACAGTCTTCAATACATTTGACCATAACATCAGGACTGAACGTCGCCGCATAACATTCGCCATAGCCCACAACACCTGAATTAGTTGTCAGTTTCACAAAAATAAAATAGCGACCACCCGTATGAGGTGGCGGATTTCCAACGACAAAAGTCTTAAGCTCTTTAACCTGCATCATTCACCTCACTCGATTTAATTATTCCGACTATGAGAGACTAATCTTGCTTAGTCAAAAACAATCACATTCTTGATTGCCTTACCTGATCGCACTTCGTCTAGAGCCCGATTGATATCTTCAAGTTTAAACCGACCAGAAATGAGTTCATCCAATTTGTACTCACCCTTGGCATAGCGCTCCAGCAACTCTGGAATATCAACCGCAATAACAGAGTTCCCCATTTTGGTACCAATAATTTTTTGTCCCCATGCTGCCATCGTTCCAGGGTCATAATCGCCACGCGTATCACTCGACGGCATACCGACGATGACGACTGTACCATTTTTGGTAATGAAATTTTGAGCACTATCAATTGCAGTTTTTGCACCAACTGTAACAAACACACAATCAGCTCCTCGCCCTCCAGTAATTGACATGACCTGATCAATCACATCACTGTCGCGCGGGTCAATCGCATGAGTTGCACCAAATTTAAGGGCAAGCTCTCGTTTCTCAGCTTCCAAATCCATGGCAATTACAGATGAAGCGCCTTTCAGGCTGGCTCCCTGTATGGAATTAAGGCCAACTCCCCCGCACCCAATCACGACCGCATGCTGCCCTTGGCGTAAATCAGAGGCATGTGCAACAGCCCCATAACCAGTAATCACACCACAAGCTAGTAGGGATGCAACATCAAACGGCATATCTATTGGCGCTTTTTGCAGCTGGCTTTCATGAACCAGAACCTCTTCAGCAAAAGCACCACAATTCATCGCTTGTTCAAATGTTTCGCCAGACGCATTTGTGATAGGTGGATTTTGTGAAAGATCAAATTCACCCTCACATAGAACTTCAACATCATCGCCACAATAATGGCAATCACCACAATGTCTGATGAGCGTAACGATTACATGGTCGCCTACTGCATAATCTTTTACACCAGAACCAACTTCTTGAATGATACCGGCACCTTCATGGCCGTAAACAGCTGGTAACTGACCACCCCAAATACCATCGGCAAACGAAAGGTCAGAGTGACATATGGAGCAGGCTTTCAGCTTCACTCGCACATCATTATGATTTGGTTTCGCAAGGCTAACCTCTTCAATTACCAAAGGCTTTCCAAATTCTCTACAAACTGCTGCTTTCATCCAAACTACTCCCAGATGACAAATTAAGTTTAGATTATTGTCACACTTACGAAAACGTCAATCTTTTTAATGCGTTATTCAGTCACTATACAGCAAAATAATTTGTATTTTGTATAAGAATAGGAATAATATAAATTATTACAGGGGGTATTTTTGCAGAGCAATCTGCAATGGAGGAATACTGTTGGCAACATATAGTCCAGTTCAAAAAAAACTTATTGAACTTGCAATGGAAGATATTCTCTCTTCGCCTGGCTTCATAAACTCGAGTCAGCTCTCAAGTTTTCTGTCGTTCATCATTACCAAAACGCTGGATGATGAAGAGCGTGATATCAAGGGCTACACTATCGGCGTTGATGCACTCGGGCGCTCCGAGGATTTTGACCCTCAAATTGATCCATCTGTACGCGTCATGGCAGGACGGTTACGCCAGGCCCTTGATAACTACAACAGAGATACAGGTGGATTTACCAAAGATGGTGAGACGGTTCAAATTGAACTGATCAAAGGCAGTTACGTGCCAAAAATCAAAATTGAGGAGACAAGCCCCCAGAACTCCAAAACTTATAAAGACAAGCTATCTGCTCTGGAAACCACTGACATTGATATTGGTTTGGATAAAGTCATTGTCAAAACAAAACCAACTTACAAGAAATATAAACTTAGATCACTAATTCTTGCGTCTTTTGCTACAGTAGCGCTTTTTTCAATTGCCCTCACAGGATATCACTACTATTCGCAGCATCACAGAATTGAACCAACCATCTTACCGCAAAAACAAACCTTGGCTCTCGAGGACGCCACCTTACCAAGCCTCACCTTGTTTATAAATGTAGATACAAATAACATTCCTGATTGGACAACAACTGAAGAATTAGAGTCCGCTTCAGTTGTTGCGTTTTCACGGTTTAATGAATTCCGTATATTCAATTACGCTGGTAAGAGTGATTTGGTATTCTTGGATCAGGTTACATCCGATTATTATTTGTCAATTTATTATTCAAAAGCTACTGAGAACGATAATCTGGAAGCCTATATATCTTTAACGAAGCCTCCCGAAAGTGAAGTCGTTTGGTCTGATAAAGTCATTCTTCGACGTCACGTTGGAGAGCAAGTCGGTCTCAATATGAAAAAGATTAGCGCTATCACTTCTGATATTATGTCTCCATACGGCATTATTCATGGCGATATAACCTCCAATAAAAACCCGCCTCCAAGACTTGATTGTATCAGGGCGATTTACTCGTATTTTGCCAAAGAGGATTTGCAAGCCTATGCAAATGGGTTGGACTGTGCGCGCAGAGCAACCTCACGCGAAAATGCCTCTTCATCCATGTTTGCAATGCTCGCCTTTATGTATGTTGAAGCATACCGCAAACAAATAATCGAAGTGAGTGATCGACCGCTAAAAGACGCTCGGATGTACGCGCAGAAAGCAATTACGCTAGACCCAAGAAATGCTCGCGCATTTCAAGCACTCTTTGCAATAGAAAAAACTCAAGGCCATAAACAAGAAGCGATGACTGCAGCAAGCAAGGCCTTGAACTTAAATCCATATGACCGGGACATCATCGGCGATTATGCTGCCTACCTGGTTTCAATCAATGAACAAATATCGGCGAAACCAGTTTTGGATCAGGCCATAGAACTTACCCCGGTTTTACCTGCTTGGTTGGCATTTTATACTTATTTAAACGCTGATGTTACTGGCAACTTCGAAACAGCCGACAAGCTTGCAGACAAGTTTGATGCAGAAGATTCACCCTTACTTGCCATCGCAATAATTCTTTCTTCAGAAAGACAAAATGATGAAGCCCGTGCGCTTGCTGCAATCAATACCTTAAATATTATTGAGCCGGGATTTGCAAAAAATCCAAGAGCCGCATTACTTCGTCGTGGCTTTGAAAGTTCATTCGCAAATGAACTTGCCATTAGATTAGAAAATGCCGGCCTTAACAATCAGCTTACGCTCAACAATAATTAACTCATTAAATTCAATATATTAGATCGATGTAACCGTTACTAACTTATTCAACTTGTAAAAAGGTGACATAAGTAAAGCATGTTCATGGGCAGAACATTTATTGGTCGATTGAATATTGGGGCAAGACCATACCCTGCTATCCTTGGGGCTTTAAGAGATAGCAGGGATTATATGCGGAAAAACATTGAGTTGCTCAATGTAGATTACGCAACGTGAATGCATAGTCTGATCGGGGCGAGAAGACTATGTAGTGACAGAGAGTGCCGCTAACCACTCTCTGTCACACTTTTAAAAACTAAAAAGAATTGCAATTGTTTTGTCAGCCCAAGTTCTTCCCTCTTGAGGCTTACATGCAAGCGCATCCTTTCGCTGGGGCTATAGCGAAATACTGGCAGGAATGATAAATATCGTTCCTGCCATTTTCTTTTTAAAAGTCACAATCACCAACACAAGACCGTGAACTACTTGCCGCCATCCTTCGCTGCTACATATACTCTTGTGACCTAGAATTTACATATTAAAAGGAGATGCCCCATGCCCCTCATTTCAGAAATTACACGTCGCCAATTCGTTGCTGGCAGTTCAGCACTTTCAGCAGCATCCATCGCATCAACCTCAGCGTTCGCCAAAGCACCTTTGCTGGATGCTGGCGGTGGAATATTTTCACGCGTGAAACTGGGAAGTTTTGATGTTACCACTTTATTGGACGGCCAGCGTACCGTTGACAATATTCAATCAATTTTTGGTATGAACGTCAGCAAGGAAGAATTTGCCAAAGTCTCTGCAGAAAACCTTATACCTGCAGATAAATCTCATTTCTTCTTCACGCCAACCGTTATCAACACAGGCAGCGAATTGGTTCTCTTTGATACAGGTCTTGGCGAAAGCGGTAATATTGTCGGTGCCCTTGCAGCCGCTGGTTACACTCCAGAGCAAGTTGATGTTGTGGTCATTACACACATGCACCCCGATCACATTGGTGGTTTAATACTCGATGGAAAACCAACATTTCCAAATGCACGTTATGTTGCTGGTGCAACAGAATATGATTTCTGGAACAAGCAAGACCCGGAAAGTCGAATCCCTGCCCTAATGGCAAAAAAGGTAAAACCTTTAGCAGAGAAATTCAGCTTCGTTAAAGGAGGAGACGCAATTGCATCTGGCCTGACTGCAATGGAGACTTTTGGACACACACCAGGTCACATGGCTTACCGTGTTGAAAGTGACGGAGAGCAAATTGCCCTATTAGCAGACATGACAAACCACTATGTATGGTCTCTTGCATATCCCGATTGGGAAGTTAAGTTTGATATGGATAAAACTGCTGCAGCAAAAACACGACGTAAAATATTGGATATGCTTGCAACCGATAAAATACCGTTCATCGGATACCACATGCCTTTCCCTGCCACGGGGTATGTAGAAACCCGCGGCAATGGCTTTAAATACGTTCCGACAAGCTATCAGCTTAAGTTATAATCCAAAAACCTTACGCGGCCTGAATTTTATATTCGGGCTGCGCTACAAGCATGTCAGCAGGATCGACAGGCACTTCATGCGCTAAAACATATTCAATGAGATCTTTTGAGCTCCAGTCCGCCAACGGGTTTATCGTTAGCAAATTCCGAACCTTGTCTTTGGCAATGTATTTATCCACATTATCGCTCACCAAGACAGCAGCAACATGCTTGGACAATCGCTTATCGAATTTAAGAGCGTATGTTTCTTGAGTAATTGAATGCAAACTTTCAAGAACTTCTGGGTTTTTGTCAGCATCAAGATCAATTACGAACTCAACCTTTGCCCTACTTGTAATGAGAGCATGGGTTAAAACCTGATCAGATAGAGAGAACCCTGTCCTAAACCCCGTTTGCTCAAACTCGTTACCGATCAATTCAAGCCTGTCATGAAGATCAAATCGAGCCATACGTTGAATAAGGTGCTTTGTCTTGGCGCTCGGAGTTGCAAAATTGGGACTAATAACACGGGACATCATAATTCTCCTTTATTGATTTAATTGTGCAGGAAATTATTATGGTTTTGGAGAAATGGTTTTCTCCTTGATGTCGGAAAAATTAGAATATTTAACTAAGCCAGCGAGATTTTTCGTAAAGTACTCTTAAAAATATATGCTTAGTAATACTTCATCAATATTAGTGTAGTTATATCAGTTATATTAGGGGATAAAATCATGACGCGTGACAAATTTATGTTCGCACTAGCGATATTTTTTATTGTATACGGACTGGCTCATATTAACAATTTTGCTTTCTTCATTAACAGTGAGAATAGGTCAAACGGTCGAATTTGCGTATTCATGGAAACAACCCTAAATCTTAGAAAAATTTATTATAAAAATTCTGAGCTCGGCCAAGGCTCAATTAAATGTCCTATCTATCATTTTGAAAAATAGACCATGATTAATATTTTACTTGGCTAAAAACCTGCCAAATCTAATAAATTCCAGGGCGCGTGTTTGAACTTCTTCATTTTGCGGAAAGAATGTATGTGACGCATACACTACGACATGATCTTGCATGCCGTTAACCTTTGTACTTTCAACAGAGACTTTCCCATCATCTTCCCCTGGAATAATTGACGATGAAACAGGGTCAATACTAAAATTCCCCGCCACTACACCAAGTTCATAATCAACTTTGCCTAGCAGCTTATCGATACCAGCGTCTTCTGTTATAAGCTGCTTACCTGCAGGTCCGTATACTTTTTCATATAACCAATTATCCTGCAAAAAGTCAGCAACCTCACTCCCGTTATTTGGAGATGCAAGCTGTACAACCCTTCCCAGGTTATCAGGTCTGTACTTGTTGAGAATTGCCCTTGTTACAATACCACCCATTGAATAACCAATAAAGTGTACAGGTTTGTCTGCTCTTATTTTGACTGCGATATCAGCAGCTACAATAGAAGCAAGCTTTTCCAGCGTATGCGAGGTTGAGGGGTAGTCCAGATTGAAAACGACATAGCCCTTATCTTCCAGGAATGTTTGCAAATTCTCCATATGTGAAGCAGAGCGCGCAATGCCATGCAGCAAAACAACCTGCTCCCCATTGGATGGCGTTTGGGCATTTGTACTTGAAGCCAACCCAAATGCACCAAGAATTATAAGGCTTAATTTTTTTAATAAACTTAACATGACACGATAATGGATATGGAAATCGCTAATTTCAAGAAATTACTGCAAATCTCAATATGATACCAGCAAGTTGGCACGAAACTTGAAACATCATCTGCAAGATTATGGCTGTGTACGATTTTGATACAGCTCAGAAATAAGAGATGAGGTAATAAGTATGGAATCTGGCAATATCCGAATTGTAGTTGTAGATTCACATCCAATTGTACGTGAAGGACTTCGCACGTTTCTGGAAAGCAAAGGCGAAAGCACGGTTATCGCAGAAGCTGGCGATTCAGAGGCCGCGCTTTACGCCAGTGAAGTGCATGAACATGAAGTACTTTTGCTTAGCGCATCACTGCCCGGCAGCGATGTTTTCAAATTCATCAAAACTTTCAAAAACAAATATCCAGAACGAAAAGTCATAGTCTGTTATATAGGACAAGATGCAAGCTTACTTCAGGACTTCAAGGAATGCGGAACAGACGGTTTTATTGGTCAAAACGCAACTTCTGGCGAATATGGTGCGGCAGTAAGAACGGTTCTTGAGGGTGGAAATTTCTTCTCTGAGAATTTAACGAATATCCTGTTCCAGGTAAAATATACAGCAACCAGCCAAAAGAACGCATATGATCTCACATCAAGAGAACTGGAAGTTCTGTCTCTGCTTGCAAATGGATATTGTAATAAAGAAATAGCAAACAAGCATGATCTTTCCGTTCGTACTGTAGAGACGCACCGTTTGAATATCAGGCGCAAAACCAAATCAAATACCTTAAGTCATCTTGTTCGTATTGCACGTTCATTAGGCCTTTCCAACATGGCAGGCGATGTATCAATGGATATGGACGACAAAAATTCTACGAAGATAAGCTCATGAACACATTCACTAAAACCCATAAATCTTTCATAGCTTCTTTTGCTATGACAACAATAATTGCTGGTTCAGTTTCAATTGCAAACGCAAATGATATCAATTCACTGCAAGCACAAAATTTGGCCAGTCAAACGACTAACAGTTTTGCAAGCATACCAACGACTAAGCCCAAAATTTATGTTGTCGAACAATCGTTGCCTGACTTCTTGCGCCAAGCAGCCCGTCGAAACGGCTATGAGATTACTATGACACCACGAGTCCGTGGTACATTGAAAAAGATGTCTCTTCCACTTGATATGGATGAAATGCTGAAAAAGATTGCGCCACAATTCGATCTGAAATGGCATTTTCAACAAAAGCAGCTCTATGTTTCTATTGGATCGGAAAACTCTACTCGAATGATTTTTCTGGGTGAAACAGACATGGACGATCTCAAAAAAGCCCTAGCCGGTGCAGGACTGGAATCTAAAGCCTATGATGTGAATTACGTCGAAGACAGCAACTCAGTCATCATAAATGGACCTGTAAGTTATATCGCCAGCGTAGAGCTTGTTGCAGAAGCACTCGCTAAAAACAAATCGATCAAAAAAGACAAACTAAAGATAATACGTTTTGGAAATGTCAGTAAAAACTAACGTAGAAACCTAAGTAGTTTCCCTTACCCTGATTGGTAGAAATGGGAAAATAACAACGTAGTGCATGTGGTATAACACATACGCAAGATAACAGTTTACACACGGGAGTATGTAATGAACGCACCGAGCATTGATTCAGTTGGAGCTGCTGGCAACAAGCAAAATTCAGCGACTAATTCACAAGGTAATGCAAAGCTAACCGAAGCATTTGAATATGCAATTAAAGGCGCAACGCAGACCCTTACCATTACAACCAAAAAAGGTGCAGACCTTTACGCATTGAAACAACGTCCACAATAAGACTTTAACAATCGTTTGACACCAAACTATAACGTAACAAGTAGAGTAAAATCGAGTTTTAGATGAGCATGAATAATTTCATCAATTCAGGAATTACAAAGATAAATGCAACGGATGCCCATGGCGCCAAAGCATATCTTTCTAATGCCAATGAAACCATCAAACACGCAGGCCATTATATGGTCGAAGTGTTGGATGGCGTACATTCAGGCTCGACCTACATTCAAAAAAACGGCACGCTAAGCATTGGTAATTCTCGTGAAAACGATGTTATCTTATTCGGCGCCAAGATTGCACCTCAGCACCTCGAGCTGACGCTAAAATCCGGAGTTTTTTCTCAATTACAAGTCACGCCAATTGATGCGCCTGTAACACTTGAGGATGGATCAATCGTTGAGGTTGGCCAACAAGCCAACATTGCGACAGATGAAGAAATTAGCTTTGGCGATACAACCATTGTAGTCAAACGCATTGCTGATCCAAAATCATTTATCAAACCTGGCATGAGAGCACTGGCTTTCATCTGCGTCATTGCGATGATCCCTATTATCTACAGTATTGCTGCAGGCTTCTTGGGAACAGTTGCTGAAGCAGGATCACGCGTCGCAAGCTCGGTTCAATACGGTATTGAAAAAACTTCAAGCAAAATCATGGGAACAGTTTCGACCGCTCCCAGCCCATCGCACGACAAGGCATTTGCCTGGACAGTGAGAGTAAAACTTGAAGATTTGCAACTCAATCACAAACTGCGTGTGACGCCGACAAGCGATGGATCAATCAGGGTATCTGGCAATGTTTCAGACAAGGAACTGCCGCGTTGGACAAGTTTCTTGCAGTGGTACGACACAACCTCAAATTTCCCACCACTCATTCGTGATGTAAGCCGTGCAAAGATGGGTACAGACTTACCACAGATCAAATCTGTCTGGCTGGATGACAATCCATCTGTATTCTTCAAGGATGGTATTGTTGGTAATGTTGGCAGCAGCATTAAAGGTGGCTGGAAAATTGTCGATATTACGGATGCAAGCGTCATGATTGAACGCGACGGTTCCATCATCTCACTTACTTACTAGGGTCTGTACCCAACTGTAATCAGTACATTTTTTTACTTAGTCATCTCAGCAATTGGCACAAGAATTGCTTCTCGTAATACGTAATAGCGTCTTCGCAGTAAAAGAGTAATAAATGTCTCGTATTGAAACAAAAAATAACACCGCAATAGTTCAGAACCCTAACTCGGGCGATGTAAAAGGTAGTTCCAAGTTAAATAACGCGGCTACACCGCATGCGATCAAACAGTTTACAAATATTCGTTCAAAGTTTTCTGGCAACAAAAAGCTCACATCGAAGAAATCAAAAAAACTGGTCGCAGCAAGCGATATCGCTGAAACTGATCTTCAGCCATTGGCAGGTAAAAACAGAGACCAGATGATGGGGGACTTGTCACGCATTCTTGTGGCAATCCAATCTTATGATGATGCAAAGGGTGAAGATGAAACATCGCAGCTTTGCAAGATGATGTTGAATGAGCACGTACGCCGCCTGGCAATGATTACAGGCACACAAGTTGAATCTGATGGACTAAAGGGAAGCGCATAATATGGCACTTAATCACTTTGCATCTCAAATAAAAGAGAGCCAGGCAGAACAGGTTGTCAAGCAGGTTGCAATTGCGCCTTCACTTGATACCCAGGTCAAGAAGCCTTCCAAGCTGGAACAACTGCAGACCCTTAGAGCAAAGAATAGTTATGTTCAGCAGCCAACCAAACCCGAAGCTGCAGCGAAGCATTCATCAATCAATACGGCACAGCTGGAAAACACAATTAACAGTGAGCCAAATGTAAATCCTGCATTAAAAGAAATTCCATTAACCTGGAGCGACCAGCAGATGCTTTGCGCACTTTCCGCCATGCAAGTGCGTTACGGCCGTTCAGCGGAAGCCATTCCTTATTTGATGATGGTTAGAAAAATCAATCCAAAAAACATCGAATGCGCGAGGCTCTTGGCACTTGCTTTCATGCGTTTAAACCGCTGGCAGGAAGCAGAAGCAATGGTTGAGGAACTTGATTATCTTCAAAAGGCAAATTCAGGAAGCGCTGTAAACGGACTGGTACTTTTATACCGCAGTCTGGTTTCCTTCAAAACAAACAAAATCGCAGATGCAAAATCATGGTTCGGCAAGTTCCGTTCATTTAACAGGGTAAATTAAAATGAAACTTCTTAGTCTCTTCAAAGGTCGTCAGGATTTGGCATTGGTCGCAATGTTGATGATGATTGTTTTGGTAATGATCATCCCGTTACCTACAATTTTAATCGACTCTCTGATTGTTCTGAACATCACTTTAACCATTATGATTTTGATGGTTGCAGTCTATTTGCAACGGCCAGATGACTTCTCAGTTTTCCCCGCTGTTATCCTGATCGCAACCACATTCAGACTGGCCGTATCGGTTTCAACAACACGCATGATCTTATCCGAAGCTGATGCAGGTGACATCGTTGAAACTTTTGGCACCTTTGTAACCGCAGGCAGTGTTGCCGTTGGCTTGGTAATCTTTCTGATTATCACAACGGTACAGTTCGTGGTGATTACCAAAGGTTCAGAACGCGTTGCAGAAGTTGCTGCCAGATTTACCCTGGATGCCCTGCCCGGTCGCCAAATGAGTATTGATGCAGAACTTCGTGCTGGCGATATTACGTCAGAAGAAGCAGCAAAGCGTCGTCGTAAACTAGAGAAAGAAAACCAGTTCTTTGGTGCCATGGACGGCTCAATGAAGTTCGTAAAAGGCGATGCGATTGCAGGCCTTATCATCATTGCGATCAACCTCGTTGGCGGCATCTCAATCGGTATCTTAAACGAAGGCATGTCTGCAGCAGAAGCAGGTTCTGTATACTCAAGGCTAACGGTTGGTGATGGCTTGGTAAGTCAGCTGCCAGCACTGATCATGGCGATTTGTGCAGGTACAATTATCACACGCGTTACCACAGAAGATGAAAAAGACCTTGGTTCTGATATTTCTGAACAGCTCGTAGGCAAGTCAAAGTCATTGTATGTTGGCGCAGTTTTGATCGCATTAATTGGTTTGATACCAGGCTTCCCAACTTCATTATTCTGGGGCATGGCCGCTATACTCGCAGGCACGGGTTTCTTGATCGGAAAACGTGAAAGCAAAAAGATGGCCGAAGATGAAATCGAAAAAGACAACATCGCAAAGGGCATTCCATCGTCAAAAGAAGAGAGCGACAAATCAATTGCGGTTTCTCCAAACGATGTATTCAAAATCTCTGTCGGATCAGAGATCTTCAATGAGTTCAAACATAGCGAATTCATTATGGAGCGTGATGCAGCTCTGGAACGCGGTTACAAAAGAACTGGTATTGAGCTGCCCGTATTCGGTGTGGAAAAAGACACCAATCTTGAAGCCAGTAAAATTGTACTGACACTGGATAATGTTTCCGTCTTTAGCGCAGAAATTCCAACTGGCGTAAAAGTAGCAATTTGCGAACCGGACATTCTAGAGCTGAATGATCTGCCGGTAATTGCAGTTGACGACCATTGGCCATTGCGTTCCGCTTACTGGATTGATGAAATCAACGAGCCTTTGTTTGCAGATGTTGGTGTAGAGATTATCTCAATGGGTGAACTTCTGGCACGCCTGGGTTCGCACTACCTTGTCACCAAAGTCTCAAGAATTTTGGGTTACAAGGCGGTTCAGGAAATTATCAAGGATTTGGCAAAAGAGCACGACCAACTTGCAACTCAAGTTTCACAAACACTATCGCCGGTTCAACTGTTAAATGTCTTGCGCAATTTGCTTGATGATGGGGTTCCGCTCCTGCCAAGACGCATTTTGTTTGAAGCACTACTGGAAGGCACCTTGTCTGGAGGCAATGCCGCAAACCTTGGAGAACAAGCACGTTTTGCGCTTGCCCGTCAGGTTTGTGCAAACTACGCTGACGAAAACAGATTGATCGCAGGCTATGTGATTGAACCAGAAATGGAAGCCGCAATTGCCGATAGCATTAACTATCAGCAAGAAGACAACAACTTTCATCCATCAGCAGCACTTTCCGAGGCACTTTTGAAAGATGTAGCCGAGCGTCACCATATTGAAGAACTAAACGCAAAGCCGCCAGTGATCCTCACCAAGGCCGAGTTACGTCGTCCATTGTCTCAATATTTGAAAACTCACAACCTGGCTTTCCACGTTGTGGCGTTCAGAGAATTGTCTGGTGAATTTAATTTCAACCCGATTGGCACAATTGGTACGGAATTTGCATCACACAATACATACATGGAGGCAGCTGAATGATTTTGGCACACATTTTCAATCAACCACTGCAGTCTATTGAATTATAAGGCAATTATGAAATTTAGTACTGTAGTTCTAAGTACTATTTACGGTTATTACGGAAGGTCAAAATCAGGTATTATCGTTAGGTAATGTACATCTGATTAAAAGGTAAGAAAATGGAAATTAACAACGTTGGCGCACAACAGCCTACACTTCCTACAAACGTTCAAGAACAAGCTCCTGCGACTTCAGGTGCAACGCTGGGTCTTAACCAGGAAGCTCAACAATTAAACTCATCTGCAGAAACAGCATTTGCCTCTGTTTTCTTTTCGTTACTTCAAAACATTTTGAGTGAAGCACAAAGTAACTCTGGCTCATAAGGAACCATCATGACAATAGCACCCGTAGGCGCTGTCGGCGCTGATCCATCACAAGCTTTAAAACAAGCAACCCAAGCAGTTGAAAACCAAGTGGCCAACAACACCACTTCGCCAACTGCAAATGTAGATAGTATAACGCTTGGCAACTCAATTCCGGCTTCAGTTGAAGTCGCGCCACAAGTATCAAACGCGCCAACCCATCCCGGTTTTGCAAACTCTGTATTGGATGGCGTTTACTCTCAAATCGACAAACTGTCATCGAAAGTACCTAATGCGACTGAAAGCACATCCCCAATTGATGTTCTTAAAAATGATATGGCATCACAAGTTGAAGCATTAAACCCATCAGAAGCAGGCAAGCTATCAGCAAAGAAAGACGACAAGGTCGATGCCCTGTCAAAAACCTTTGACCATGCAATTTTCATGGCAATGGTAAACCAGGTTGTGAGCGGTGTTTCAGATACTTCAAGAACGCTAATCAGACAAAGTTAGAAAACAATTACAACTTAGCTTTTATGTACCGAGTGGAAAGCAAAAATGATAAAAATGCGAGCAAATAACACCTTTAAGAAACGTGCAAGCCTGGGCGTCGTCCTTGCTGCAACGCTCTTTCTTGCTGGGTGTCAATCTGAACTATACTCAAGTCTTCAAGAACGCGAAGCTAATGAGATGATTTCTGTTCTTGCAGTTAACGGCATCGAGGCAAGCCGTACAAGTGATGGTAAAGGCAATTTTACCATCAGCGTTGACCGCGGTGACTTCAGCCTTGCAATTGCCAAGCTTTCGGAAAAAGGCTTGCCGCGTGAACAGTTTGGTTCATTGGGCAAGATTTTTAGTTCTGAAAAACTGGTATCAACACCCTTTGAAGAGCGCGCGCGTTTTATGCATGCATTAAACGAAGAGCTTTCTAATTCGATCTCAAGAATTAACGGTGTCGTTTCAGCTCGTGTTCACTTGATGGTTCCGGAAGACAATCCTTTTGAAGATAACAAGACACCACCGCGTGCATCTGTTTTCATCTATCAGGAAGCGGGCCAAGATTTGCGTCCACAAATTCCAACAATCAAAAACCTGATCGTAAACAGTCTTGATAATCTGGAATACTCTTTTGTTGAAGTTGCTCTTTTCGAAGACAACACATCTGCAACTGCAACAACTTCCAGACGCTCGGTTGCCTCTTTTGGAAGTGGTGCATGGAATATCTTCCTGCTTGCTCTATTAGGTGCTGTTGCCTGGTACGGATTTAGACTTTCCAACAACTCGACCAAACAGAAAAACCGTCAAAAACCCGTTACATCCAAGAGCAATGCGTAATGAATAAATTTTTACCAAATCGCGATGAAATTAACCCAAGCTGGTTTGAACGTTGGGGTGAAACATTTGATGCGCCAGAACTTGCATTGATGATGATTTCAAACGACAGGGTTTTTAATACAGCCCGCACTCGCATGTTCGAAGCATTTGGCATCAATACCAATGCAGATATAAAGCCGGAAGATGTGATCACAGGTGAGATCTACGGCACGCAAAGAGAACGCTTAATTCGCATTTGTGGCATGGTTATTCATGGTGATTTCTTACGCACACGTATATCGAAATCCGATTTTGAAATGATCGCGGAAGCATTTTCAGTCGACGATTTGAAAATTGCAGTTTCACTGGGACATTTACACCCAAAGCAATCAGAATTTACGGCAGATATGTCAAAAATTGAAACACTGATCGACCATTGCGGCAAAGCTTGCCTGCATAGTTGGAAGACAGGTCTGGATGAGCAGATCGGCATGCGCATCTATCTTATGGAAACAACCGAGGAACAAGAAGAAGAAATAACGCATTCAATTGATGCAGCTAGCGCACGTGCAATCGTCATTGCAGTTAGCATAGCTCTGAAAAATGAAACTTCTTCACTAGCGGCATAAAACGAGGCACCACAATGTTTGACACAACAGAAGCATATATGGGTTCAATGGTAGCCAGCGAACCACAGGCAAACCTCGATGGAGAGTTTGCACCAACACCAAGAAACCTGCAAAAGTCACCCGATGAAATCTTGCAACTTGCAAGAGAAGAAGCAGCGGACATTCTGGAGCAGGCACAGATCGAAGCAGAAGAAATCCTAGCACAAAAACGGATTGAAGCTGACGATGAAGCGAACTTGGTAATTGCAGAAAAAGTCAACAAAACATTCACGGCACTGGGTGAAGACTTGTGGTCTGCACAAGCGGGAATTGTAGAAATTGTAGAGCAGTCCTTGGAACTCATGATCGGTGCAATCGGCAGCGAAAAAGCATTCGCGTTTTGCGTAAACAAGGCAACGTTAGATTACCTGGGTTCAAATAACCTAAAAGTACACGCACACCCTGACAGTGCGAACAGACTAAGACTATACAACATTAGCAAACCTAATAAAAAACCTGCTGCCAATTATGAAATCATTGATGATACTGGTTTGGAGCCAGACAGATGTATTTTGGACACAGGCGAAAAACGCATTGAAGTAAGCCTTGACGTACAAATCCAGGCATTAAAAAGATCGCTTGAAAACTCGCTATCTCAAGGCACAAAATAATGAGTGCCTTACAAACCGCACATAACGATACTGGTAGAAATCTGGCATCAAAGTTACATTCAATTTCAGCAAACCTGAAGCACTGCAAGCGTCACCGCGAAATTGGTGAAATTACAGATGTCGCAGCAAGTAGAATTGTAACAACACTAAAAGATGTCTTCGTTGGCGAAAAATGCATTCTGCGATTGCCTGAATCAGGTCGCGAAATTGGCGCACAAGTCGTAGCAATTGAAAAAGAAAGAGCGATCCTTTCGCCTATGGAAGATATCGAAGGTATTTCTGTAAATACCGAAGTCATCGGCACAGGTGAGCCTTGTAAAATCTGGGTAGGCCAAGGCCTGGTAGGTCGGGTTCTTGATGGATTGGGTCGTCCTGTTGACGGATTGGAATTTAAAACTTCCAATATGGAACAAATTAAAATCACACCACCCAATGTTGATGCCCTGGATCGACCTGTGATCAATGATGTATTTGAAACAGGCGTAAAATCAATTGATGGCTTTAACACCATTGGCCAAGGTCAGCGCATGGCGATCTTTGGCGAAGCAGGTGCCGGTAAATCCACCCTACTCGCCATGTTGGCGCGTCACTCGGATACTGATGTCGTTGTCCTTGCCATGATCGGTGAACGCGGTCGTGAAGTGAATGAGTTTCTCGAACGCCAACTGCCGCCTGAAGTCAGAGAACGCTGCATTGTGATTGCCTCCACATCTGATCGCCCCGCAATGGAACGCATCATGGCTGCACACAGTGCAGTTACGATTGCAGAACATTTCCGTTCGCAAGGTCAAAAAGTTTTACTCTTATTTGATAGTGCCACACGCTTTGCCCGTGCCCTTCGTGAAGTGGGTCTATCCGCAGGCGAAAAAGCAGTTCGAAGTGGCTTCACCCCTTCTGTTTATGCCGAATTACCGAAGCTGATTGAACGCACAGGTAAAACATCCAAAGGTGCTATAACGGCCTTCTTTACTGTGCTTGTAGAAAATGATGGCGTGAATGATCCAGTTGCAGAAGAAATCGCAAGTTTAACAGACGGTCACCTGGTACTGGATGCATCTCTGGCACGAAGCGGGATTTACCCAGCCATTAATGTGCTCAAAAGCAAGAGCAGATTAATGAATGAGATTTGTAGCGAAGACCATATTGCTGCATCCAATGGCTTGCGCAAACTTATGGCAAAATACATTGATATGGAGTTGCTGATACAAGTGGGTGAATATGTTAGTGGCACAGATCCGATTGCAGATATGGCAATTGAGTGCAATCCGGCCATACAAGACTTTATCAGCCAACATACACATACCAGTGTGACGCATCATGAAGCTGTCGAAAACATGAGGGCAATCCTAGGTGAGTAAACTCAAGCAAATAGACAAGCTTCTGAAAATCAAGGAACTCAGGCGACGCTTGGCTGAAATGGAAGCAGCCAAGGCAACCCGCGAGATGCAATTGGCCAGTCAGGAAGTAGAATTTGCGAAACAACAAGAAATAGAAATAAAACAAACCTCAGCACAACGCCGACAACAACGATTAAAAGAAGTCATACAACCCGGCAATAATCCTGGTTTGCAAAATGCTCGTATTGTCAATGTTTACGCGATAACTGACCAGGAAATACAACAATCCGCATTTAATACCACATTGCGGATAGAACAACTCCACGAATCCGAAGACCGTCTCAAATTGGAACAGTCCAAACTGGCTCGTTTCTTGCAAATTGAAGAGCGTACGAGAAAGCTCTGCGATAAACTGGTTGATTTAAAGAAAGTCGAGGCAGTTCGCGAAGGGTAATCTCTGCATAGTTTAAAGTTTGCGGAGTAAAGTAATGCAATTAGGTTTTTCAACGGGCAACCAAGCTACTGGCAAGAGACTGTTCACGCCACCGGCAGCCAAGAAACCTGACAACAGGTTTCAATATGACAAATCGTTAATCGCACTTGTATCATCTTGGGGCGGTTTGATTTGTGACTTAAGTTTACAAATTGGCACATTCTTTACAGAAATCGTAACGACCAATACACCACCACATATCTCAGCAAACGGACAGTGGGTACAAATAATTGGTCATAGCAATGCAGGTGCATTTAGCATTTATCTTCCCTCAGATGCTGCTGCATATATCTTGCAACTCGCGCATGACGATCTCAACATCACAAAGCTTGAAGGTGGCGATGCTGCATTGATCATCGAACATTTGCTTACCTATAGACTAAACATGCTCGAAGACATTCTTGGTGCGGAACTTTCAATCGTTTCAATCACAGATGTGGATGCGCCGATTAATGGCGAGCTTCTGGGTTTTGAATTTGACATCGAGGGTAATACATACCAAGGCGCCTTACAGATAACTGGTGAACTACACCATATGGTCGAGGGTCTTGTTGCGCATCATAGTTTCCCTGAAGAAAAAAACATCGACAATAAACTGATCGTGCATTTGGGCCCTGTTGTGGTTCCTGCAAGACAAGCATATCTGGCACGCACTGGCGAAATGATTGACTGCGGCGTGGAACCGTCATCGGTCATCAAAGGCGTATTAATGCGTTCTGATGGTAGGTACTGGCCAATTTACATCGAAGATGAACAAGTAGAAATTGCAGGCGAATTGGCTGGCCCCATACATATCTCAAACGAAACAACAGACAATGTATTCGTAACGTTTGGTTTGGGCGAAACAACCCTGTCTGCATTTGACAGACATACCCTGAGTGTTGGCTCAAAAATAAACATACAACGCCTGCCAAACAATGCAGCCAACATCTACTACCAGGCGCGTCCGTTTGGTCAGGGCTTCCTGTCCATCTTGGGCAGCAACCTGGCTGTCATACTCGATAGCGTTGGCGCGTTTAAAGCCTAGAAACCTGAATTCATATTTGTACTTAACAATATACATGACTGGAAAAAATTAAAATGTTTGGTGATAATTCATTTGGAATTATAGTTTTATTATTAGGGACAGCTTTCCTTCCGATGCTTGCTGTAACCGTAACGGCATTTGCAAAAATTTCTGTCGTCATATTTATTGTGCGCCAGGCTCTCGGCATACAGCAATTACCGCCGAATATTATTTTATACGGTCTGTCGCTGATCCTCTCAGTCTACATTGCCATGCCTATTTTGAACGAAATTTATACTGTCCTGGAAGCAGATGGCTTTAATTATCAAACTCTCGAAGACTGGTTAAATGCAGGCGAAAAAGCCATGGCACCGCTTAAAGAGTTTTTGATCAAACATACCGATCCAAAACAACTTGAGTTCTTCAACTCTTCCACGACCCAAATCTGGGGTGAAGGCCTTGCAAGCACAACAAGCAAAGACTCCATGACAGTATTGGTACCATCATTCCTGCTTTCAGAACTTACAAAAGCGTTTGAAATTGGATTTCTCTTGTATCTTCCGTTTATGGCAATCGACATCATTATCACAACTCTTCTTGTGGCACTTGGCATGATGATGGTTCCACCGACAACAATCTCTATTCCGTTTAAACTGATGTTGTTTGTATTCCTTGATGGCTGGACCAAACTGGTTCACGGCCTAATCCTGACTTACGTATAAAGGCGAAATAAAATGGATGAAGCCCAGTTAATCTCAGCACTCTATAATATCTTTTATTATTCAGCAGTTGTGCTTGTGCCACCGCTTTTGCTTGCAACCATCATTGCATTCATAGTTGGCCTGTTTCAGGCAGTGACACAAATTCAAGAGCAAACCCTGCCACAAACCATCAAGATCATGGTGATCGGTTTCATGTTGATTGTTTTTGGCAGCACGCTGACAGCACCACTATATTCAGCGTCTGATGAAATATTCTCCCGCTTTCATGAATATTCCAAGTAGGTCGTAGCGATGCCATCAGGTGAAATCTTCAACGCATTTCTGGATCTCTTTGCAGATTACACCCCGTGGGTAGTCTTGGCGATTGCACGACCGTTTGGCTTTACTCTGCTCTTTGCCGTCTTTGCATGGACGCAAGTTGGCAAGGGCATGCTACGGATGGTCTTCTGTCTCGGCATTTCATTGCCCCTATTGGCAAATGGCATTCCCTCATCAGAAATCGTCCTGGAAATGAACTTTATCGGTTTGCTTTTAAAAGAAATTCTAATCGGCGCATTGCTGGGCTTTGCATCTTCAATACCGCTTGCAATTGCAGTAGCCGGCGGCGGCATCATCGACATATACAGAGGTGCCATGTTGGGCATGCCTGACCCGTCGGGTGGCGAAGTGACATCATACGGAAATCTGTTTGCAGTTTTAAGCCTGTGGTTATTTGCATCCATCGGCGGATTTCAAATCGTTACAGGCACGATTTATAAAAGTTACGATATCTGGGCGGTAAACACCGTATTTCCTACCTTCGTGCCTGGTGCCGATGTCCTGCTTGAGATAGTGGAACGTGTACTGCTAAATGCAGTTGTACTGGCAGGGCCATTGTTGGTCATCATGTTCTTGTCTGACATCATCCATTTGATTGGCGCCAAGTTTGGCAAAAACATTGACGTGGGTCACTTGACCTTTTCAACAAAAAACCTGATCGCCATGATGATCCTCCCGTTATTCCTGATCATGTCGATCAGGGTATTCAAGGACAATCTGAGTTTCCTCGCAACCGTACCTGAACTTGTTCAGGGTATCTTGAGATAAGGAAAATCCATGTCCGATGATAGCGAAGAAAAAACCCTCGACCCCTCCCAACACAAGCTTAAAGAGGCACGTAAAAAAGGTCAGGTAGCGCAAAGCTCGGACTTCGTTCAGAGCATGACCACGGTTGCAGGTATTTTTTACATTATCCTGAACTGGAAGAATTTTTCAGACTCATTTTCAAATCTCTTTCAACTCTCAGTGCTTTCATTCGGTAAAAATACAGTCGATATCGGTCTTTCAATATTTCTGACAGTTGTCTTTGACGTGATGTATGCCATTGTTCCCTTTGTGATGTTAATCATCATGGTAGGCGTCATCTCCAATATTCTGGACAAACAGGGCATTCCCTTCTCGCTTGAACCACTCAAACCAGACTTTAAAAAAGTAAACCCGGCTGAAGGCTTCAAGAAACTATTCAAAAAACGCAATATGGTAGAGTTTGCTTCTTCACTTTCAAAGCTCGTCTTCTGGTTTGTGCTGACATCCGTTTTCATCTGGCTTTTCTTGCAAACAATTTTGGCAAGCATTTATTGCTCGATTGGTTGCATTGCAGATAGCGCAAGCTCGGTTGGCATTTTGATCATTGCCACTGCGGTTGTCATGCTTTTATTATTTGGCCTGTTAGACATGCCGTTGCAAAAAATGCTCTTCAATGATGAACAAAAAATGGGACACAAAGAAGCTAAACGTGAGCAGAAAGAACTAAACGGTTCTCCGGAATTTAAAAGCCACCAAAAGAGTGAGCACCGCAGAATGATTGCAGAAGTGTCTGGTCAGGCACAAGGTTCTGGTGAGATCAGGGACGGAGCTAGTGGTCTGACCATGATCCTGCGCGGCTCAGAATCTGCCGTGGGCATTTACTTCCACCCTGAACACTCAAAAGTGCCAGCGCTTGTAAAAACCTTCACAGGCGCACGCTTTAACCGGGATATGAAAGCAGCCGACAATAAAAACATCCCGGTTATCTTCGACCAGGCCTTGATGAGTGACATCCTGTCATCAGTAGAAGTCGGTAAAGCCATCCGCGAAAGACACTTCGAAAAAGTGGCCCGTGTCCTGATTGATATCGGCGCGTTTTAAGCTCAGGAATTATCAACTCATCAACGGCCTGATCAGTGTGAATGAAACTGATATAATAAGTCTTGTTATCAATGGATGCTTGAAATTTCAGCAATACCGATTAATTATCGGACTTCACAATATAGACAATAAAGCTTTTTACAAAACCATACATGAAAACCAGTTTAAGAGGCAGGCTGAAATCAGATACTGCCATCGAGCATAAAAAAATAGACGATCTGTATAGCAAATTAAATCTTTCAATCTTTAATGACTATAAGATTTTTTTAACGGCTCATTACATTGCACTTTCTTCAATCGAAGGTTTCCTGAAAAACGATTTCAATAAAACAGCTTTACCCCCATGTCAGACTGATCTTATCGCCAATGACTTATTGTCTTTGAATTTAAAAGTGCCACAACAATCCATATTTTTAAAATCAGATGACATTAACAAGTTGGGTTTGTCGTACGTAATATCAGGCGCCCATTTTGGAGCTAAAGTTTTACTCGAACGCGCACTCGCTGGTAGTGATGAAAGAATACACTCAAGTGTATCCTATTTAAGTTCGGACCGCATGCGTTCTTATTGGCCTAAACTAACCGCTCAACTCAAATCAGCCGCTTCAAATGAAAAAGACTATCATGTCATAGTTAAAGGCGCCAATCATGCTTTCATGGTATTCGGCGATTCCTATGAGCTAGCTCTGAAAGAAAATTTTGATGTCTGAAAGACAAATTACGCCTGATGAGGTGCCACAAAATATAGATTTAAGTTCTTGTGATCGTGAGCCAATTCATATTCCGTCGAGAATTCAATCCTTCGGCACACTTATATCCGTTACCCCGGATTGGATAATAAATCATATCTCAGATAACGCCCATGAAATGCTCGGCAAAGATGCGAAAGACATCGTCGGGCAACAACTTTCCGGCTTGATTTCAGACAGTGCATTGCACGATATACGAGGGCGATTACAATTACTGGGTTCCGGGGATTCTGTTGAACGGCTTTTCTCGGTTGATGTTATGGATAACGATGAAATGTTTGACATAGCAGTTCACCGTTCAGGTCGATCCACAGTCATCGAATTTGAAAAAACCGATCTTGATATAGATCATGATTACATGACTTATATCAAACCCATGATTGCTCGAATTGAGCAATCGTCAAACGTTTTACAGATATGTCAGACAGCGGTCAGACAACTTAAGGCGATACTAAATTTTGATCGGGTCATGGTGTATCGCTTTTTAAACGACGACGCAGGTGAAGTAATTGCGGAGGCCAAGCAAGCTGATATGGATTCGTTTTTAAACTTGCGGTATCCAGCAACAGACATCCCAAAGCAGGCTCGCGTACTTTATAAACGAAATTTACTACGCATCATCAGTGATGTTAATGATGAAGGTGTTGAAATCAATCCGGTATTGAGCGCCGAAGGCGAACCTTTGGATTTGAGTTTAAGCACAACCAGAGCAGTATCGCCTATTCATCTTGAATATCTCAAGAACATGGGTGTTGGGGCTTCGATGTCGATTTCCATAATCGTTCGAGGCAAATTATGGGGTCTGTTCGCTTGTCATAACAATTCTCCAAAACACATCGGCTATGGCATGAGAAGCATGAGTGAATTATTTGCTCAAATGTTTTCTTATGTCCTCGATCAAAAAGAAAATGATGAAAGGTCCGCTGAGGCCGTACAAGGCCAAATTATCCATGATCAAATAATGGCACAGTTGGCAGATGGAAATACGATCACTGAAAATTTTGAAACCATAGCAGATGCCATATCGAGTGTTATTCCCTATGATGGATTGGCCGTTTGGGCGAATGAGGATTATCTTACGCGAGGAGACACGCCAAAGAGATCTGAGTTTTTGGAAATCATTCCTTTTTTGAATACGACCGCACAAGGTGCAGTTTATTCCGTACAAAATTTAGCCAGCAAATGTCCAAAAGCAGAAGCTTTTTCAGACATCGCTGCTGGGATATTAGTCATACCAATATCCAGATCACCACGCGATTATTTGATTTTGTTCCGTCGCGAGATAGCACAGTCTGTAAACTGGGCAGGAAATCCGGAAAAACCAGCTCAACTTGGTCCCAACGGCATTCGCCTAACCCCCAGAAAAAGCTTTGAAAGCTGGCAGGAAATCGTGAAGGGAAGTTGCTCTGAATGGACAGAATCCCAACTTCGAACAGCTGGCAATCTTCGTATTACTTTGTTGGAGGTTGTACTTCGCCTGACAGACAATGCCGTGAGGGAGCGTGGCAAGGCTCAAGAACAACAAGAACTTCTTATCGCTGAACTCAATCACCGCGTTAGAAATATTCTAAATCTTATTCGGGGACTTATCAATCAAAGTAAGGATGATGCGAAAGATATTGCCAGCTTTACCGAAGTGATTGGAGGACGCATACACGCACTGGCTCTCGCACATGATCAAATTACCAAGAAAAACTGGAATCCTGCCTCTTTATCCGAGTTAATTTATATGGAGTCATCCGCCTATATGTCAGACAACCATCAACGTATCTCTATTGATGGCGATGATGTGTTGTTGGAGCCTGAAGCATATTCAGTGTTGGCTTTGGTCATGCATGAGATGATTACCAATTCTGTAAAATATGGCGGACTATGCGACAAACGTGGCAGACTGGATATCAAACTTGAAGTGAATGATAACGATATGCTCGTTATTCATTGGACAGAAGTCGGTGGACCACCAGTACAGGCACCAAAAAGGCGTGGCTTTGGTTCTACAATAATAGAAAAATCTATTCCTCACGAATTACGCGGAAAATCCGAAATTAATTATAAGCTGACGGGTTTGGTAGCTAAATTTTCTTTGCCCATGGATTATGTTTCAATCAACGAGAGCACTCCACAATTAACAGAGTCTGCAACGTTGGATGAAAAAACAATGGACAACATACCGCAAAATGTTCTCATTGTAGAAGATAATCTCATCATTGCCTTGGATGCGGAAGAGCACTTTAAAAATCTAGGTGCCCAAAATATTCTAATGGCTAGCAATGTCTCTCAGGCACTGGCTGAAGTAGAAAATAACACGCTTGATTTTGCGCTCCTGGATTTCAATCTTGGTGTTGAAACCAGCGAACTCATCGCGGACAAACTTCTGGAAGAAGGCATTCCATTTATATTTGCATCCGGCTATGGCGATCTCTCGGCTCTTAAGGGTGAACTTTGCGAAATTCCCGTTTTACAAAAGCCTTACGGCAAGGAAGACATTTTCAACGCCTTCAAGAAAACCTTTCCCGGCAAAGATTAACGTAAAACGGTTGCAAATTTACCAAAGGACAGACGCGAGTTTGGTTCGTTAGCACCAAAGAAAAAGCCCCACGTGAATAAACACGAAGGGCTTTCTGCTATATTTTAATCTTAGACTTAGATTATCGAGCGCTCTGCTGTAGAGCACGCAAGTCAGCACCTTTTACAGTTGTTGTCGCCAAAGTCTGTTGAGCTTCAGCAATAGCACGATCAAATGCTTGTGTTAGCTGTGAGTTACCACCGCCAACTGATCCATCTGCAATACCAGCATTAGTAGCTGATGTTGGGTTTGTGCTTACTTCCATAATGTTATCCTTTTGGTCTTAAAATAAAGCGAGCGATTGGTTACCGCTTGAATTATTTATAGCAATGAAACCCAGAAAATTATATGCGTAGATACTACCTAGTCGAATAATCCATATATCAGCAAGATTATTTAAGCCATTGAAATATAATAGTATTTTAAATTAAAACCAGCCTACTAACCTTACACACATTCCCAATAACGAAATCGTTAACACAGGCTTCATGAGTTATTACAAGCCGCTTCGATAGCACTAATTTCTATGAAACTTCATAGGTTTAACCCGTCTTTCTGCATAGCGTTTAGATCAAAAAAGGATCAGCACTATACAACCCTTAAAGTCTGATTTCCCCTTTGACATTTCAGAGATCGCACCCTCTCCCGATAGTAAGGTATATAAAAAAGAAAAACCCCTGAAGTTTCCTTCAGGGGTTAAGAGTAACCAATCAACCCAGGTTAGACCTGGATGATGAAGGCCGGGCGGCCTTCACCTTCACTTTATGGATTTATCTTAGTAGTCGCTAGAAGCGTAAGCTTTCACTTGATCTACAGCGTCTTGAGTTTGATCAACTGCTTTGTTGCAAATTGCCACTTGATCTGACCCAGATGAGCTTTGACCGTTTAGCAATCCAGCGATCTGCTCAAGTAGTTTGGTTACATCACCAAGCATCTTCGTCATTTCTGAAGACATGTTAGTTGAACCAGACTGCGCAGCTTGACCACCTGATGCAATTTGGAAGCTTGCATTTTGAGTAGATGTACCAGCTGATGCAGATGCTGAGCTAGATGCAGAAGCAGAAGCCGATGATGAGCCACCCAAGCTAGCAAGTAGCTTTTGTAGTACGTCAGCGATTTGTCTCATGACAGCTTGGATCTCATTTGTTGATGAAGATGCAGAGCTACCCATGGAGATGTTCTGATTTGCTGCTGTATTAGCAGTATTCATTGCATTTCCAACGCTGCTCATGACGCCAGCTTTAGCTGCATCATGACGACCCTTGCCACCACCAATTATGATAGTAACTTCAGCGTCACGACCAGGCTTGCCTCTTGGGCCACGTGCGCCGTCAACACCGTCAACACCGTCACGGCCATCTTTGCCGTCAACGCCATCACGACCAGCTGCGCCAGTTGCACCACGTGCACCGTCTTTACCGTCAACACCATCGCGGCCATCTTTGCCATCAACGCCATCACGACCGTCTTTGCCGTTAATA
>CALHIB010000147.1 GCA_938030595.1 uncultured Rhizobiaceae group bacterium | reverse complement strand
GGCAGCCATGTTGGGTTATGGCGCTTATCTGGTTCAACAAGGTGAAATGACCGCTGGTATGATCTTCGCTTCTTCTATTATATCAGGTCGTGCATTGCAGCCGATTGATATGGTTATCAATGCCTGGCCACAACTCAGTGCAGGCAGGCGTTCATGGGAAAAGGTAAAAGAGTTCGTATCCACAACTGAGCGACGCGAGAAATATACACAAGTTGCAGAACCAGTAGGAGAACTGTCTGCAGATGGTATTTCCCAACCAAATCCTGTCGATCGCAAGAAGCCACCCATTCTAAACCGTATTTCGTTTAAATTGCCCGCAGGCCAATCTGTTGCTGTGATTGGACCTTCAGGCTCAGGCAAATCCACATTGGCTCGTATCATCATCGGAGCCTTCAAGCCTTTTGCGGGAGATGTTCGCATTGATGGCAATAATATCTCAAACTGGGACCCACAGGATCTTGGGCAATATGTTGGATATCTTGCACAGGATGTAGAACTCCTACCTGGTACGATTGCACAAAACATTTCACGCTTCAGGCCAGATGCAAAAGATGAAGATGTTAGACGTGCGGCTGAACTGGCTCATGTTGAAGACCTGATTAAAAAAATGCCACATGGCTATGACACCCCAATTGGGCCAGGCGGATTAGCGGTTTCAGGCGGTGAGAAACAGCGTATTGGTCTCGCACGCGCGTTTTTTGGTAACCCTAAAATCCTGGTTTTGGACGAACCCAATTCAAGTCTTGATAGGATTGGTGAGAATGCCCTGTTGCGCGCACTACTGGAAGCAAAGAAAAATAAAATTACAGTCTTTTTGGTGACACAACGTGATAGTGTCATCAAAGTCGTTGATAATATTATGCGCATGAATGAAGGACAAATTGTTGACTACGGCCCTGCGGATGAGGTCATAAAAATAACAAAAGAACGTGCGCAAAAAGCAGCACAACAACGCCAGCAGAATAAAGACAAGGATGGAAAATAAGATATGGAAAATATATCAAATATGACCGCCCAAAGTGACTGGCGAGAAAGAGTGCCAACCAGTATCAAAAAACCACTACTTTTTGGGTTGTTGGTCGTTGGTATTTTTGTTGCAGGCTTTGGCGTTTGGGCAGTTCGTGCACCCATAGCAGGTGCAGCTATTGCGCCCGGTGTTGTCATTGCAAGTGGACAAAATCAAAGCATTGACCATTTGGAAGGTGGGATCATCGCAGAAATTGCTACCCAAAATGGTGCTTCCGTTAAGCAGGGTGATCCACTTGTATATCTGGACCCAACACAGGCTGCATCAAATAGAAACCGCGTTGAAAAGTCATTGGTCTCATTGTCAGCAAACCTTGAGCGCCTTACGGCAGAAATGTCAGGTGCTGAAAACATTAAGTTTTCTGATCAGCTTTTGGAACGTGCCAAAAACAACGAGCGCACAGAACCATTAGAGTTGCAAAAAGCTGAATTCCAGTCTCGTCTTACACAACACAAATCAGAACTTAGTGTTTTGGATGAACAGGTCAGCGCCATTGAACAAGAAATGTCAGGCATAGAGCTGCAGATACAAGCTGAAAATACAAAGCTGGCGGTTTTAAAAGACGAGATCAAAGCAAAGAAAACGCTACTTGCCCGGGGTTTGACGCCAAAAAATCAGTATAATGCTTTATTGCGAGAAGAAGCTGACACAATTGGTGCAATAGGATCTTTGAAAGCAAGAATCGGGCAACGTAAAAAATCCATATCGGAAGTTAGAGTTCGCCAAGAAACACTTCGTGCAACACGTCGCTCTGAAGCATCCAGCCAAATCAATGAACTGCGTAGTCAAATCGATGATCTGGACGAACAACTCACATCACGTGCAGATATTCTGCAACGCATGGTTATTCGTGCACCAGTGGATGGTGTGATTGTTAAAATTGAGAAAAATACTATCGGCAGTATTATCCGTCCTGGCGAGACAGTTCTTGAGTTGCTTCCAACCTCCAGTGATTTAATTATCTCTGCGCGCGTATCTCCGATCGACATTGACATTGTCACGAAAGGTCAGGAAGCAAGCATCAGGTTCTCCGCTCTAAATGCGCGTACGACACCGGAAGTGCCGGCAACCGTTCAGTATGTTTCTGTAGACCGCTTGGTCGATCAGGCAACCCAGGAAGTCTATTATGATGCGCGTTTGAAGCTGGTTGATGATCTGCCTGAAGATTTTGATCCAGCCAAAATCTACGCAGGCATGCCTGTTGATGCGTTCATCAAAACAGGTGACAGAACCTTTGTTGAGTATCTGGCAAAACCGATTACAGACAGTTTCCGCGGTGCTTTTACCGAGGAATAGGATTTAAAAAAGATCACCTTGGGAAGACGAGGGTGCTTTAGGTTGTTTCTTGGGCACAGGTGTTTTGGTGTCACCGCCTGCGGCAACAGCGTGAATGCGACCGTCTTTCAGTTCAACACTAAACGCTTCCCCGGATTTGATTTTCTCAGTCGATGCAATAGGTCTATCTTTTGCATTTCGCACAACTGCATAACCCCGATCAAGAATGCTTTTGTAAGAAAGGCTGCCCAATAAACGATTGGCTTGTTCATAGCGTGCTTTGGTGCGCACAATCTGAATTTCAAATGCGTTAAGATTGCGTCTTGATAGTTCAGAAATATGCCTGCTAATCGACTGAACCTTATTCAGATGCGCTGCACTTACACGCCTCCCCAAAGCATCCAGGCGATCATGGTTTCTGGCAATAGAAGAGGATAACCCACGGTGAGAAAGCCTGCCTGCAATGCTTTCATAGTTTGTGCGTTTGCGTCTTGTTGCCATATCAAGTCCGCGCCCAAGCCTGCCGGTTGCTTCATCAAGCCTGCGCCTTGGCATTGCAAGCAACATGTCTGGAGATGCAAGTCCGCGAGTGGCAGCAAGTAAATTGCTGCGTGATTTTTCCAGTTGTCTTGAGAGAGCAGATTGTAGTCGCGCCTTATAACTTGCAACGGTTGCATCCAGCTCTGCCTTCACTGGGATGGCGAGCTCTGCCGCTCCAGTAGGTGTTGGTGCGCGAACATCTGCTGCCAAATCAATCAGTGTCCAGTCTGTTTCATGACCTACGGCAGAGATAAGTGGAATATCTGAATTTGCAGCAGCGCGAACCACAATCTCATCATTAAATCCCCATAGATCTTCAATCGAACCGCCCCCTCGTGCAACGATGATAAGATCAGGTTTGTCTTCCATGGTATTAAAGCCATTGATTGCATTACTGACTTCAACACCTGTTGTTTCGCCCTGAACTCGCACAGGCCAAACCAGCACATGAAGTGGGAAACGGTCAGAAATTCTGTGAAGCACATCGCGAATAACCGCGCCAGTTGGGGAAGTAATAACTCCAATTTTTTTAGGCATATAGGGAAGTAGCTGTTTGCGTTCAGGTGCAAAAAGCCCTTCCGCTTCAAGTTTTTTCTTTCGCTCCTGCAAGAGTGCCATCAATGCACCAGCACCGGCAGGTTCAAGATTATCAATCACCACCTGATATTTGGATGAACCCGGATACGTTGTGAGCTTGCCAGAGGCAATGACTTCAAGGCCTTCTTCCGGAAAATGCTTGAGTTTGTTTGCAACGCCTTTCCAGATCACAGCTTCAATTCTGGCGCGGTCATCTTTAAGTGCAAAATAACAATGGCCAGAGGAGTGGGCTCCGCGAAATCCTGTGATTTCACCTCGAATACGAACATAGCCAAAGCGTTCTTCCACGGTCTTTTTGAGAGAGGAAGAAATCTCGGTGACTGTATATTCAGTCTGATTGGATTTGGCGTTGCCAGTGTCGGAATAAGTGTTCATGCAATTCTTTTAGCAAAAATTGCATGAAACGTAAGCAATCAAATTTCCTGTTGGGGTCTAAAACTTCTGGCTATCCACAGAACTCCAATGGCGAGTAGCGCTGCTACGCCTGCAAAAATCCAAAGCCCGCCAGCGACAAGGGCAGCACTGCCAGCCCACATAATCGATGAGAAAGCCTCAGATAAGGTTGCAACCTTGGAGGAAGTTTGACGGCGACGGAAGTTTGAGCGTTTTGCCTGACTTCTAAACCAAAGCTGTATCATGGTCGCAGAAATCGTAGCACAAGCTATCCCTAAAGCCGCAATGAGTGCCATTTTAATATCTACAATCGCCATCAACAGTAAAACAGGCATTGCAATCAGTGCAATTGCCCCAAGCACAGCTTCAGTTTTTGCACGGATAATAGCGCCTTTTGCAACAGGTGCCGTTTGAACCAATTGAGGCGCATCTTCTCCAGAAATAGCCAGCCATGCAAGGCCGCCTGATAGTTGTCCTGTTGCCATAACAAGAACAGGAATAACAACAATACCCACCGATCCCGCTTGCCCAAAGCTTTGCCATAACATGAAAGCGGGTGGAATAAGATACAGAACTTGCATCAGGGTTTGAGATAGCAGCCAATGATCACGTAACAACAGGCGCCACTCTTTATGTCTCAATGTTGAAGCAATGCTTCTCATTTTAAAGTTAATCTCTTTTGGCTTGCTAACCTGAGCTGTCTGACTAACACCTGCCGCATTGATCACATATTCACCAAACTTACCTGCAAAGGCTGCAATGGTAAGGATTAATAGCCCCAATGAGATTGTCATAACAGAAATTACAGCACTTAGTTCCCCCATCACCGCGCGTGCAGGAACCCATATCACACTGCTTAAGTCAGGCATGGCTTGTGCAACGCTGGCGGATGATAAAAATTCAATTCGAGACAGACTACCAAAAGACGAGATTGCTGCAATTTGAATGCCGATGATAAAACCAGCACCGACAATGGCTGCGATAATTTGAGAAATTAATCGCGTGCGTTTTGCACCTAATGTCTTAAACATCAGCACCGTCAGACTAAGCGATGTTGCCGTTGATAACGCACCACAAGCCAGTACAACAAGATAGGCACAAAGCCATAAGGGGCTATCAAAAATCGCCAGTATATTAATCGCTGCGCCAAACAGCAGAAGTGAAAGCATGGCTGTTGAAGTCGCGATTGCACCAATCCGAATGGTAAATACTTTTTTGGCAGAAGTTGGCGATGATAGAATTAAATCCAAATCAGATCTGGAATAAAAGACACGCGTTACCAATTCCAGTGCTTGTGACATCATAAGCGATAGGGTCAGAATAATACTTCCACTTACCAGCGTCATGAGACTTTTATCTAGTACCAATCCGTTTTGAATTTTCGGCACCAAGATTGCGTAAGCAATAGCATGGATGATTAATACCGCAATACCAATAAACGCAATGACACCTTTTTCACGCCCCGGTTTTCCGGCACTCATCATCCGAACAAAATCACGCCATGACAGATTAAATTCGTGACGTGCAAACCAACCAAGAGACCCTACGCTGGGGTTTGCAAAACTCATGCTGCTTGCTCTTCTTGATTAAGAGTAGTGTCATTATCATCTTCAACGAGCTCAAGGAATATCTCTTCGAGACTATTGGCTTTGTCACCTGTTTGATTTCTCAACCCATCAAGTGTGCCTTCCGCAATCAGACGCCCTTTGGAAATAACACCAATTCGTTCTGCCATGCGTTCAGCAACTTCCAGAATGTGTGTTGTCATGATCACCGAACATCCTCTTTCAACGCGTGCCAGGAGAACATCTTTTACAAGTCGTGCTGAACCGGCATCAAGACCTGTCAAAGGTTCGTCCAAAATAATAAGTCGTGGATCATGAACAAGCGCACCAGCAAGGGCTACCTTCTGGCGCATGCCCTTTGAGAACCCTTCGCAACGTTCATGTGCGTGAGGCGCAAGCGCTAACCAATCAAGCAATTCATTTGCACTGTGTTGTGCTTGTGCGCTTTCAATTTCCCACAGACCAGCAACAAACTCTAGATACTCAAGTGGCGTAAGGCGGTCGTAAATCATGGGTTCATCAGGAACCCAAGCCATCATTTTCTTAACACCAATTGGATTTGTAAGGGCGTTTTCACCAAAGACACTGATCTCTCCAGCATCTGCTTGCAGCAGACCGGCAACCATACGTAGAGAGGTTGTTTTGCCAGCACCATTCGGGCCTAGTAATGCATAGAACTCCCCACCGCGAACTGAAAACGACAAGTTATTGACAGCTGGTCTATCAAAGGTTTTTGACAGATTTGAAACTTCTAATGCGTGAATACTCATTGATACAATATGACCCCATTTAAATCCTCAAACGAGAGTGCCACTGTTAGGTTTCACAAGGGTAAATCAATTCGATAGGATTATTGCAGAATTAAAGATTTAAAAGCTGTTTGAAGTGTTGGCAGTATTTCTGATCAAGAAACTTCCCCTGATATCAGCCATTTCGATGTTTATTTTGCAATAATTCAAGCGCTTAATTCTACATTAACCCTATTAGTAGTATTTTGGATTTGTAGGAATTAACTACGGTTTTTGATAGGGCAACAGGTTTCCTTTTATGATTATTGGCGCAGAAGAAACGACTAAACGACGTAAGATATCTACCTCTCGCAATCAGTTAAATAAACGTCTCCCAAGAGTTGGTCGCGTTTTATTTAACCCGGAAAGTAGCCCTGTTCATTGTAGTGTAAAAAACTTCACGGATAGTCAGGCAACGCTAACCATGAGTGGTTGGATGGGCTTGCCGTCAGATTTCACTCTTTATATTGAGCCAGACAGTATCCGTACGACCTGTCGCGTAATTTCACGCAAAGGCAGTAACATTCAAGTTGAATTTACAGAAGTAGAGCAGGGCGTTCGCTATCGCTCAGCCGTGGCTTAATAAGCATACTCTTTAAAGACTTTTGAAATGTCTTCATTCCATTCATTGTGATATTTATCAAGCATACGCTCGGCAGGTGTCTTGCCAAGTTTTACCGTTTCCTGAAGCGGCTTGAGGAACATGCTTTCATCAAGGTTTTCAAAATTCATCTGCGCGCGCTCAACCAGTCCTTGACGTGAAATTTCCAAAGCTTCTTTTGCATACTCAATGAGCTGGCGGCCATTAATTTCTGCTCGCAATGCTTTTTCTGGGACTGAATCACGAAGATTGCCAACCATATCTGGCGTCCAGTCTTGTACAAGTTCTTCAGCCGCAGTGAGAGCGCCTTCGCTGTACAGAAGTCCAACCCAGAAAGCTGGCAAGGCACAAATGTCCTGCCATGGGCCGCCATCAGCACCTCGCATTTCAAGGAATCGCTTGAGACGAACATCCGGGAAAAGTGTGCTCATATGATTTCCCCAGTCGCCTATATTGGCAATAGGATCATCGATCTCACCTTTTAAAGCACCGTCCATAAACTGTCTGAACGTGATGTGTGTACAGTCAATATACTTTCCATCGCGAATGATGAAATACATGGGAATATCGAGACCCCAATTGGCATATTTTTCAAAACTGAAATCATCTTCTAACATGAAAGGGTGATAGCCTCCACGTTGATTGTCTACATCACGCCAAATGTCACTGCGCCATGAAAGAAAACCATTTGGCTTGCCATGGGTAAAAGGCGAATTTGCAAAAAGCGCTGACGCCATGGATTGCAATTTGAGTGACACTTGCATTTTACGAACCATGTCACGCTCATCTGAAAAATCGAGATTAACCTGAATGGTTGTTGTACGGAACATCATATCATGTCCTTGGCTTCCAACCTTTGGCATGTAATTTTTCATGATATTGTAACGGCTCTTAGGCATCATTGGCGTTTCTTCAAACGTCCAGACTGGAGAGGCTCCAAGCCCCAAAAAGCCAATGCCCATTTCTTTTGAGACTTCTTTGACCTGCTTTAGGTGTTGATTAGATTCGCGACATGTCTGGTGAATGGTTTCAACTGGTGCGCCAGAAAGCTCAAATTGCCCACCAGGCTCTAATGAAATTGCGCCACCACCTTTGGCATTATACAGGCCAATGATGTTACCTTCATCTTCGATTTCATCCCAGCCAAGTTTGTCTTTCATGGCTAACAAAATGGCCTTAATGCCCTTCTCACCTTCATACGGGACGGGGGTCAGGTTTTCTGAACAAAAGCCAAATTTCTCATGTTCAGTACCAATGCGCCACTCTGATTTTGGTTTATTGCCGATCGACAACCATTCAACAAGTTGAGTGTGGTTTTCAATCGGGGTTTCATCAGTGGTATCGCGCGCCATGGGAGAGCTTTCTTAAAAGTCTTTTTTCGTGTAATTGTGCTAGCCGAAAATGAGGGGTGTTCGCAATAAAATAATGAAAAACTGTTGTTCACTAATTTATGTACCAATCACCCAAATGCGCCTGGATAATTGCCATAGCAGCAACAGCAGCAGTATCAGCCCTAAGAATACGTGGCCCTAAACCAAGCTTTGTTATGTTGGAAAATGTTTCAAGAACTTTTCGTTCATCATCGCTAAACCCACCTTCTGGGCCAATGAGAACTGCAAGTTTTCCAGGTTTCTTCCTTGCTAGTTCCACTATTGGATTAGAATTATGTTCAGCTTCATCACAAAATATTAAATGAGTATGATCGCCCAGTTCTTTAATAAGCTGATCAAGACGAATGGCAGGTTTTATCTCAGGAAGTGATAAAATACCACATTGTTCAACGGCTTCAATAGAATTTGAAAGAATACGCTTGTCATTGATATGTCGCGCTTGCGTATATTGCGTAATGACAGGTTGTAAAACCCCCGCACCCATTTCAACAGCTTTTTGGATCATATAATCAAGGCGTGCCTGTTTTAAGGGCGCAAAGCAGTAAATCAGCGTTGCAGGTGCCGGTTGTTCACGGATGAGCTCTGCAGGTACAAGATTACATTTCTTGCGACCTTTGGCTTCAATAGTCGCTCTCCATTCGCCATCACGACCATTGAAAATTAATATGTTGTCACCGTCCGACATGCGAAGCACGTTAAGTAGATAATTTGCCTGCTCACGCGTTGCTTCGAAAGCTTTGTTGTTTGATAAATCATTCTCAACAAATAAACGCTGTGACTTAAAATCATGCAAAGCCATTATAAAGCACTCCTGTGCCATTGGGGTTTAAACCCATTCTTCAAAACAGTAATAATGGAAGGTGGGGTAAGCAGATGGATAGTGCCCTTTGGAATTGAACTAGCCTTATATCCAGTGCCTGACCAAAGTAAATATTTGCCATGTTTCTTGGCAAAGCAGGTTTTTTCTATTTTAATCATCGCACCATCAGGAAGCTGATTTAATTCATTTAGAGTTAGTTTCAGAGGATCAGCAGTTCGTTCAGTATGAATGCGCTTATCCATTGCGTCAGCTAAACTTCCTTTAGGTCTTTCACAGGTTTTAAGCCAGGCATCTGCAAAGGCGTTTGCATCTTTTCTGCGACATTCAAAACAAGGGCGATGGCCCGCGGCCAAAGCTGAAACCTCATCCAGAAAAAATAACTCTGTGTAGCTATTGCCCATCACATCGCGTTGGCGTTCTTTGAATCTGGTAACGCAAATAATCCATCGTTTGGAAGCCCATTTACGTTTGATCAGAGTTTTCGTTTCAGGGTCGTGTATACGCCCGCCACGATTACCCATAAAGTCACCTCGCCAGTTTTCACTCACGATTTGCATGTCAGGTGTTACACGATTTTGCAGAGGCATGTATCAGCGTGCTCCGATTGAAGGACTGTCCGTCATGCCTGCCAATACTTCGCATACGTGCCGTATTTCTTTTTGGATGCCCTGACGCTTCAGGTTTTTAGAGATTTCCATCAACTCGCCCAAGTCATTACTCGTTAAAATATCTGCTCTCTTTGCTATCGTCTCATCAAGTGTATCAATTCCAAGAACTTCTTCAAGAAATACAGTTAACTCGTAAGTCTTTTGAGTGAAGTCACTCACGCGTTGCGCCCATTTTGCATCGCCGTCAAATAGCGTCAGATAATTGCTTCTCAACATAATCGAACAAGGCTTTGATGGCGTGATGATATAATCAAACCCTTCAAAGTTTTGTATAACTTCTTGTGCTATTTCGCGTGTATCTGCCTTGTCATTTGCATTCCATGCTGTTTGCCCACAACAGGTTTGAGCAACAGGAACATGAACCTGACAGCCAGCATCTTCCAGCAGTTTGATAGCAGCAAACCCCACGCTCGGTCTGAACATGTCAATGAGGCACGTGATGAAAAGCCCCACTCGAGGCGCTTCAGCCATTGTGGCCATCTTTCTTGCTTTCCCAATAGGGTGTTGGTCCAAATAGCTCTGCAAGGTAATCTATAAACAGACGCACTTTGGCAGGCAGGAAATTGCGGCTTGGATAAACCGCATAAATGCCAAGGCCTTTGGTTGCAGCATAATCCGGCAAAACTCGTTGCAAGCGTCCGTTACTTAATTCTTCACCCACATCCCAGGTAGAGCGTAAAGCTATACCCAGCCCTGCAATTACAGTTTCACGCACAACTTCCGATGAATTGGTCTGCAAAGTGGAATTAGGTCGGTAAATAATAGTGCCTTCCTTTCCTTCAAGCTTCCATGGCCCCTGATTATGCGGTGCGATTAATGCATGATGATCAAGATCTTCAATTTTTGTTGGAATACCGTTTTTAGCTAGATATTTGGGGGTTGCGCAAAGCACTCTACGCACGGGAGCAAGTTTGCGGGCAACTAATGTTGAATCGGGAAGTTCACCAATACGGATTGCCAAATCAATACCGCTTGAAACGATATCGACATATTGATCTGATAAATCAAGATTAAGCGTAAGGCTTGGATTTGCCTTCATGAACTTGATCAGATTAGGTGCAATATGCATTCGTCCAAATGATGTAGGGCCCGAGATTTTTAACAATCCTCTCGCATCGGTTGAACCAAGCCCAACAAAGGTTTCAGCATCTTCAACACCTGCCAGAATGGCAACCACTCGGTCAAAATATCCCTCACCCGCTTCGGTGAGTGAAATCTGTCTAGTAGTTCGGTTTAGTAATCGCGTACCAAGGCGGTCTTCCAGCCTTTGAAGCCTTTTGGAAACAACTGCTGGCGACAAGCCCATATCGCGTGCGGCCCCTGACATGCTGCCAACAGAGACAACCTTTGCAAAAACTTCCATGTCTTCGAGTCGGCTCATTTGAGGAATTTATCTCGCATTTATCAATAATCCCAACAAAAAGCCCGCTAGGAGCGGGCTTTAAAAAGTAATTTGAACTTCGTTTAATTGCCACCAAATAGTGCTGCAAGTGGGTTTAGATTTTCTGAGAAAGCTCTGGTTGATTGGCCAGGACCTACAACAACAACTTTACTGCCCAATTTTACTTTTTCATATAAGTGCTCAACATCCTTGTTCAGCATACGAATACAACCTGAAGAAAGGTTCAAGCCGATTGACCAAGGCTGGTTCGTTCCGTGAATTCTATAAAGCGTGTCACGGTTACCTTGATAAAGATAAAGCGCGCGTGCTCCTAATGGATTATCAATGCCACCTTTTTGTGTAATCGGCAGGATGATGCCTTTTTTCTTTTCTCGCGCGCGCATTTCAGCTGGCGGTGTCCATGTTGGCCACTCTGCCTTGCGCTTGATTGTAGCATCACCATTCCAGGCAAAACCTTCACGACCGACACCAACACCGTAACGTGTTGCTTTGTTCTTGCCAGTTACGTGATACAGAAATTTCTTGTCTGTATGGATGATGATTGTTCCAACCGGATGATTGGTTTTGATACGAACGTTCTTGCGGTTATATTTGCTAGGCACACGACGATCGGTACGAATAACGCTCAAATCAACTTCTTCCCAACGCTGATCAGCATAGTTATAAACACGTTCTTTTTGTGCAAAAGCTGTATTAACAAGACCCAGATTGGCAGCAATTACTGTGCCGCCCAATAGTCCTTTTAGTGTATCTCTTCTTGAAATCATCTTGATCACCATCACCCGCTCATGAATTTATCTATTTATCTAAACACTTTTTAATCTGAAAAACCATTATAAACAAGCCGTTGCATTTTGTCTGCATGGGTTAAATGATGAAAATCATGGCGTAGAATTTATTTTTCTATTGGATTCAATAAGTTAACAAAAAAGGCGAAAATTTAACTTTCCGCCTTTTTGTAATTGAATCAATTTCAGAAGCATTTTCTCACGAAACGATGACTTTGGCACCTTTTCTAACGCGCTCATAAAGGTCCATTACATCCTGGTTGCGCATTCTGATGCAGCCGGAAGAAACCGCCTGACCAATCGTCCAGGGTTGGTTGGTGCCATGGATGCGATAAAGCGTACTGCCCAGATAAATCGCACGCGCACCCATCGGGTTTGCTGGCCCGCCTTCCATAAAGGATGGAAGTTCACGTCCTTTTTTGCGTTCACGAATGATCATCTCTTTTGGCGGTGTCCAGCTAGGCCACTCCGCTTTGCGCGTCACACGCTCTGTGCCAGACCATTCAAAACCCTGCTTGCCAACACCAACGCCGTAACGACGCGCTTTGCCATTGCCCATAACTAAATAAAGATGCCGTGTATTGGTATTAATCACAATCGTGCCAGGCTTCTGGCTTGTCTCATAGTTTACCATTGTCGGCAAAAACTGCGGATCAATCGGACGTTGTGTCGGAGATTGCGTACGAGGTTTGACAGAAGCAACACGGTTATAAGTTGTTACTTTTTTCTTGCGATATACAGTTCGTGGCGTTGTTGCAGGCGCTGTATTCAGTCCTGCAAAAATACCCGTTGCCCGAACGGTTCGTTTCTTCACAACTTTCTTTTTTGTACCCCACACCGATTTGCGTTTTTTTACTTTGCGCACAACTTTTGGTTTGGGAGCAGAAAGTCCAACACGTGCTTTCTGGCCAGCTTGCGCTGGTTTTTTAAGTTGTAGTACCCAGGGAGATGCAAGATCTGAAGAGAGGGTAACTGCTGGTGGTGTCGAATATCGTTCACCTGCAATAGCCGGACCAATCGGCACAGTTAAAAGAGCCGCGCTGAGCAGCAAAAATGGTTTCTTGTTCATGACGTACTCACTACATAATCATCATTAAGCGGAGAGGTTTTCTCAC
>CALHIB010000146.1 GCA_938030595.1 uncultured Rhizobiaceae group bacterium | reverse complement strand
CGGATCGGAATATTTTGAAGGTTCGGATCAGAAGATGAAAAACGACCGGTTGATGTAGATGCCATCGAGTAAGACGTATGAACGCGTTTTGTGTCTTGATTGATAAATCCTGGAAGCGCATCCGTATAGGTGGATTTTAGTTTTGTAAGCTGTCGCCAGCCAATAATTTTGCGCGGAAGTTCATGTCCTTCTGCAGCCAGTTCTTCCAATACCTGCACGCCCGTCTGCCATGCTCCCGTTTTGGTTTTTTTGCCACCGGGTAATCCCATTTCATCAAACAGGATTTCGCCCAATTGTTTTGGTGAGCCTGCATTAAATTCACGTCCTGCAAGAGTATGAATTTCAGATTCCAAACCAGCAGCAGCTTGGGCAAGTTCACCAGACAAGCGCGAGAGAATTTGACGGTCTACAGAAATACCACGTTGCTCCATCTTGGCGACGACTTCAATGAGCGGGCGCTCAAGACGTTCGTAAACGGTTGTCATTTTTTCTGATACAAGACGCGGTTTTAAGACGCGCCACAGACGAAGTGTCACGTCCGCATCTTCAGCGGCATAACGCGTGGCCTTGTCAATTTCCACCATGTCAAACGTAATGGCAGATTTGCCCGTACCTGTAAGTTCCTTATATGAAATGCAATCATGCCCTAAGTGACGCTTGGCAAGGTCATCCATGCCATGTCCGCCGCGCCCCGCATCCAACACGTATGAGAGGAGCATTGTGTCATCAAGCCCAACCATTTCAATGCCTGATTGGGATAACATCAACCAGTCATATTTCATGTTCTGACCGATCTTAAGAACAGATAAATCTTCCAGAACGGGTTTTAGTATTGCAATTGCTTTTGCTGTTTCGATTTGGTTTGGCGCCATGCCACCACCAAGCAGGTCGCCTTGACCTTCCTTGTGCGCCAACGGGATGTAACAAGCCGTGCCGGGTTCGCTTGCAAGGGAAATACCGACAAGCTCCGCTTCCATCGGGTCGAGCGAAGTGGTTTCTGTATCGATTGCCACGACACCCGCCTCATAGATGCGTTGCACCCAAGCCTCTAACGTGGCTTCATCTCGTACACATTCATAGCTGTCTGGATTAATCTTTGTCGATTGCCCTTCTGCAACACGCTGGGCAACTAAATCTGCTGGTGTATTGGAAGCTTCATTTGTTTCACCTGAAGAAGTGCCAACGCCGCCTGCATCCAGATCAGGGCCACGTGCTGCTTCATATCCATCGACCGTAACGGTATCGGCATCAATTGCACTGGCATCGGTATCGGTAACTTCTGCAACCTTGCGTGTGATGGACGTAAACTCCATCGCTTTAAGAAATGAAATCAGCTTTGGGCCATTAGGTTCTTCAAGTACCAACCCATCCAATGGCACATCGAGCGGCACATCATTTTTAAGCGTCACAAGCTGTTTTGAAATGCGAGCAAGGTCAGCAAACTCAATCAGGTTCTCACGACGTTTGTTTTGTTTGATTTCACTGGCACGCTCCAGCAGGGTTTCCAGATCACCATATTCATCTAGCAATTGCGCGGCAGTTTTGGGACCAATGCCTGGGACGCCTGGTATGTTATCCGTTGAATCACCTGCTAGGGCTTGCAGGTCGATCATTTTTTCAGGGCCAACGCCAAACTTTTCATGCACTTCTTCTATGCCAACGCGTCGGTCTTTCATGGTGTCATACATGATGGTGTTGGGCGTGATGAGCTGCATCAGGTCTTTATCAGAAGAAATGATAGTCACATCCCCGCCAACGGCTTCTGCTTCTTTCGCGTAGGTCGCGATAATATCGTCCGCTTCAAAACCTTCCGTCTCGATGCAAGGCAAATTGAATGCGCGGGTTGCTTCTCTGATTAGTGCAAATTGCGGGCGCAGATCTTCGGGTGGCGCATCACGGTTTGCTTTATATTCAGGATATAAATCATTACGAAACGTCTTGGACGAATAATCAAAAATCACCGCAAAATGCGTCGGCACGACACCCACAGAGGTATTGCGTGCTTCCTGCACAAGTTTCCAGAGCATGTTGCAAAATCCAGATACGGCGCCAACCGGCAGGCCATCTGATTTACGCGTAAGCGGTGGAAGGGCGTGATAGGCACGAAAAATATAAGCCGAACCGTCAACCAGAAAAAGGTGATCGCCTTTTTTCATTTTGCTTGCTCCAAGAGAAAATTAATTTCACACTGTTGTACGAAGTCCATTATCATTTGGCTATAGGGAGTAGGTATCTTGCCCAATAAAAAATCACTCATTAAATCAGTTGAGTTTTTCTTCGATATTGTAAGTCCCGCCAGCTATCTGGCATGGACGCAACTGCCAAAGCTTGAAGCAGAAACAGGTGCCGAAATTATCTATCGCCCAATGTTTTTGCCGGGTGTATTTGACAAGGCTGGGAGTGCAAGCCCGATTACTGTGCCAGCAAAAAGCAAATGGATTTTCGAAGATTTCAAGCGGTTTGCAAAGCGGTATGATGTACCATTTAATATGAATGAAAAATTCCCGCAAAGTTCGGTCTATGCAATGCGTGGATTAAACAATTATAAGAATGATCCTGATTTTGAAAAATTGGGCAATGGTTTCTATCAGGCAATGTGGGTAAATAGCGAAGATATTAATTCGCCAGATGTTGTTGGCCGTATTGTTGAAGAAGCAGGTATTGATGCCAAAGAATACATTTCTGCAATGAATGACCCTGCAAATAAACAAGCCTTGATAAATGTTACCCAGCAGGCTGTCGAAAGAGGCGTCTTCGGCGCGCCTACTTTTTTTGTAGGTGATGAAATGCACTTTGGTCAGGATAGATTAGATTTTGTGGCTGAAACTTTGAATAAAATGTAGCGTATGAAAGTGTTTCAATAACAGATATGTTATTGAATGTGCTTGAGAAGTCATAAGCGATCAATTGAATGATTTTTACTCTACCTTAGATACAAGTGTCTAACAAACGAATCGGAATATTTTTCCAAAACTAAGGGTAGACATTTTAATGACTAAAAAGACACATTTTTTATCAGCAACAGCAGCATCAATTATAATGATGAGTGGAGCAGCAATTGCAGATACAGCTGGCAAAACAGTTTCAGATGAAATGATTGAGCAACAGCGTGCTGCCCTTGCAAAAAGCACAGATGGAGCGGGTTTTGGGCCACAAGCCCCGCGGGATATCGATAATCTCAATGGTAGCAATAACCGTGTTTTTGGCTCAGCACCTTCTTATACAACTATGAACTTGTGCAATATTCATTTCCATGAAAATGCTGAACATAAAGGTGGGGAGTTCACCAAATATGCAGGTAATGGCGATGGTAAAGGCTCTGATACAGGCTTTGAATACAGTGGTACATTAACCGCTGAAGAACTTGCTCCAATTGATGCAAAAATTGGTGAGGGCAAACATGGTGACCTAGTTCCAGGCGATACGATTGAAGTGCATTACGTGCATACCACCGCAAAAGTGGAACCTGGGCCAACACTAGGATCATGCCTGAGTGAAGCGATTAAAAATCCGCAACTGCGTGTGGAAACTCAAGTCTATGTGCTGGTAAATGACGAAGCAGCCTTAAACTTTGTTGATCTGACAAAACATGAAGTCGTAAACGGTGTTCATCAGGCAATTAATATCCCGACAAACACGGGCGCGCCAGTGCAATATGAAGGATCCACAACAGGCCCAAGTTACAATGAAGTGGCTTCTCCATTCCAAGTCTCTTGGAGTGTTCGTCCAAAAGTTGCCAAGGTAGATATCAACTCTGTGGGTGAATGGTTCAAGAATAATGTCTTTAAAGAAGACCATGCGCATGGCGTCAGAAATTTGGTAACAAATCCGGATTTACTTTCAAAAATTGATTAATTTTAAATAATCACTTTTGACTGATAAAGCCTCAAGAGCATGTGCTTCTGAGGCTTTTTATTTTTTGTTATTTAATAATCTCAACTTCATAACGAACCGGGAAGTTTACTGACCGCGCAATAAAGCAAAATTCATGAATTTCGTCATGGATAGAAACGGCCTTATCCGAGTCACTATCTTCTGTGATTGTTATCTTCGGACGCAAAACGGCTTCAATGAACCTCCCCTTGCCAGAAGGCTCGCTCTCACCAATTCCAATAGGATTATCCTCGTAGGTGAGAACGGTCACGCCTGCTTCTGAACATAAATGCAGATACCAAAGCATATGGCAGGAAGAAAGTGCTGCAATAAGCATGTCTTCGGGATTATATTTGGCAGGGTCGCCTCCCAGCATGGGGTCATTTGAGCAGTGAACGACTTTTTTGCCGTCTGCTTTCATATCCCAGGTACGATCATAGGACTTATAGGCAGATGTGCCTGTCCCGCGGTTACCTGTCCATGTAATTTTAGTCAGAAATTCGTGAATACTAGTCATAATATACGCTCTCGTGTTTCTCACTTCGTAGTGATGATACGTGACTTGAATATTACATCACGCAAGCTCATATTGTTATTAGATACAGTGAATCACAATAGCCTGTATCCATATTAAATGTCTTCCCCTGGGCATTTAATCTTTGGCAGTCTCAATGCCCAATTCGAGATTGTCGATTTACTGACATGGATCGTTATCATTTTCCCTACCCACCGACATTTGATAACGATCCAGTCAGAATTTTTACAAAAATTCGCATGACATGAATCTACTTGAGGTTTAAGTTCCAGAAAAAAGTTTTGGAGAATACCTCATGAGCAATCTTGATGCCGTACTAGGCTCAATTGATAAAAACTTGGACGCCTCAATTGATAGGCTTTTTGATCTTTTACGCATAGAAAGTATTTCAACTGATCCTGCCTATGCAAGTGAATGTAAAAAAGCAGCTGAGTTTATCGTTGAAGATTTAAAAACAATAGGCTTTGACGCAAGCGTGCGAGACACACCGGGACATCCTATGGTTGTTGCGCATCATGAAGGTCCCAAAGGCTCTCCACACGTTCTTTTTTATGGGCATTATGATGTTCAACCTTGCGACCCATTAGATCTTTGGGACGAGCCACCGTTCGAGCCACGAATCAAGGAAATGCCAGACGGCTCCAAACAAATGATTGGTCGCGGCACTTCGGACGATAAAGGTCAGCTCATGACCTTCGTAGAAGCCTGTCGTGCATGGAAATCAGAAACAGGATCACTTCCTGTTAAAGTAACGCTTTTCTTTGAGGGAGAAGAAGAATCCGGTTCGCCATCGCTCATTCCGTTTTTGGAAGCAAACAAGGATGAACTAAAATCTGATATCGCGCTGGTTTGTGATACAACCATGTGGGACAGGGAAACTCCTGCAATCTCAACCGCATTACGCGGCATGGCAAGCGATGAAGTTACCATTCATGCAGCGGACAGGGATTTGCATTCTGGGTTCTTTGGTTCAGCTGCTGCAAACCCGATTAAAATACTGTCCAAAATTCTGGCTGGCCTTCATGATGAAGATGGGCGCGTAACACTGGATGGGTTTTATGATGGCGTTCCGGAAACACCAGATGAAATCAAGAAAATGTGGGATGGGCTGGGCTTTTCAGAAAGTGATTTTCTGGGAGATATTGGTCTTTCGGTTCCTGCAGGTGAAAAAGGACGATCAGTTCTGGAGCAGGTTTGGGCGCGGCCAACGGCAGAGTTCAATGGCATCATTGGTGGCTACACGGGTGAGGGCTTCAAGACAGTTATTCCAGCGATTGCATCAGCCAAAATTTCTTTCAGACTTGTGGGTACACAAGATCCGGAAAAAGTACGAGATTCATTTCGTGACTATGTCAAAGCATCTCTACCAGCAGATTGTTCAGCAAGTTTTGAAGAACATAGTGGAAGCCCGGCCGTGCATATTCCATACGACATGCCAGAAATTCAAAAGGCAACTGCTGCACTCAAGGAAGAATGGGGCAGGGAAACAGCGCTTATCGCGATGGGCGGTTCCATTCCTGTGGTTGGAAGATTTGCAGAATACCTCGACATGCCATCCATGCTTGTGGGCTATGCGCAAGAAGATGATCGTATTCATTCACCCAATGAAAAATATGAACTGACCAGTTTTCACAAAGGCACAAGAAGCTGGGCAAGAATTATGGCAGCGCTGGCTGAGTAGGGATTCCGCCTCCTCCTTGTGGGGAGGCACACGACTGATTATGCAAAGCATAAGCAGAGTGGGTGGGGGTATCCGCAACTTTCGGCTTGCTTCATAACGTAAATCAAATGGCGTCACCCCCACCAGTTCCCCTGCGACTAAAGCCTTGGCTCACAAGCCTCCCCACAAGGAGGAGGCAAGCATTTCTAAAAATCCATCGTTATCTGATCTGGGTCAACTTGCTTATTGCGCTTGCGGTGGTCAGCCTGTTTGAGCGACTTGCGGCTTGAATGTTTGTTTAAAATATCCTTGGCCTCATTTCGAAAGCCCTTGCCTTTGCGCACAGCCCAGATTTTCTCGCGGGCTTCTCGGGCGGCCTGTTGGTGATCCAGTACAATCGGCAAATAGTCCTTTGGGGGGTGGTCAAGCGTCCAGGGCTCGTGCAGCGCTTTGCCTTCAAGATGAGCAAGTTCAGGCACCCAACGTTTGATGAAAATTCCGTCCGGATCCTGATCATATCCTTGTTTGATAGGGTTATAGACGCGAACAGTATTGATACCGGTTGTGCCGGATTGCATCTGGATTTGTGGCCAGTGAATGCCTGGCTCGTAGTCTGTCAAAAGCGCACCCAATCGCTTGCCGCTTTCTTGCCAAGGGAGCCAAAAATGATAACTGGCAACGGCCGTAATCATCGCGCGCATACGAAAGTTGATCCATCCAGTTGCTTGCAGCGAGCGCATGCAAGCATCAAAAAACGGCCATCCGGTCTGCCCAGTAAACCATCGCTCTATCAGTTCTTGGTCAACTTCTGTGCGCATGCCTTCATAGGCCGGATGCAATTCCTGCCATTCGATTGCAGGTGTTGTCTCCAGTTTTTGAATAAAATGACAATGCCAATGCAAGCGACCTATAAATGAGACAAGTGATGCGCGCATTTTCTTGTTGGCAGGGTTTTCCTTGTCCAGCGAACCAAGGGTCTCAACAGCTGCATGAAAACATTCGCGCATCGAAAGCGTACCATAGGCCAGATGACATGAAATTCTCGAACACGCATCCGCACCTTCCAGTGGTGAAGACATGGCCTTGCGATAATTTTCACCGCGCCCACCGAGAAAACTTGCAAGTGCGGCAAGGCCTTCTTCGCGTCCGCCTTGCTGGATTTGCGAAAGGTCTTCAGTTGGGAAATTAGGCCGCAAAACGTCGGTCGAAAATTCACTTAATAAAGCGTCGGTAATTTTGGTTGGCCAAATTTGCCTTGCAGGTAACGGATAGCCCGCTTCGCCCATCATGGCATCCCATCGGTTAGCCCAACCATTGCGGGTATCAAGTGCACGAAAAACACCATGCTGCATGTGTTCATGCCATGGAATGTTTTGTGACTTAAGGTAATTGCCTACCGCGATATCACGTTTGAAGGTCCACAGGTTGCCAGTTTCCTGATGGGAGTGAACAGATGCAACTTTCAATTGAGATGTTAAATGATGAAAAGCTTCAACTACATCACCTTTGAAAAACAAAAGCGGAATGCCTAACTTGGCCAATTGGTTTTTCAAAGGTTCTATCGACTGATCGATAAATTGCCATTGCCTTGCAGAGGTATCAGGCAATGTCCAATAGTCAGGTTCAATTACATAAAGCGCTAGAATTGCTCCCTGCTTACGCGCAGAAAAAAGCGCTGCATGATCTTCAATTCTCAGATCGCGTTTTAAGTAAACGATGTTGATTTCTTCCCTCATGGGATAGATGTAGGCTTTTGTCTAAAACGGACAAGGGCTTAGATAGCTAACACGCTCTCCATTATTGGGATGAAAAATTTCCAATTTTTCTGCGTGAAGCAATAAGCGTTCAGACATGGTGACTGCACGATCTGGCGCATAAAAACTATCGCCTAATATTGGGTGGCCTAGCTCTTGCAGATGTACCCGCAATTGGTGCGATCGACCCGTTTTTGGGTAAAGCTCAAGGCGCGTTGTATTTTCTCCACGTGAAATGACCTTCCATTGTGTAATCGCCTCACGCCCAAAATAGGTATCGACCATTTGCTTAGGACGATTATACCAATCGGTACGCATGGGAAGATCAATCAAGCCTTCGTCTTTTTCAACCAGACCGATGACTTCTGCAATATAGGTTTTCTGCGTTTGGCGTTTTTCAAATTGCAATCCCAAGTGACGGTGCGCTCGTGGGTTCAATGCCATGATGAAAATGCCCGACGTACCGCGGTCGAGGCGATGCACAACTTTGGCGTTGGGAAATTCTTTGACAGCTCGCGCTTCAAGGCAATCAGAATGGCTTTCAAGTTTGCCAGAAACACTCAAGAGATTGGCAGGTTTGGAAAGTACCAGGATATCTTCATCTACGTGGATGATATCCAGCCCATTATCGGGTGGTGGTGAATAAGTGAACTCTGGCGGAGGCGAGTTTTTGCTTCTCGCCAGAGGCCCCTGATAGCCTTTACGCATTGATAAGCGTTTCTACCGTGCGCAGAAGCAGCGCAATATCCTGTTCGCGCGAAAGACGATGGTCGCCATCCTTAATCAGCGTCATGGAGACATTCTCATTAGGCAGATGCGTAATCAGTTTCATCGCA
>CALHIB010000145.1 GCA_938030595.1 uncultured Rhizobiaceae group bacterium | reverse complement strand
GTTGTTACACCGATAGCAAAAAAGGTTGCCTGCCCCTGACTTACCGCATCAGTGAAATAACGTCTAAAGCGATAATTATTGCCTATAAAACTTTCAGGCGTATCGTAATTGCTGGCTGCAACGGTCGTTGCATTGATATCCAATATATAAAGCGCTGCACTATTTGCCTTGTCGCTTACGGTTTTCAAATATTGATTGAGCAGATCAACCCTCGTACCGTCGCGCAACATTTGCGAGGTATAGGGATGCGAAACCACAACACGTGGCAAGTGGGATACACGATTAATCGTGGATCGAAGACTCTCCTGATAAAGCGACAAACGCTCAGAAGAAGTATCAAGTGCTGTTTTTTCAAAACGATTATAACTGACATGATATGCCGCAATCGTTACAGCACCTATCAAAATGGTAAATAAAATCGTATAAAACAAGCGCATGGCTATGTATCTCTCCCAAGTGAGATAATATAGCCTTTAAGAAGAATAGTAATCAAGAAGCTGGTCGAAATGGCACTTATCTGCTCAAAAACTGAAGACGGTGTTTATTATCTAACTCTGGACAATGAAGCGCGTCGCAACGCCCTTTCAATCGAAATGCTTGAAGCAATCTCTGATGCGCTGGATGAAGCGGACAAAAACAAGGATGCGCGCGTTATCGTCATCAATGCAAATGGACCTGCGTTTTCTTCAGGTCATGACCTGAAAGAACTAACGGCAGCCAGAAATTCAGAAGATAAAGGGCAAGCGTTTTTTAAAAAGACGATGCTGCTTTGTTCATCTGTAATGCAAAAAGTCGTCAATCATCGCCTGCCTGTCATAGCTTCCATCCATGGCGTTGCATCAGCAGCCGGATGCCAATTGGTAGCCAGTTGTGATTTGGCGGTCGCAAGTCTGGAATCAAAATTCATCACCCCCGGCGTTAATATTGGCCTGTTCTGCTCAACCCCCATGGTTGCACTGTCAAGAAATGTCTCCAACAAACACGCGCTTGAAATGCTTTTAACAGGCGAAGGTACATCAGCAACAAAAGCTGCAGAAATAGGCCTTATCAACAGAGCTGTCCCCCTTGAAGAATTAGACGCAACCGTGAAATGGTTCACAGACCGCATAACCGCAAAATCAGCAATGACAATCAAAATCGGCAAGCAAGCCTACTATAAACAATCGCAAATGCCGTTAAATGAAGCTTATGATTACTGCACCAATGTTATGGTAGAAAACATGCTAAAACACGATGCCGAAGAAGGCATTAATGCATTTTTGGAAAAACGAGAGGCTGAATGGCGGGATGATTAATCCGTTTAACCGTCATCCTAGGGCTTGTCCCTAGGATCTCCCGTGGAGAAATAAATGACAAGCTACGTTTATATTATGACAAACAAGCCAAGAGGAACTCTATATATTGGTGTCACATCAGATTTAGAAGATAGAGTCTGGGAGCATAAAAATAAATATTACAAAGGCTTCAGTTCAAAATACAACCTGAACAATCTAGCTTGGTTTGAAATGCACCCTAACATTGTTTTAGCTATACAAAGAGAAAAGTCGTTAAAGCGCTATCCACGAGAATGGAAACTCAACCTCATAGAAGCTTTTAATCCATCATGGACAGATTTGGGGAATAAGATAGATAGTATCGAAAATGTTTATATGCCACACCTGAATGACAAGGCATGGGACGACTATAATTGATAACGAAGGAGATCCTAGGGACAAGCCCTAGGATGACGGAATTCAAGCTAATGAACATCTACAACGAAAACCTGGACCGCAACCCAGCCAATTACCAACCGCTAACCCCGCTTACGTTTCTCGAACGTGCTGCAAGCACCTTCCCAAATCATACCGCGATCATTCATGGTAACTTGCGCCGAAATTATTCGGAATTTTACGCCCGTTCCAAAAAACTTGCCTCTGCTCTATCAAAGCACGGCATCAGCACGGGTGATACAGTCTCGGCAATCCTAGCTAATACGCCAGCCATGCTGGAGTGTCACTACGGCGTACCCATGACGGGCGGCGTGCTGCATTCCATGAACACCAGACTGGATGCCAAAGTCATTGCTTTTCAACTGGATCATTCAGAATGCAAACTACTGATAACCGACCGCGAATTTTCACCCACCATAAAAGAAGCTTTAGCGCTAGCAAAAGTAAACCCAATCGTCATTGACTATGATGATCCTGAATATTCTGGTGAAGGTGAATTACTGGGTTCAAAAGAATATGAAGCCCTGGTCTCCAGTGGTGATGAAAATTACATTTGGAAAATGCCAGAGGATGAATGGGATGCCATCTCACTAAATTACACTTCAGGCACTACGGGCAATCCAAAAGGCGTAGTCTACCACCATCGTGGTGCATCGCTGCTCGCACAAGGCAATGCCCTCACCGCTTCCATGCCAAAACATTCGGTTTATCTTTGGACACTCCCAATGTTTCATTGCAACGGCTGGTGCTTTCCCTGGACCTTGTCAGCGATTATCGGCACGCATGTTTGCCTTCGTGCAGTACGCCAAAAACCCATGTGGGATAACATAGCAGACCACAAGGTCACCCATATGTGTGGTGCTCCGATTGTGATGTCCACACTTCTTTCGGCCAGTAAAGAAGACAAACGAGAATTGCCCCACACGGTAGAATTCTTTACAGCAGCTGCTCCACCTCCAGAATCCATTTTAGCAAACATGAAAGATGCGGGCTTTAACGTGACACATCTATATGGCCTTACAGAATGTTATGGCCCAGCAGTGGTTAATGATTGGAACTCTGATTGGGACAAATTAGATAACGCGGGACAAGCAGCCCTCAAAGCACGCCAAGGCGTACGCTACACGGCCCTTGAGGGATTAGACGTCAAAGACCCTGAAACAATGCAGAGCGTTCCAAGAGACGGTGAAACCATTGGCGAGGTTATGATGCAGGGCAATGTGGTCATGAAAGGTTACCTTAAAAACAAGGAAGCTTGTAGCGAAGCTTTTAGCGGGGGATGGTTCCATACAGGTGATCTCGGCGTCATGCACGAAGATGGCTACATCCAGCTTAAAGACCGTTCCAAAGACATCATCATTTCCGGTGGTGAAAACATCTCTTCCATTGAAGTCGAGGACGCGCTTTATAAACACCCCGCAATTTCTGCTGCCGCAGTTGTTGCCAAGCCTGATGAAAAATGGGGCGAAACTCCCTGCGCTTTCATCGAATTAAAACAGGATGCTACCCAACCATCAAATGAAGATTTAAAAATCTGGTGCAAAGAACATTTGGCAAGTTTCAAAGTACCAAAGAATTTTGTCTTCGAAGACCTGCCAAAAACTTCAACGGGTAAAATCCAGAAATTCGTCCTACGCGAGCGCGCGAAAGAAATCTAATGAACCACGACCATTACACAGATAAATATATTCGCGGTATTCTGGAATACGTGAAGACGATCGCCATTGTTGGCGCGAGTGCCAATACTTCGCGACCATCCTTCTTTGTAACGCAATATATGATCTCAAAAGGCTATGAAGTCTTTCCGGTTAATCCTGGCCAAGCAGGCAATAAGATTGCAGGAGTAGAATGTTTTGCATCCATGAAAGACATCCCACAGCCGATTCATATGGTGGATATTTTCCGCAATTCAGACGCAGCCTTTGGCGTAGTGGAAGAAGCTCTTGAACTTGACCCATTGCCAAAGGTCATCTGGATGCAACTTCAGGTTCGCAATGATGAAGCGGCCAAACTTGCAGAGGCTAAAGGTATAAAAGTCATCATGAACCGTTGTCCAAAAATAGAGTATGCCCGACTGTGTGGAGAGATTGGCTGGGCAGGTGTCGCAACAGGTGTAATTTCATCCAA
>CALHIB010000144.1 GCA_938030595.1 uncultured Rhizobiaceae group bacterium | reverse complement strand
TTGCCATTAACGCAAAAAGGGATTTCCCAAGCTAAAGTTTTTGGAGACTATCTGGCTTCCACAAACATACATGTTAATCAGTTTTTCTGTGGTCCGTTAATTCGTCACCGTGAGCATAGCAAAACCATTGTGAGCTGTATTGAGTTTTCTTTTGATAACGTCATCATAGATGATCGCTTGCAAGAGATTGACTATGGCTCCTGGGAGGCCAAATCTGATGATGAAATCAAAGCCAATGGCCATGAGCGTGACCTTGAGAACTGGAACAAACATGCCATATGGCCGCCCAAAGGCATTTGGGGCGAAACTCAAGAAGAACTGGATACACGCGTTAAAAGCTTCTTGGATATGTTAAAAACTCAAAAGAGCGATAATACTATAGTCGTAATAACAAGTGGGGGAGTATTACGCTCATTTCATACACAACTCGCACAGGACGATAAAACATCCACAATCCAGGATACAAAAGTATCAACAGGCCACGTCTCGCGCATACAGTTGAACGAAGGTCGATGGAAAATAGATTTCTGGAATACAAACCCAGCCGATCTTTAGTTTCAAGTATGGTGGGCGCGGAGGGACTTGAACCAGCAAAGCAATCGCAATGCGATTGTTTGCAAATAAATATGAAGGGGGTTCCCGCTAGTAACTTTTATATGCAAGGTGATTAATACAGTAGAAAACTTGGAATGTGTGGTGGGCGCGGAGGGACTTGAACCCCCGACCAGACCGTTATGAGCGGTCGGCTCTAACCAACTGAGCTACACGCCCCCAGAAGATGGTTTTCAATATCGTGTTTGTTCTTCAACCACAAGTCCCGTATTATGTTTGAGCGATAGTTTTTATTCTCTATTAAGCGAACTTTTAAATCATAATTTATTCAAGGCGATATCATGCTAAAAAAAGCACACATTACATTCTTCTCAATTCTTGTTTCGACACTGCTTTTTACCACACAGCATAGTTTTTCAGATAACAAGCGAAACTCTACAATTTCACTTAGTGGCACAGGCAGCGTTAGTATTGCGCCAGATATGGCAATCCTTTCGTTTGGCGTTGTAAAAGAGGCCAAGACTGCTCGTGAAGCATTGGATGCAAATAATAAAGCCATGGCATCAATTATAGAAGCGATGGATGACAATGGCATTGAGGAAAAAGATCTTCAAACTTCAGGATTTAATATTCAGCCGCGTTATTTCTATCCGAAAAGAAAACCTGATGGACAACAACCAGCTCCGGAAATTACTGGTTATGTCGTGTCCAATAATTTGACGGTTCGCATCCGTAAGATTGAAAAGGCAGGTGCGATTTTGGATTTGTCTGTGACACTTGGAATTAATTCGGGCGGCAATATTCAATTTACAAATTCCGATACATCCAGCGCACTCAAAGAAGCCAGAACAAAGGCTGTGAAAAATGCCTTGGAAAAAGCCACAACCTTGGCTGATGCAGCAAATGTAGAGCTTGGTGCGATTATCAACATCAGCGAAAACGCTAGCAGGCCTCGTCCCATTGCAATTGCCCAAGCGCGTTCGCTAAGTGTACAAGAGGATGCAGCAGTGCCAATTGCAACAGGTGAAAATACTTATCGTGTTACCGTCCAAATGAGTTGGGAAATTTCACAATAATAAAAACCCTCTCGGAAAATTCCAAGAGGGTTCGCCCTTACCAGCCCAACCAGTTCTTAAAACTTAAAAGAACCAGAAAGCCAAACTTAACGTAAACCGCGGGTTTTGATTATTTTGCAACCGTGCCCTTTACGCTTGAATACAACCTTTGCCGGATATCCGCGATTATAGCCAACAACAACAATTTTTCTGTGATTGATACGAGCAACATGCGGACGGTTAACGCCAATGCGATATGCCTTGTTTAGTGCCCGTCTTGGGCCACAGGCGCGACGATTGACATACCCATGTCTCTTATATCCGTGTCCACGGTGGTAACCATGATTACGGTGTTTGCGATTGCCGTAGTGAATGCCGCTACCATAACCATTGCCAATGTAAATACCGAAGCTGCTACCTGCATTTGCAGTGCTTGTTGTTGAAACGGCAGCACCAGTAGCAACAATGCCTACTGCCAAGAATGTTTTGATTGAATTTAAAAACATGAGTTCTCTCCTTTGGCTGACCGTTAGAATGAATTGAGTGAGTGGGTCAGTTGATGTTGAGAGAATGATATATTGCCACTGAATAATATTGGAACAAGTCGTTCAGTTTCGATTAAGGAAAATATTTCTTAATAATTTCAATTATGTAGATCAGAATATTACTAGAATTTTATATTTCAAAACGTGCTTTGTGCTCGCTCCATCGCATGTATGCCTTCGCACCAATCGTAGAAAAAGGTGCTGGCGGAAGTTTTTGGGGTTCATCTTCTGCTAAAAAAGCTTTTGCTAGTTCAGTCTGACCCTCCACGGCTAACTCTGCTGCTGCGATGCCTGAAAGAGTACCTCGTGCAGCGCCCAATCCATTTTGACAACAGGCTGAATAGAGCCCTTTTTCTATTTCACCAAATGCTGAAACGCCATTACGGCTTAAACACAGACGCCCTGCCCAGAGGTATTCTTGTTCAACGTTTGTTAAATCAGGGTAGCGCTTTGTAAAAGATTTGACATGCGTCTTCCCCATCTCATTTAAAAGAGATTGGTTGATTTGCATATTTCCTGAATAACTAATCCGGTTACGCGTTATTATGCGGGTTCCACCAGTGCCTGAAATTTTTCTCATCGTGGTGGCCGCTGGATCAGAGGGCGTTATGCCCCAGATATCTTTCCCTGTTAAATCTGCTTCTCCTTGAGATAATGCTCTCGTCATTGAGGCATATAAAATGACATGCACTAACCTACGCTTGAAGTGACCGAAACTTTCTATGTGCCCATTAGTGGCAAGAATAACTTTACTCGCGTGAACTGAACCCGTTGGGGTTTTTGCCAACCATTTATCATTTGTTTTAGCAAGCTCATGAACAGGCGAATTTTCATAGATGAAAAGTGAATTACGCAAGCCTTTCGCCAGTTCGCGTATATATAGCGCTGGTTGCAGCATGGCTGTACCAGGCGTAAATATGCCAGACTGATAAAACTTTGAACCTGTAAGTTTTTTCATCTCTTGGGCATCGAGTAGTTGATGAGGTTCGCCTAACGTCTTTAAATGTTTGGCATAGTTCAGGTTATGTTGATGAGCTTTTTCACCGGCAGCGCCATTTACTTTTCCACAAATGTTAAGCACTTCACTTGGCAGTTTATATTCAAGAGCTACGTCCGTCGCAAAGTCTATTGCATGGCGGTTGAGTTTGATTTGACGTAAATCATTATTTTCATCTGTGGAATAATCAGATGACGAAAGATCGTGCGGCAAATCAATCATAAAGCCAGAATTACGCCCTGCAGGTCCTTCTGCAATACGTTTAGCGTCCAGCACAATAATCTTTGCTTCAGGTTTGAGTTGTTCAAGTCTACGTGCAGCCGAAAGGCCTGCGAAACCCGCACCAATAATTAGAAAATCACAGGCTTGATCATCAGCCAAAACCTGAGCAGGGCTTTTTTCTGGCAGTATCGCATCCCAACCAGAAACGCCCGTATCTACGGGTAAGTTTTTGACCTTAGCCAACAGACACATCCGGTGCGTTGTCGCTTAAATCAATCCAGATTGTTTTGAGTTCTGTATATTGATCATGAGCATGAATGCCGTTGTCGCGGCCGCCAAAGCCAGACTGCTTATAGCCCCCAAAGGGTGTAGAGATATCTCCTTCGCCATAGCAATTTACAGAGACTGTACCCGCTTTAATTTCTCTTGCTGCACGAATTGCTTTTTTGGCATTGGCAGTGAACACGCTTGCTGCAAGGCCATATTCTGTATCATTTGCAGCCTGAATTGCTTCCTCAAAAGACTTGACTGTAATGACAGAAAGAATTGGCCCAAAGATTTCATCCTTGGCAAGTTTGTCACCAGACTTCACACCATCAAAAATTGTCGGTTCAACAAAGTTTCCTTTTGCTGTGCCGCCTAGAAGCGTTTTAGTGCCCTTTGGTTCTTTGAGATATTTGGTGACTTTCTTACAATGTTCCTTATCAACCAATGCACCCAAATGATTGGATGGGTCCAGTGGATCGCCTGTGCGCCAATCACGTGTGTGCGCTAGAATACGTTCCATCAAGGGTGCTTTAACAGCTTCATGCACAATCAACCGAGAATTGGCAGAGCAGTTTTCACCCATGTTCCAAAAGGCTGCATTTACAATATGACCTGCAACCAAGTCCAGATCTTCTGCATCTTCCAAGACTACAGCAGGGTTTTTGCCGCCGCACTCAAGCACAACTTTTTTCAAATTGGATTCGGCTGAATATTTAAGGAACAAACGCCCTGTTTCTGTTGAGCCAGTAAAGCTCAACATGTCCACATCCATGTGACGGCCAAGTGGCTCACCAGCCTCAGGCCCCATGCCTGGAAGAACTTGAAGCACCCCTCTTGGCAGTCCTGCTTCCATTGCCAATTCTGCCAAGCGCAATGCCGTTAGTGAAGTTTGTTCGGCAGGCTTTACAATGACCGAATTACCTGCAGCAAGTGCTGGACCTATTTTCCAGGCCATCATTAGCATTGGGAAGTTCCAAGGCAAAACTGCAGCAACAACACCAACAGGTTCACGGACAATCATAGCAATATGGTCATCGCTTGAAGGTGCCATTTGATCGTAGATTTTATCAATCGCTTCTGCGTGCCATTTGATCGTGTGAATGGTTTCAGGGATATCAATTTCTTCGCAATCCTTGATCGGCTTGCCGCTATCGAGACTTTCCATAACAGCCAGTTCGCGTTGATTGCGTGTGATCAATTTACAAAGGCGTATAAGAACATCTTTTCGGTCTGATGGATGCATTTTGGACCAGCGTCCTTGATCAAATGCTTCACGCGCTTTTTCCACTGCCAGATTAACATCCTTGGCATTTGCACCTGAAATCGTAGCCACAGGTTTTCCTGTTGCAGGATTTATCGTTAGTAATTTTTCGCCTCGCCCTGCCCTAAATTTTCCATCAATAAAAGGTGCAACAGGAAAAATCATATCTTCCGCAATGCTGGCATATTCTTCTCTTGTTAAAAGTCCACTCATTTGCTTGCCTCTTTCTCGATATTCTCAATGGTCGTGTTCATGACTTTCACAACTTGTTCTAGTGCGCGTTTATCATCTTTGTTCAAAGGTTGAAGGGGCTTACGAGGAGGCCCTACAGGAATGCCTCTTAGCGATAAACCATGCTTTATACATTGCACAAATTTACCGCCCTGCTCCAGCACGCTCATCAAAGGCAACATCGCGGACATGATCCGACGACCTTTGTCAAAATTACCTTCAATCGCACAAGCCTTGTAAAGTGCTATATGAGCCTCTGGTGCAAAGTTGGAACCTGCACAAACCCAAGACCGCGCTCCCCAGGCAAAGAACTCAAGTGCTTGATCATCCATGCCACAAGAAAGTTGAATATGAGGATAATCTCTAGCTAATAGGTGGACGCGATTAATATCGCCCGAGCTTTCTTTAATGGCGCAGAAATTTGGACTACGTCCGACACGATCTAGAACTTCTTCATCCATATTAACTGACATACGACCAGGGTAATTATAAAGCATGGCAGGCAGATTGGCTGCACGGTCAATCGCCAGCGCGTGAAGTGCTATTTCGCGCGAAGTCGGATAGGCATAAGGCGGCGTGGCGATAAGCAATGCATCTGCTTTTATCGCCTTGGCATTCTCAGCAAAGATAATGGAATCTTCTGTCCTAATTGCACCAGTACCAATAATTAGCGGTACTCGGCCCTTGATGATATCCTTTGCAAGTTTCATCAGCATGATGCGTTCTTCAGTCGATTGCGCGTAATATTCACCCGTCGTGCCCGCAATAATCAACCCATGAACACCTGCTGCAATAAGATGCTCAATAACATCTGCAAAGCTGTCCTTATCAATCGAAAAGTCATCACCATGAGGTGTGACAACGGGCGTATAAATTCCCTCAAACTGCATTCTTAAACTCCACATATAGAAACAGGTTTTCCGATAAATAAATCAGATTTTTCTGTTCGGATTTTTACTCTTTATAATTCTCTATTTCATCCGCTTTCGCATACAACTGGATAGGTAGCCTCTCCAATTCTCAAGACACCTGCTTCAGCATATTCTTTCTTTGTTGTAACTTTTACCGTTCGCAAGGAAATCAGTATTTCCTCAACATTATTATCCGTGAAGTCGACCAATAACTGTGTTTTAGTTTCAAATGCCTGACCAACGATAATTGAATTTTCTGCATCTTTATTAGTGGACCAGGTTTTCCCAAACGCCCGGACCTCAGCAGATAGAATATTGAGTACAGGCAATCGACCAATGGATAAAAATATAGACCCACTTCTACCATCCATTGCCTTACACGATATTTCGCCTGTCGCGAATACATTCGTTGGAAAGCTCATAAACAACAAAACGGCAAGAAACTTTAACTTCAAAATCACTCTCCCGCCTCTTGCAAGCCGATGTCCATATCCAGTGGATCAGGCCTTACAAATTTTTCAATTCTGTCACGCGATAATTCCCAGTGTGCAATCGTTAATTGAACGATTGCGGAGGTATCTCTTTTTTCAATTGCCTCAATCATTGCGTCGTGCTGGTCGCATGCTTCCCAAACCAGCAAACGTTCCTTTGAATTGATAGGCTTATAAAACATTTGGCTCATTCTGGTATGATCAATCAATAATCGGTTTAAGCTTGGCGTAAGATAGGGATTGCCCGCCATCTCACCCATTATGTGATGAAAGCGGTGATTATACATCGCCATATCTTGGGTTTCGCTTTCTTCACCTGCGCGTCTGAACTGCAATTGAGTGCTCTTTAAATCATCCAATTGTTGAACACTCGCATTCTCAGCTGCCAACCTTGCAATTGCGGCATAAATCATGGGTGCAGACTGAAAGAAGTTCCGCATGCTGTTTAAGTCCATTGAAGATACTTTAGTGCCACGGTTCTCAGTTTGACTTAAATAACCATCGCCAGCCAGTTTCTGGAAAACTTCGCGAAGTGGCGTTCGAGACAGACCATATTCTTCCGAAAGCAAGGTTTCATCCAACGTTGAACCTGGCTGAATATCGAGCGATAAAATGCGATGCACTAATGCTTCATGACATGCATGCTTTTTGTTTATGATCATTGCTCCTCCAATCATCTGCAGCCATAATACATATTGTATACAATTGCAACATATGTTTATTCAGTGCAACTGGCCTGCAACTTGCAACTTCGAAACGTAAGAAACTAAACTCCTCAAATCGGACAAAATTTGTTCTGATTTGACACAATAACGGGTAAAAACTGTGAGCATAGACAACCAACTGTTCAAACACGAGATAACTGGCAAAATGCCAAGTCATGAAAAAACGAAAAAGGGCTTTCGCTATTTTGCGAAATCTCTAGCTGACAAGCTAATTTCGTTATTTGGTTTGATCGCACTCTCTCCATTACTTTTGATCGTTTCGTTATTTATCAAGTTGGACAGCAGTGGGCCAATTATCTTCAAACAAAAACGCAATGGTTTAAACAATAAGATTTTTCATGTTTGGAAATTCCGAACCATGCGCGTTATGGAAAATGGTGCGGATGTAAAGCAGGCACAAAAAGGCGATGTTCGCATTACACGTATCGGTAGTTTCTTGCGTAAATCCAGCATTGATGAGTTACCTCAACTTGTGAATGTCTTGATGGGTGACATGGCAATTGTTGGACCCCGTCCACACCCGGTTGCGCTTAATGATCATTTTAGATCTTTAATTACAAACTATGACCTGAGAACTGCCATGAAACCAGGACTTACTGGTCTTGCGCAAGTTAATGGTTATCGAGGTCCAACAGATACCGTTGAACAAATGCGTAATCGTGTTGAATGTGACATTGAGTATATCAAAACATGGTCGTTCTGGGGGGACATTAAAATCATCCTTCTAACACCCTACTACGGTCTTATTAGCAAAAACGCATTTTAGACCAGAGCGTATTTCAATAAGGCACCCAGTAGTGAGATAATCAGGAGAACCTTCAAGATATTCCAGTGCAATTTGAAAACCAGAAATGCACTTAAAACAAATAGTGCTACAGCCAACCATTCTACAGTTTGGAAAGATGGCCACCAGACGTGCGCGACGCCAAAACCTATGCGTTGAACATCTGCAAATAATACATGCAGGGCAAACCAGATTGACAGATTTAAAATAACGCCAACGACGGCTGCCGTAATGGAAGTTAATGCGCCTTTTAATCTTGGCTGATTTGAAATCCACTCGATATAAGGTGCGCCTGTAAATATCCAAAGGAAACAGGGCGCAAATGTCATCCATATTGCTATGGTTGCTGCTGATATTGCCAGCCATAACCCACCTTCTTTAAAGGCGGCTAAGAAACCCACAAACTGAGTTACAAGAATAAGCGGCCCCGGCGTTGTCTCAGCAAGACCTAGGGCGTCAATCATCTCTTGCGCAGTGAGCCACCCAAACTGGGTAACCACATCCTGAGCCATATATGCCAAAACCGCATAAGCACCGCCAAATGTAACGACCGCAAGTGTTGAAAAAAACTGGCCTATATCTACAAGGATTTGCGGTGCGCCCAATACACTTAACAAGGCTAATGGCAGCAGCCAAATCGTTAGCCAAATAGCCACAGTAACCAAGCTTTTTCTCAAAGATATATTGTGAGCTTCTTCAGATTGCGTATTAGCACTTTTTTGAGCCGTCAAAAAACCAAACAGACCTGCGCTTAGGATAATCAATGGATAAGGCACAGAGAGAAAAAACAGTCCTACAAATGCTAGACTGGCAATAACCCAATGGGATTTTTCTCCAAGAGCTTTCTTTGCGACCTTGATAAGTGCTTCCAACACGATCACAAGGACTGCGGCCTTAACGCCGTAGAACAATGCAGTCACCAAAGGCACATCGCCATAGCTTGCATAAATTCCAGCCAACAGCATGATGATTGCCGCCCCAGGTAATACGAAAAGAAGCCCCGCGATTAATCCGCCAAGAACACCGTGCAATCGCCAACCTGCATAAGTCGCAAGCTGCATGGCTTCCGGCCCTGGTAACAACATGCAAAAACTCAGCGCATTTAAAAACTGTTGTTCTGATAGCCATTTGTTTTCATCAACAATCTCACGATGCATCAATGAAATTTGCGCCGCAGGTCCGCCAAATGAGAGAACACCTATTTTAAACCAAGTGCCAGTTGCCTCTTTAAGAGATGGAGTATTTTTATCACTGACCATATTTCCCCAAACTACCATTACCAATCATGTGTTTCATTTGTAGCATCACGTGCCCAGCGGTATAGCGCATCATAAACCACCATTGCTGCATCTAATTGAACCAAGTCATCTCTATACATTCTGGATAGACCTAGTGAAACAGCAAGCAGGCCAGACGCTTGTGGCGATAATTCCAGATTGTTCGTGTCAGCACCACGAATGATTTTAGCCAAGATCTCAAGCGCATCATTGTTAATGCCAAGCTCTGCAAGCATTATATCAAATGTACAAAGCTCTCCCCTGTGAGTCCAAAAAACATTCTCAACATCAAAGGGGACTGCACCAAACCGTTCAGCGACATTTTCCACCTGAGAAGGAGACACAAAAAGAAATTGGGCGTTTGAATCAACGAACCTGCGTATCAACCACGGGCATGCAATACGGTCAATTTTTGGACGGTGGCGTGTTACCCATACCGTTGGTTCGCCAGATTTTATTGCCGGTATGTTTTGCGTAGATACCATTGGTAGCATCGCGTCACGCCATGCAAACTGACCACCTTCTAAAACCTGAGCGTTAATTTTCATATTTCTGAGTATGGCAGCAGCGCCTTGACTTATTTTCAAACCCTTTTGGCAATAGATAATTACCGCACGATTGCTTAATTTTTCCGCGATCGATGCAATGTCATGAAAGGCATGTCTAAAAGCTGTTGGGAGCAAGTAAGGGT
>CALHIB010000143.1 GCA_938030595.1 uncultured Rhizobiaceae group bacterium | reverse complement strand
TGGGGTTAGTGGTAAAACAAATTAGTCAGAAAGACGGATCCGTAGGACTAACTTTATATGATCTGTTTCAACAAGGCAGATTTGATGAAAAAGCCTTAGTTGCTTTAAATGAGTTTGCGCAGTCACTCTTTACACTAGGTGTTATCGGTGGCGACCTTCATACAAAAAATATCGTCTGGGGAGATTATAAGGGTGAGCTGGTACCCTACATTATTGATGGCTACGGAGATCGAAACTTCATTCGGTTAAAAACGTATATTCCGTGGTTCAGAAAACAAAAAATGCACAAATGCTTTACGAGCGTTGCCAAACAAATTGGTTGCGAATGGTTGCGTTCAAAAAAGATTTTTGTATTTAAGGATTGATATTCAAAAATTTTTTTGGATTTGAATTGCTGCAATATAATGTTTAGTATTCCAATTAAATTATTTGAAGAAAGTATTAAATACATTGCCAATCTTTAAATTTGGAGCCGTGAAAATGGAAATAAAACTTATCTATAATCTAACTGCTCTTGTTTTATTAACGACCACTTCCGCCCAAGCTCAATCGCCCCACGAAGCATCATTATGCGAGGCAGCTAAAACCAGTCGCACGATTGAACTAGTCTACGACAAAGACGTCAGCAAAGGCTGTGAGCCTCGTTTGGTTGATGTGCATCAGGTTGCGATTGGTAACAACGGTCAGCTTTACATGCACGGCTGGCAGAAACGCGGATGTACCAAGGGTCGGGACTTTGAGGCAGAGAGGATATTTCGTTTTGACAAGATAAAATCTGTTAAACTCATCGAAGGCACATTTGGCGAAAAATCCCAATCCGTAAAGGTGGAAGGCTGGGATGGTTGTCTTGGCTCTAATTGTTTTATTGAGAAAAACATCTGCGAGTAAAGTTTACAAAATCATGCGCATAATATATGCTCATTGAAGGAGCGCATTATGACAACGTCGACACTTGCAAAAAAGCCAACCAATCTTTCACTGGACCAAAACCTCATCAAGGAAGCGCGTGAATTGGGGGTCAATCTCTCACAAGCTGCAGAAGGCGGGGTGCGGGAAGCTGTTTCCAACGCTAAATCCGAACAATGGAAGCGCGAAAACGCTGAGGCTATTAAAAGTTCAAACGCATGGGTTGAGGAAAATGGATTGCCACTGGAAAAATACAGGCAATTTTAATGGCAAAATATGACGTCTATCAAATTGATAACGGCTACTTGCTGGATGTGCAGTCCAATATTCTGAGTGATTTGAATATTCGCGTCATGGTGCCCTTGATGGTGCCTGAAAAAGCGCCAAAAGCTGCTAGACGATTAAACCCCTTGTTTGAAGTTGAAAATCAACAACTGTTGATGGTTACTCAATATATCGCTGCTGTGCCTGTGAATACCCTTGGACAGCCTATCGCTAATCTATCCAATCAGTTTGCAGAAATAACAAATGCTTTGGACATGTTGTTTCATGGTTTCTAGGCCGTAATCATAACGCAAATGTCATCTGATATGCTTGGCTATTCATTTGGCATTCAGGTAATTTTGCACAAAATCAGATAATTGTTTAATTTGGAGATAATCTTATGCCCTTGTCTCGTAGAAAATTCCTGGCCTCAAGCGTTGCGTTTCTGACCGCTGTCTCTGTATCGGGTTCAGCATTTGCACGTAAAGTGTTTTCCAGCCGCGGCGTTGCGATACGCGGGTTTGATACAGTTGCATATTTCACCGTTGGTAAACCTGTCAAAGGCAAACCAAGTCTAAAAACCAAATGGAATGGATCTACTTGGCAATTTTCATCTCAAGAGAACTTGGACAAGTTTAAAGCAAACCCGGCGAAATACGCGCCTGCTTATGGTGGCTATTGCGCATGGGCAGTTTCGCAAGGTTATACAGCTTCTACCATTCCGCAGGCTTGGGATATCAAAAATGGCAAACTCTATTTAAATTATGATCTCAACATTCGTAAGAGATGGCGCAAAAATATCCCTGCAAATATTAAAAAAGGTAATGCGAACTGGCCAAGGATCAAAGCAGGACTTTAATCCTCACCCAAACAAGCCTGAGCTACAATTTCAATCCGCATGTTAGGCCGTAAGAGTTCTTTTACGACAACGGTTGCACGGTTTGGATAAGGTTTTGAGAAATATTCCTTGTAAACCGCATTCATTGCTGGCGCATCACTGGCTTCAATAATAAACATCTGTAATTGAGCAACATCCGCTAAAGATCCGCCAGCCGCTTCCATAGCCTTTTTCAACTGTGAAAAAACACTATGCGCTTGTTCGGTCATATCACCGTCAACACTAACTTCCAGTGAAAGTGGGTCTCGTGGAATTTGTACTGAAAATACTCTGTCCTGCGATTTTACTGTATTGGAAGCCAGCCCGCCTTTGGGTAGCCCCCATTCCACAACATCAAACATACTCTTTATTCCTATTCTTCTGAACTCGTGACAATGTGTATCATTTTGAGTATTCTAATTCGAATGGAAACATCACCAATCAACACTGTTTTATCTACCTATCCGACGGAGCAAAGAGCTAAATTACAGCAACTGTGCAAACTCGTGCATGATACTGCAAACAATATTGCTGATATTTCTGGGTTAGAAGAAAGCTTGAAATGGGGACAGCCCAGTTTCGCAGCAAAACCAAAGGCCTTGGTTCATCTGTGCGCATTGATAGTCGTGAGGATGGCATATCTATTTATTTTATATGCAATACAGGATTGGTCGATCAATTTCGCGAAATTTATCCTGATACCTTTAATTACATTGGAAACCGTGAAATTCATTTTGCTTTGGATGATGATTTACACGAAGATGAATTATCACATTGTATCGCCATGGCGTTGATGTATCACGCAAATAAGAAAAAGAAATTATGAAAACAGCACTCTACACTCGCAACGGTTCGGCAGATGCCGTACTTGAACTTCGCGACAAACCCAAGCCAACACCGCAATCAGGTGAGGTTCTGGTAAAACTTGCTACTTCAGGCGTTAATCCATCCGATGTGAAATCAAGAGCAGGGCGACCGTTAGCTGGTGATTATGTTATTCCCCATAGCGATGGCGCTGGCACAGTCGAAGCGGTTGGCGAGGGCGTAAATAACTCCAGAGTTGGCGAGCGTGTCTGGATTTGGAATGGCCAATGGCAAAGACAAGACGGAACGGCCACTGAATATATTGCCGTTCCAGAGCAGCAAGCCATTAAGCTGGATAATGATATCACTTTCGAAACGGCAGCTTGTTTTGGTATTCCAGGTCTAACCGCAGCGCATGGCGTAAACCTGTTGGAGCAAACGACAAGCGATACAGTTTTAGTCACAGGTGCAGCATCTTCTGTTGGGCATTATCTAACCCAAATGGCAACGTTCATGGGCCGCAAGGTGATTGGCACCGCATCCGAATCCAAACACTCAATCGTTATGGAAGCAGGCGCGATTGCCTGTATTGATTATCAAAAACAGGATGTAGGCGAAGAAGTTCTCAAATTAACTGATGGAGCGGGTGTAGGCGCTGTCATCGATATGGACTTTGCATCCACCTCAAGGCTGGTATCCTCAGCAGCATTAAAACCCTCCGCTAGCATCTTCTGCTATGGCTCCAACGATATGGGTGAAATTCCTGTTGCATTCCGCGATCTGTTATTCAAGCAAATTCAGATGCAATTCTTTTTGGTGTATGAACTGGATACAGTCCAACGAGAAGCAGCCATCGACCGTTTAAACTGGTTCATGCGATCATGTCAGGCAAATACGCGCATTGCCCACGTCTTGCCACTAGAAGAAATCGTGCAGGCACATCAGCTTGTTGAAAGTGGTAAGGCAAATGGCAATGTGGTTTTAAGCCTTTAAAGCTTGCCAATCTACAAACAATCAGGCATCCAAATACCCATGAAAAATATTCAAATAAGAAATCTCGATCACGTCGTTCTGCCGGTTCCAAGTCTGGAAATTACGCGCGAACGCTTCACGCAACTTGGCTTTACAGTCGCTCCAGATGCAAGGCATAATTTTGGTTCAGAAAATGCCTGTATCTTCTTTGAGAATGGCACCTTTATTGAGCCGTTGGCAATAGGTCATCGCGAAACGATTGAAGCAAACATAGTCAAAGGAAATAACTTCCTGCGCAGGGATTCAGCCTACCGTTTTCGCAATGGGGATGATGGCTTCACGTGCGTTGTGCTGGGTGAACCTGACCCTAAAAAGGCTCGCAAAGAATTTAAAAAAGCTGGCTATGAAACTGGCAAGATTGTCGTTGTGAAGCGCCCTGGTGTAAAAGTTCATATCGCTTTCATCATCGATCAACGCGCACCCGATTGTTCGTTCTTCATGTGCGAGCGTCCAGATGGACCGCCCAAGTTTGCCAGTGAAAT
>CALHIB010000142.1 GCA_938030595.1 uncultured Rhizobiaceae group bacterium | reverse complement strand
GATATACAAAAGAAAATCAATCAGCATACGAGGGTATTGAGTTTCGTCAAGCTACCAGTGAAATCCGCAACCCGGATGGTTCTGTTGTCTTTAAACTGGAGAATATCGACGTACCAAAAAACTGGTCGCAGGTAGCCAGTGATATCATCGCGCAAAAATATTTCCGCAAGGCTGGCGTTCCTGCTGCCTTGAAAAAAGTAGAAGAAAATTCTGTACCATCTTGGTTGTGGCGCTCGGAAGCGGACAAGGAAGCACTTGCAAAATTGCCCAAGGAAGAGCGATACGGCTCTGAAATGGATGCGCGTCAGGTGTTTAACCGTCTTGCAGGTACCTGGACATACTGGGGCTGGAAAGGCGGCTACTTCACATCAGAAGAAGATGCGCGCGCGTTCTACGATGAGCTTTGCTATATGTTGTGTAACCAGATGGTTGCACCGAACTCTCCACAGTGGTTCAACACCGGTCTTCACTGGGCATATGGCATCGACGGCCCTGCTCAAGGTCACCACTATGTAGATCCATTTACACACAAGCTTGTTAAATCGAAATCTTCATACGAGCATCCACAGCCGCATGCCTGTTTCATTCAGTCTGTTCAAGACGACCTTGTAAACGAAGGCGGCATCATGGATCTTTGGACTCGTGAAGCGCGTCTCTTTAAATATGGCTCAGGCACAGGTTCAAACTTCTCTTACATTCGTGGCGAGAACGAGCCTCTTTCAGGTGGCGGCAAGTCTTCCGGCCTGATGTCATTCCTTAAAATTGGTGACCGTGCTGCGGGTGCGATCAAATCTGGTGGCACAACACGTCGTGCTGCAAAAATGGTTGTGGTTGATATCGATCACCCGGATATTGAAGAATACATCGAGTGGAAAGTGAAAGAAGAGCAGAAAGTTGCTGCGATCGTCACGGGCTCGAAAGTGGTTTCAAACCACATGACAAAAATCATGAGCGCTTGTGTAAACTGCGAAGGCAATGCAGACGATTGTTTCGACCCTTCCATTAATACAGCGCTAAAACGCGAAGTAAAAGCTGCGAAAAAAGCATTGGTGCCTGAAAACTATATTCAGCGCGTCATTCAGCTTGCACGCCAGGGCTACACGGACATCACATTCCCTGTTTACAATACGGATTGGGACAGTGAAGCTTACCTCACCGTTGCAGGTCAAAACTCAAACAACTCTGTATCGTTGAAAGACGGTTTCCTTCGCGCTGTTGAAGAAAATGGCGATTGGGATCTGACCGCTCGCAAAGACGGTTCAGTTGTGAAAACATTGAAGGCTCGCGATCTTTGGGAAAAGATCGGTACTGCTGCATGGCAGTCGGCGGACCCGGGTCTTCATTACAACACCACGATGAACGATTGGCACACCTGCCCCGAGGCTGGCCCGATCCGTGCATCCAACCCGTGTTCTGAATATATGTTCCTGGACGATACGGCTTGTAACCTTGCCTCGCTGAACCTTCTACAGTTCCGTGACAAGGCTGTTGCGTCAGACGAAAACCCGCTTGCGTTTGATACGCTTGCATTTGAACATGGTTGTCGCCTTTGGATGATGGTGCTTGAGATTTCTGTGATGATGGCTCAGTTCCCTTCCAAGGAAATTGCACAATTATCATACAAATACCGCACAACAGGTCTTGGCTTTGCCAACATCGGCGGTCTTTTGATGACATCAGGTATTTCATACGACTCAGATGAAGGCCGCGCGATTTGTGGTGCTATTTCTGCAATCATGACCGGCATTTGTTATGAAACGTCTGCGCAAATGGCGGGCGAGCTTGGTGCTTTCCCTGATTATGAGCGCAACGGCAAGCACATGCTTCGCGTCATGAAGAACCACCGCAATGCGGCACACGGCAATGCTGATGGTTATGAGGCTTTAGCCGTAAACCCGGTTCCACTGGACCACGCATCATGCCCGCAGGCTGATCTTGTTGAACATGCTAAATCTGCATGGGACCGTGCAGTAGAGCTGGGCGAGAAAAACGGTTACCGCAATGCGCAAGCAACGGTGATTGCGCCAACAGGCACCATCGGTCTTGTGATGGATTGTGATACAACAGGTATTGAGCCTGACTTTGCTTTGGTCAAGTTCAAGAAACTTGCTGGTGGTGGTTACTTCAAAATCATCAACCGTGCTGTGCCGGAAGCACTTCGCACATTGGGTTATTCTGAAAGCCAGATTGCAGAGATGGAAGTCTATGCAGTGGGTCACGGTAACCTGAACCAGGCGCCAGCCATTAACCCGACCACGCTTAAGGCTAAAGGTCTGGATGATGACAAGATCAAAGCCATCAATGATGGTCTTGCTTCTGCCTTCGACATCAAGTTTGCTTTCAACAAGTGGACACTGGGCGAAGAGTTCTGCAAGAATGCTCTTGGCTGCACAGACGAACAGCTGGATGATTTCAGCTTTGATCTTCTGGCTCACATGGGCTTTTCGAAGAAAGACATTGAAGCAGCCAACATCCACGTTTGTGGTGCGATGACACTGGAAGGTGCCCCTGCTCTTAAAGACGAGCACCTGCCTGTCTTTGATTGTGCAAACCCTTGCGGCAAAATCGGCAAGCGTGCGCTATCTGTCGACTCACACATCCGCATGATGGCTGCAGCACAGCCGTTCATCTCCGGTGCGATTTCCAAGACCATCAACATGCCAAACTCGGCAACCGTCGAAGATTGCAAGAACGCTTACATGCTATCGTGGAAACTGGCGCTTAAGGCGAATGCGCTTTACCGTGACGGCTCGAAACTGTCTCAGCCGCTTAATGCTTCCATCATCGAGGATGAAGAAGACGAAGATGGCGTAGAGGAGCTAATGGAAGCACCATTGGCAGCGCGTGCAACACAGGTAACCGAGCGCATTGTAGAAAAAATCGTTCAGCGTGTTGCAAGTGAGCAGGAAAAACTCCCTGGTCGCCGTAAAGGCTACACACAAAAAGCAAAGATTGGTGGGCAAACCATCTTCCTTCGTACGGGTGAATATGATGATGGTCGTCTTGGCGAGATTTTCCTCGACATGAACAAGGAGGGTTCTGCCCTTCGCGCCTTCATCAACAACTTCGCGATTTCTGTGTCGCTTGGCCTCCAGTACGGTGTTCCGCTGGAAGAATATGTTGAAGCATTTATCTTCACCAAGTTCGAACCTGCTGGCATGGTCAATGGTAATGATGCGATCAAGAATGCAACATCAATTCTGGACTACGTGTTCCGCGAATTGGCTGTCTCATACTTGGGCCGTTCTGATCTGGCGCACGTTGACCAATCTGACTTCTCGCAGACAACCCTTGGTAAAGGTGTTGAAGCGGGCAAGACGCAGGCGGTCTCCTCTGGTCTGACACGTGGTCATAAATTGTCTGTTGTTCAGCCAAGTGCGACTGGTGAGCCAAAGGGTTCTGCAAGTGCCGCACCTGCCAAATCTGTAACTCAGGTAACAGCAATCGCCACTGGCGCAATGGCTGCAACCTCTGCGGCAGTCGCGGCCAACACCAACCCGGAGCCAACGGCCTTCAAACGTGACCTCGACCCGGAAACAGCCCCTTCCGCTAACCCGGAAGAGCTAAAGGAAATCGTCACAGAAGTCGTCCGCGAAACCATCACGGAACCGGCACCTGCAAAAATCAACAAAAACGAAGAACGCGTTAAGTCGATGATGCAAGGCTACACGGGTAATTCATGCGATGATTGCGGGAACTTTACCATGGTTCGTAATGGGACTTGTGAGAAGTGTGATACTTGCGGGGCTACGAGCGGGTGTAGTTAAGTCAGGCAGCCC
>CALHIB010000141.1 GCA_938030595.1 uncultured Rhizobiaceae group bacterium | reverse complement strand
CTCAACGCCAAGTGCTTCGTAACTTCCCTCAATGTCGTATTGCTTGAGCCAAAAGCCATGAAGCATTGGGGACTTCGAGTGTTTAATTGGCCAGCCGGTAACAAATGCTTTTTTCATCTATTCGACAAGTCCCAGTTTACGCAGTTCAGCCAAAAGTGGCAGCACTGGAAGGCCAATTATTGAAAAATAATCGCCTTCGACTTTTTCAAACAGCTGAACACCCAGCCCCTCAATTTGATAAGCACCAACGCTTGAAAGAATCGTCTCGCCTGCATCAGACAAATGCCGACCGATAAAGCCTGGATCCAGTTTGCGCATGGTGATGGTTGCGACTTCCACATGGCTCCAGATCACTTCGCCATTTCTGACTAAAGAGACGGCTGCATTGAGCTGATGTTTTTTGTCTGACAGCTGAAGCAGTCTTCGCTGCGCTTCTGCCATATTAGCAACTTTATGGAGCAATTCACCTTCCAAAGATAAAGTCTGATCACAGCCAATGACATAGGCATCGACATTCGATTTGGAAACCTCGGTTGCTTTGGCAATGGCCAAAACTTCTGCAACATCTTCGCCACCTAGCCCTGCCTCAATGAGTGGTTGCTCCACTTCGCGTTCGTCAATATCTGCAGATTGAGCCGTAAATGTTACGCCTGCATTGTTTAACAAGGCCTGACGATGTTTGCTTTTTGAAGCCAATATTATGTCTGTCATTTTAATTTCTTTCAGCTTCCATTTTTAAACGATGTTCATCCAGCAGTGCCAGAATTCTGGCGGATGCTTCTTCAATTGATTTTCGAGAAACATCAACCAATGGCCAATCATGTTTGGCGCTTAACTTTCTGGCGTTCACCAGTTCTTCCGCAATCGAAGCGCGATCTGCATATGAAGCACTGTGAACACTGGCGTTTAATTCCAAAAGCCTGTTTTGGCGGACTTGTTGAATGCGATCAGTAGAGGCAATCAAGGTTACAATTAATGGACGTTTTGCATTGATAACCTTGTCTGGCAGAACCATGCCTGGAACCAGTGGAATATTGGCCGTTTTCACACCTCGGTTGGCCAGATATATACTTGTTGGTGTTTTTGATGTTCTGGAGATACCCAGTAAAATTACATCAGCTTCTTCTACATTTTCCGGAATAACGCCATCATCATGCAGCATTGTAAAGTTCAGGGCATCAATGCGATTAAAGTATTCGCTATCCAGTGCATGTTGAGCACCAACAATACGCCTGGTTGGCTTTCCCAGATAAGAATGAAACAATTGGTAAATAGGTTCCAATACGGAAACGACCGGAACACCCATTTCCTTGCATTTGGTTTCCAGAAATTCACTAATCTCAAAATCAGATATTGTATAAAGCACAATACCTGGCTGGTTGCCGATGGCTTCAATCGCATTTTCAAGCTTCTTTTGATTACGAACCAAAGGATAGATATGTTCAATCGCTTGATTTGATTGATATTGTGATGAAACTGCACGCGCTGCTGCGATTAGGGTTTCACCTGTCGAATCAGATATTAAATGTAAATGAAATGAACTTGCTTGATCATTCAATGGCTTTTGCTTTCCTGTGGACAAGTGGGGATAAAAATCCTTAATGTTTTTTTATCCCGATTTGATGCCCAGTATCATAATTTAAGCACACAATAACATCGTATGTACTATTTGGAACCAATAATGTTAATAGTGGGGATAATGAGGATAAAACAATTTTTGTAATTTATTGTTAAAAGCGATAATGGTCTTTTGTTAATTTTATAATGCTGAAATCAAACAATAATTTTTGATTATCCTTGTAATTAACAACATGCAATATTTTGCTAATTGAATTATATGTAAAAGTCTGGGTTTTATGAAAATTTGTGGTTAATAAAGAATTACCGCTATTCACAGACTCTAATAAGAATCAAATAAACCGAAGGTAAAACTTCTTTTATAACGAACCTGTGGAGTATCGAAATTGCGGAAAGTTCTGGAAGTATTGAAGGGTAAAAGTTTTAAAATCCCACCAGTATGGCTAATGAGACAAGCAGGAAGATATTTACCAGAGTATAGGGAAACACGTAAACACGCAGGTGGGTTTTTAAATCTGTGTTATAATCCTGAATTAGCTATTGAAGTAACCATGCAGCCAATCAGGCGATTTGGATTTGATGCCTCAATTTTATTTTCTGATATTCTGGTTATTCCTGACGCGCTTGGGCGTAAAGTTGAATTTAAAGAAGGCGAAGGGCCTGTTCTTGAACCGATTAAGCCTGAAGAGATTGATCAGTTAAAACTGGATGGTTTTTTAGATCATTTAAAGCCTGTTCTTGAAACGGTAACTGGCTTGAGAAGTGAACTTCCTAATGAAACAACCTTAATTGGATTTTGTGGGGCTCCTTGGACAGTTGCAACTTATATTATTGCAGGTCATGGAACGACTGATCAGGCTCCAGCCAGATTGTTTGCTCACCAACATCCTGAGAAATTTCAGCAATTGATTGATATATTGGTTGAGGCTTCCTCATCATATCTGATTGCTCAATTTAAAGCTGGAGCAGATATGGTTCAGATTTTTGATAGTTGGGCAGGAATTTTGGGTGGCGATCAATTTCAACGTTGGTGCGTAAAACCAATGGCGCAAATAGTTAAAAATGTACGTGCTGAAATTCCTAATGCGCCGATTATTGGATTTCCAAAAGGAGCAGGGTCGCAGTACAATGGTTATCGTGAAGCTACAGGTATCACCGGACTTGGTTTAGACTGGTCAGTACCAATGCATCAAGCTAAAGAGCTTCAACAAGGTGGTGCTATTCAAGGTTTATTGGATCCCATGCGTGTAATTGCTGGTGGTTCTGCGCTAGACGATGGTATCGATGAAATTCTCGAAAACCTTGGTTCGGGACCTCTGATATTTAACTTGGGTCATGGTATTACACCACAGGCGCCAATTGCACATGTTGAACAATTACTAGCTCGCATCAGAGGAAATTAATTATGTATGAGTGGGTAAAGGTTGCGCATATTATTTCTATAATT
>CALHIB010000140.1 GCA_938030595.1 uncultured Rhizobiaceae group bacterium | reverse complement strand
CAAATATTCCGTGTGCCTCAAAATGACAAACCAATTTGTGTTTTGGAAATGTCAGGCCTGCCAACTGAAGTTGTAAACTCTGTTGTATCCATTTTATCGCGAATGGCTTTTGAAATTGCCATGAACAGTGATGGCGGTATTCAAACGCTTGTGGTTTGTGAGGAAGCGCACCGATATATTCCTGCTGATCCAAATGCAGGGTTTTGGCCAACTCGTCAATCGATAGCGCGTATTGCGAAAGAGGGCAGGAAATACGGTGTTTTCTTATGTATTATTACGCAGCGCCCCGGGGAACTGGATCCGACAATTCTTTCGCAGTGTAATACGCTATTTGCCATGCGATTGGGTAACCAAAAAGACCAGGAAATCATTCGAGGCGCTGTTTCAAACGGTGCAAAGAGTACAATTAGTTTCTTATCTTCCATTGCGAACCGTGAATGTATTGCCTTTGGTGAAGCGATCCAAACGCCTATGCGAATGACTTTTGAAACCATGCGTCCGGAAGACCTTCCTGGTGCTCATATTTATGAGCAACAAGAAAAAGTAAAACAGGGTTTGACGGTTTCACTTAATTCGGTATTGCGTCGTATGCGTATGGAAGATCGTAAGCCTGTTGCGGATGAAAGTTATGCTGGTGTTGATAATCAAACCGCTGCTGCTCAAGCTTTGGAAGCACAACCAGTTGTTGCGAGACAGCCTGGCGATGAGATTAATTCTATTCTTAATGCAGCGCACTCAAATCCAAATAGCTCGCTCACGCCGCAGCAAACGCCGCCGATGGCACCTGTTCAGCCTGCACCTGCGCAGCCGCTTCGGCAAGCACCACCAGCACCTGCTTCGAATGCCCCAAAACCTGCAAATAGAGCTGGTAGTTTGATCAACTCGTTTAGAGGCAAATAATTTTAGCTAAAGTTTTCTGGAAGCTGCAATAATAACGGTAATCGCAATTGCCGTTATTATCGTTATGGCATCTAGGTTTTCGTTTAATAAAATTGCTGAAATTAGCAGAGTAGCAAAGGTTTGCAGGAGTTGTAGCTGACCAATTCGAGCTATGCCACCCCAGGCTAATGCAACATTCCATGCAAAAAACGCTAGGAACATTGAGATTGCACTTACATATGCAAGTGCCATAATGCCATTCAACGAAGGTGTTGAGTATTCTGTTTCATATGTCCACCAAAACCCAATGATGATAATGGGTAGATTTAATACAAGTGATCTGGATGTAATTTCCCATCCTGGTGTTGTTCTGGATAGCTTACCAAAGATGACATAACCAACTGATGCGCAAAGTCCAGCAATGACCAAGAAAATATCGCCTGCGGAAATCCCGCTATGCCCGACTTCGTCGGATTTAAAATATATGTAACACGCTACAATAATACACCCGATTATCGATAGGCACCAAAAGAGTAGGGAAGGTTTTTCTTCCGTTAACATTCGAGCAATGATTGCGGTTGTCAGCGGTAAAAAACCCAATACAACACCACCATGACTTGCTGGTACGGTTTGCATGGCAAATGCCATAAAGCCTGGGAACCCGAAGACGAGCAAAAGACCTGCAATGAATATTTGCAAGTTTGCTTCATGATAAAGCTTTTTACGAAATATCAGCAGGAACATGATTGCCAATATGGCTGCGAAAAATGAGCGCGCAAAAGTTACAAACTCTGGAGAAAAATCTGCAAGTGCAATTTTTGTTACAGGCAAGGTGCCGCCAAACCCTATTACGGCCAGTAATCCCAGAACATATGCAATCAGAAGTTTGTGTTGTTTGTTTTTATATGGTGCTTTTTCAGCCATATTGTTTTTATTTTTCATCACTTTGATCTAACAAAGTAAATTAATTTCCGCCAGCTTTAAGAACTGCTTTCAACTGATGCGTGACTCACCTAAAGATATGGCATGTCGATTTGGACCAAACTTGGAGACTTTCTTTCTAGTATTACGGTAGATGCGTTTTCTTCCGTGATCGAGGCTGTGCGAACAGTTTTTGAAGGCGACCCGGAAACACGACGCCAAGTTGGTTTTTCAGTTGCAATGATTGCTTTGTCAGCAAAAATGGCGAAGGCTGATGGTATTGTTACCGAAAATGAAATCAAAGCCTTTCAGGAAATTTTTGATATTCCGGAAAATGAGTTCAATCATGTTTCCAAGCTCTATAATTTGGCAAAACAAGATGTCGCTGGGTATCATGCATACGCCAGAAAAATACGCCGCTTGTTTCCTCAAAGCCCTTTTATACTTGAAGATGTCATGAACGGCCTGTTTCATATTGCCAAGGCTGATGGTTTGGTTCACGAGAATGAAATGTTGTTTATGGATGATATCGCAGAAATATTCGATATCAAGGGACGAGAATATGAGCGTATTCGTTTAAGGCATATGGAGCCTGAGGGTGGTAACCCGTATATTTTATTAGATGCAGATCGTAGTTGGGATGATGAACGATTGAAGTCTCATTATCGTAGCTTAATTAAAGAAAACCATCCTGATAGTTTTATTGCCAGGGGGGTGCCTGCAGAGTTTATTTCCATTGCCAATGACAGGCTCGCTCAAATCAATGATGCTTGGGCCAATATAAAATTGGAGCGTGGGTTATGACATTTAAAGCAGATACTAGGTGCAGCTGCCATGTTCAGCCTGCTGTCAACTTTGGTGAGCGAGCTGGTCATTTAAAAATAGATATTTTGTTGCTCCATTATACAGGAATGGAAAGTGGTGATGCAGCGCTGGATTGGCTTTGCAGAGAAGAGAGTGGGGTTTCTTGTCATTATCTCGTTTTTGAAGATGGTCGAATAGTTCAAATGGTTCCAGAAGAAAAACGGGCCTGGCATGCAGGTCAATCCTGTTGGCAAGATGAAGTTGATACGAACTCCAGATCGATTGGAATTGAAATCGTCAATTCAGGTCATACAGGTGATTATCCTGATTTCCCAGATCACCAAATTGCGTCAGTTATCGAGCTTTGCAAGGATATTATAAAACGCAATCCGTTGATTATTCCGCAAAATGTATTAGCTCATTCAGATGTTGCACCAGGTCGAAAGCACGATCCAGGAGAGAAGTTTCCATGGCAATTATTACATGAAAATGGGGTTGGCCACTGGGGCAGTCCTGAGGTGAATGTCAGAGGCGGCTTTTTGCAGTTGGGCGATGAAGGAGAGCCGGTAGCTGCACTTCAGGCCATGTTTGTACTTTATGGTTACGGACTTGAAATATCAGGTGTTTATGATCAAAAAACCCATGACTGTGTATTCGCGTTTCAGCAACATTTCAGGCAAAATCTGGTGGATGGCATAGCAGATGGTGATACCATTGCAGTTTTGAATGAGCTGATCAGAACCCTGTCTTAATAATTTGTTAGCTATAATTTGTCACGTTACGTAACAATACGTGATTTGTATTTCATTACACGATCTTATTTATACCGCCTAGATGAGTGCGGCTAACAGAAATGTTAAGTTCAAATACAATGTAATGAACCTGATTTTGGTTCCAGCCTGCAGGAAACTATTTTATGAAAAATTTTTTTAAGTTGATTAAGTCAACAATAATCATTTCAGTTTTGGGAATAACGCTTGCCAGTTGCCAAAGCATTTCGACTACTGGCACTTCAACCTATTCTCCAGAAGCAAAAAAGCAGACAAGCACATATGCTGAGCGAAAAGCTAAATGGGATGCGCGTTTAGAATCTATCCGCGAAAAGCGACAGACTCGTATGCTTGAGATTCGCGAGCGCAGATTAGAGCGTGCCGAGAAAAGAAAACTTGCACTCAAAGAACGTAAGGCTGTTGCTGAAAAAAGACGCCAGGCATCTAAAGCAAAAAACAGTCTGCGAACCTCTTATAAAGCAACACAAAAAACCAAGAACCAATCAAAAATTAATCGCGCTTTTGGCAAGGTTAAAGACGACAAGAATAAATCTCTTAGAGTAGGTTGGGTAAAAATTGATGGCAAGTTTGTTTATCGTAGTGCAAAAACTATCAAGGCCGAACAAGAGGCAGCAAAGAAAGCTGCAGCTAAAAGAGCTGCTGCAAAAAAAGCTGCAAACAAAAGTCGCCGCGCTTCATACCCTAAAGGAAATTACAGCAAGTTGATCGCCAAATATGCGGCACAACATGGGGTACCTTATCGTTTGGCGCGTGCTGTTGTTCAGGTGGAAAGTAGTTTCCGTGCCAATGCTACGGGTTCAGTTGGTGAAATTGGTTTGATGCAAATTCGCCTCTCAACTGCACGCGGCATGGGCTACAAGGGAAGCGCCAAGGCTCTTTATAATCCCGCGACTAATCTTTACTGGGGTATGAAATATCTTGGTAAGGCTCACCGTCTTGCAGGTGGTTCAACGTGCGGCACTATTTTGAAATATAATGCTGGCCATGGTGCAAAGCGCATGAACCCGATTAGTAGAAGATACTGCAACCGCGTTAGCAGAATTATCTGATTTTAACATAATAGCATGACTTGAGAGCCCGGGAGTTTTTTCGGGCTTTTTTATGTTTGACGATTTAATACGTCGCTTAAGAATGTATCGACCGCGTTTGTTAGTTTGCCGCGTTCAGACCCCATTCTGCTGTTAATCGATATGTGATTATATCGACGTTTCCCATCATAACGATGTACCTCAGTTCCGTCGCGTTCTAGCGCATCTGCAAAACGTTTGGATACTTTATCGCGCCCACGACCGCCTGACCAGGCAACCAAGGTTGGTGGTTGTTGTTTGAGACCGGTGTAAGAAATAGGTGACCAGGCACCCCAGGTTTTTCTACGTCTGAATGCAGGTGCATAAAGCGCGGGGAGTGATCCGCCACTCATCTTAGCTAAAAACGGTAAATCATAGGCACGTGTATCATTGCAAATGAGTGCCTTTACCGGTTGTGCAGCGCCTGTCAAAGTTGCAAGTGATGATAGATGACAGCCAGCCGAATGTCCCATGAGAGCAATA
>CALHIB010000139.1 GCA_938030595.1 uncultured Rhizobiaceae group bacterium | reverse complement strand
AATTCTATTCTCCCTAAAAGGAAGACACTTCATGACTGCTATTATCGATATCAATGCCCGTGAAATTTTGGATTCAAGAGGCAATCCAACTGTTGAAGTTGATGTGCTGCTGGAAGACGGTTCATTTGGCCGCGCAGCAGTACCTTCAGGCGCTTCTACAGGGGCGCATGAGGCGGTAGAACTACGCGATGGCGGCGCGCGCTATCTTGGTAAAGGTGTTTTAAAAGCAGTTGAAGCGGTTAATACCAACATCATGGATGCCATAGGCGGTATGGATGCAGAAGATCAACGCGTGCTTGACCATGCAATGATTGCGCTTGATGGCACTGCAAACAAAGCTAAGCTAGGCGCAAATGCTATACTCGGCGTTTCAATGGCGATCGCGAAAGCTGCGTCAGACGCATCGGGTCTTCCGTTATATCGCTATGTAGGCGGTCCAAACGCATCAATCCTTCCTGTCCCAATGATGAACATTATCAATGGTGGCGAACATGCAGATAACCCAATCGATTTTCAGGAATTCATGATCATGCCCGTAGGTGCAGAAAACATGAGTGACGCTGTACGCATGGGTGCAGAAGTGTTCCACACGCTCAAGAAAGAACTCTCTTCACAAGGTCACAATACAAACGTTGGTGATGAAGGCGGCTTTGCACCAAATATTGGAAGCGCACCAGACGCTTTGGATTTCATCATGAAGTCAATTGAGAAAGCTGGTTTCAAGCCTGGCGAAGACATGTATCTCGCACTTGATTGTGCTTCAACCGAGTTTTTCAAAGACGGCAAATACGTGCTTGCAGGTGAGGGACGCACTCTTGAACCTGATGCAATGGCTGCTTACCTGGATGAGCTTGTAAACAAATATCCGATTATTTCTATCGAAGACGGCATGGCAGAAGATGATTGGGATGGCTGGAAGTCACACACCCAGATGTCTGGTGAAAAATGTCAGCTTGTAGGTGATGATTTGTTTGTAACGAACTCAGCTCGTCTGGCAGATGGTATTCGCATGGGGGTAGCAAACTCAATTCTGGTGAAGGTCAATCAAATCGGCACGCTGACAGAGACACTTGATGCTGTTGAGATGGCGCATAAAGCTTCATACACGGCTGTTATGTCTCACCGCTCAGGTGAAACAGAAGATGCAACCATTGCTGACTTGGCAGTCGCTACAAATTGCGGGCAGATTAAAACAGGTTCTCTGGCACGTTCAGACCGGTTGGCGAAATATAACCAACTTCTTCGCATTGAAGAAGAATTGGGTTCCGCAGCACAATATGCTGGGCGTGCAATTTTAAAATAAATTGCTAAAGCGGGTTTATTCAAATTTGCTTATCATAATTTGTTAATATGCTATCCTGCACCGGGGCTATCTTGGTGTGGGAGCAAGCATGGCTGTATTTACAGATACACAATGGAAGAAAATTCATAAGCAACTGGATGCAAATGAAAAGCATTACGGCCTTCCTGAGGCTCGTGAAAAATCTCTTGTTTTTTCTTCCTTTAATATAAGAAAATTTGGAGCCTATAAAGTCCGCAATAAAGTGAAGCGAACTTCTGGGGCTTGGCGACTTTTAATTCGTTACGCCGAACGCTGCGATTTGTTGGCAATTCAAGAAGTTGGTGATGACATTACAAGCGTAAAGCACCTAGTTAATGAGCTCGGCGATGATTATGCCTTTACGGCTTCAGACATTTCTGGTGGTAGTCCTGGTCGAGGCGGCAACATAGAAAGGCTTGTATACGTCTATAATAAAAGAAGATTAGAACCAACGGGCTTGGGATCGGATTTGGCTTATGAGCGTTCAGATATTTTGAGAACACTTTATGAAAACCAAGAGCTCTTTGCCAAAGACTTTAAGCAAAGAGACGCACAATTGTTAAAATTACAAGCGGATACACTCGCGTGGGAAGAAGAGTTGGCCGTCTGGAAGCAAACCAAATTGAATGCAAAGGGAAAAAAGAAAAAACCTAAAAAGCCAAGTGCGCCGTCATTTTCAATTAGTGAATTTCTACAATTTATAAGAACACCACACCTAGTTTCTTTTCAAACGATTTCTGAGAAGGGAGTAAAACCATACAGGTTTATCGCTGTTAATGCCCATTTGCTTTATGGTGGTGATACAAAGATATGGAAAGGCGAGCGGCTAAGAGAGTTCAAGGCTCTGATGGACTGGCTGATTGCGCGAGCTCACAAAATGGAAAGAATGTTTGAGCCAAATTTTATATTGTTTGGCGATCTCAATCTTGATTTTGAAAAGACCAATATTAAGCGAGAAGAAATATCCACGTATATAAAATCTCTAAATTCCAATAACCTGAACAATGCCGCGAAAATTAACATGCCGTTTTTGGACGTGCATCCAGATATGGAAGATGTATTCAGAACGAATGCACGGCGAAACCAGACGTTTGACCAAATCGCCATCATAGCATCCGATAGGGAGTATCCACCGCCACATCAAAATGACAATGCAGGAAAAGAAGCTGACCGCTTTGATTATGGCATGTTTGATTTCACTCAATTATTTTTTGATGTCGCTCCAGAATCTACTTTGCAAAAAACAAAGCGATATCGATATTCCGTGTTTGAGTATGATGTCAGTGACCATATGCCGATTTGGATAAGGGTTCAAAGGCCTGTTGTTGATCAACACAAATTCATATGGCGATAACAATACGAGTAACGTAAACGCTATATTAACGTGGGCGTTATAGTTTTATCGAAGTTGAATATAGTATTGAGTAAAGTTTCAACCCATGTCTACGCGTCAAAAAAGAAATTCCAATCTACACAGGCTTATTTTGCCCAGCATTTGTGCTGTGCTTTCTTGTTATTTTGTCTATCATTCCATGATTGGAAAATACGGGTTGGAATCTTATAAAAAGACCTCCGAAAAGGCCATACAGCTTGAGTATAGATTGGCAGCATTGCGCAATGAGAGTTCTGAATTGAAGTCACGGGTTAAATTGTTGCTTGACGGTTCTATTGAGTACGACATGCTGGATGAGCAAGCCAGATATCACTTGAATCTAATTCAGGATGATGAAATCGTTATCATGAAAGTTGTTGAATAAAGCTTCGATCTGGTTGATTAACTTAAATCAAGTTAATAGTCAAATTATTCAATTATTTCAATATATTATAACGTTCAAAATAAGTATAAATACGGATTGAATTTTCTCCATTTATCGTCATTATAGATAAAAACATTGGAGAGTCTCAAATGGCATCAAAGCCCAGCACTTCTACAAGATCAAAATCGACGGTTCAAAAAGCCCCAAAACCTGCAAAATTCAACAAGGAAGAAGAATTAAAAGCCTACTACGACATGCTTTTAATTCGACGTTTTGAGGAAAAGGCCGGACAACTATATGGCATGGGTCATATTGGCGGATTTTGTCACCTATATATTGGTCAGGAAGCTGTTGTGACAGGCATGCAAATGTCGATTAAGGAAGGTGATCAGGTTATCACTGGCTATCGCGATCATGGACACATGCTTGCCTGTGGTATGAACCCTGATGGTGTGATGGCAGAACTGACTGGACGCAGCAGTGGCTATTCCAAAGGCAAGGGCGGCTCCATGCACATGTTCTCCAAGGAAAAGAATTTCTACGGTGGGCATGGTATCGTTGGTGGACAAGTTTCGCTCGGTACAGGTCTGGCATTTGCAAATAAATATCGTGGCAATGACTTGGTTAGTCTCGCGTATTTTGGTGATGGCGCATCTAATCAGGGTCAAGTCTATGAGAGCTTCAACATGGCATCTCTATGGGATTTGCCAGTTATCTACATCATTGAAAACAATCGTTATGCCATGGGTACTGCGGTTAATCGTTCGTCAGCGCTGACAGATTTCTCGCAGCGCGGTGCTTCTTTCAAAATTCCTGGCATGCATGTCGATGGCATGGATGTGCGTGCAGTTAAAGCCGCAGGAGATCATGCCGTCAAATGGGCACGAGAAGGCAAGGGGCCATTTATCTTGGAGATGGAAACCTATCGATATCGCGGTCACTCCATGTCTGACCCTGCAAAATATCGTACAAAAGACGAAGTACAAAAAATGCGCGCAGAACAAGACCCGATTGAACAGGTCAAGCAACGAATATTAAAAGACAAGATGGCAACCGAGGATGAATTAAAATCCATGGACAAGGATATTCGCGCTATTGTAGGTAAATCAGCTGAATTTGCGCTTGAAGCACCGCTGCCTGACGCAAGTGAACTTTATACAGACATTTTGTTGGAGGCATAAACAATGGCTACTGAAATTCTAATGCCAGCCCTTTCTCCAACCATGGAAGAAGGCAACCTTGCAAAATGGCTCGTCAAGGAAGGCGATACTGTTTCTTCTGGTGATATCATCGCGGAAATTGAAACTGACAAGGCAACCATGGAAGTGGAAGCAGTCGACGAGGGCGTTGTTGCCAAAATTGCAGTTGCAGAAGGTACACAAGGTGTAAAGGTAAATGAAGTCATCGCTGTTTTGGTTGAAGAAGGCGAAGACGCTTCCAGCGTTGATACTTCTAAAAAAGCGGAAGAGCCTGAAGCAGTCGATCCTGAACAAACTGAATCGAAGGCTGAGACAGGCGTAAAAGAAGACGCTCCAAAAGCTCCAAGTCTTGAAGTTGCAAGTGATCCGGACATTCCTGAAGGAACTGAAATGGTATCCATGACAGTGCGTGAAGCGCTTAACACGGCCATGGCAGAAGAAATGCGCCGCGATGAAGATGTCTTCATTATGGGTGAAGAGGTCGCTGAATATCAGGGCGCCTATAAAATCACGCAGAACTTGTTACAGGAATTTGGTGAAAGGCGTGTGGTGGATACGCCTATTACGGAACATGGCTTTGCTGGCATTGGCGTCGGTGCTGCGATGTCCGGTTTGAAACCCATCGTTGAGTTCATGACATTCAACTTCGCCATGCAGGCGATTGACCATCTGATTAACTCAGCTGCCAAGACACTTTACATGTCAGGTGGTCAAATGGGAGCACCGATGGTCTTCCGTGGGCCAAATGGCGCTGCAGCAAGGGTAGGCGCACAGCACTCTCAGTGTTATGCCGCTTGGTATGGACACATTCCTGGCTTGAAAGTCATTGCACCTTACTCAGCATCGGATGCAAAAGGTTTGCTTAAAGCAGCCATTCGTGACCCGAACCCAATTATCTTTCTGGAAAATGAAATTCTATATGGTCAATCTTTTGAAGTGCCAGACGTAGAAGATCATATTCTACCAATCGGCAAGGCCAGAATTCATAAAGAAGGCACCGACTGCACAATTGTTTCATTCAGCATCGGCATGAAATATGCGATTGAAGCAGCCGAGCAGTTGGAAGCTGATGGCATCAGTGTTGAGATCATTGATCTTCGTACAATCCGGCCGCTAGATATGGAAACCGTACTAACATCGGTTAAAAAGACCAACCGTCTTGTAACGGTGGAAGAAGGCTTCCCGCAATCATCCGTTGGGTGTCACATAGCAAGCCAAGTTATGCAGCAAGCCTTTGATTATCTTGACGCACCTGTAATCACAATCGCAGGCAAGGATGTCCCAATGCCTTACGCAGAGAATCTGGAAAAATTAGCCTTGCCAAATGTGGATGAAGTTGTTCAGGCAGTAAAAAATGTCAGTTATAGGCTATAATTAAATGGTAGATTATCAAAAATTTTTTTCTGATCTACCAGATGATATAGCTTCATCTTTAAAAGAACTTTTATCGAGAGTAGAGAAAAATATATATTCTTCTGATGAAACTTCATATGCAGAACGTTGTGCTGTCTTAGACGCTTACTATGAAGCTAATAATTTACAAAGACCATCGCCCATTTCTGTAAACAACTCTGCCACTGGTCTTGATATGTTTCGACAAAAGCAACCAGCTGCTGTCGGACGCACTATAGATATTGCTGAAACAAAGTGGGAACGAACGTATCTGGGATATGAATCGGATATACTGAAACGTTGGCAGGTATATAAAAAATCAGAAGCAGCTGATGCGATTGCGTTAGAAAGTAATGATGCAATAGGTTACGCAGTGTTAACACCAGAAGAAAAAGAAGAATGCAGTGACCACATCGAAAAAATAAGAAGTATCATTGAAACTTCTGATTTAGATGACAGAAAAAAGAACAGTTTATTCAGACATTTGAACAAACTCCACATGGAGATTAATCGGAATGGTACAAAAACAGATGGATTCTTTGCTTTTATGGGAGATGCAGGCTTTGTAATTGGTAAATTTGGCAAAGACAGCAAACCTTTTTGGGACGAGGTTAGAGAACTAATTAAAGTAGTTAGTAAGTCGCGAGCTAAAAAAGAAGACGTCGCCTTACCTAAGGGAGATGAGCTTTTACGACTTCCACAGATCGATGATGACGAGAAGGGTAGTTAATGTAAATGCAACGGCTTGATCTCAAATCACTACGCTATGACAAATTGGGACGCTCTGTTCTGATTGACGGGCGAAAGGTTGTTGTTGAGGTCAGCCATGAAGCACTTGAAGCGCTTTCTAATCGTGAACTGACTGCAGATGAAGCAGTGATTAAAGTTGCTGAAGAACAAAAACGTTTAACCAGACTGGCCGAATGGGTGCCAGCAGATGATGGTAAGATACATATTACGACAAACATGCTCATGAATGACGGCGTGTTTGCGAGTGGAGAAGCAGACAATGCCAATTGAAATCACAATGCCAGCCCTTTCCCCTACCATGGAAGAAGGCAATCTCGCCAAATGGCACGTCAAGGAAGGCGATAGCGTCTCTGCCGGCGATATCATTGCCGAGATTGAAACCGACAAGGCAACCATGGAAGTGGAAGCGGTTGACGAAGGTACAGTTGCAAAGATTGCTGTTGCAGAAGGCACTCAAGGCGTAAAGGTCAATGCGGTTATTGCCATTCTTGCCGAAGAAGGTGAAGACGCAAGTGCAATTGATGTGAAACCTTCGGAACCCGCTAAAAAAGCTGAAGAACCCAAGGCAGAGCAAGAAAAATCAGAGGAGCCTTCTAAAGCAGAAGCGCCAGCGAAAGATGTTGTTGCAGACTCTCCAAAGGCAGGCCCTGCGCCCAAGAAAGATGGTGAACGTATTTTTGCCTCTCCCTTGGCACGTCGAATTGCCGAACAAAATGGTGTTGATCTTTCTACAATTTCAGGTTCTGGCCCACACGGGCGAATTGTAAAAGCTGATGTTGAAGGCAAAAGCGGTTCTGCTACTGCTTCCAAAGGTTCATCCAAGGAAACATCCTCAGCACCAATGGCAGCGCCAATATCTGATGATAAAGTCCTCGCATTTTATGAAGAAGGCAAATACGAAGTCATGCCGCACGATGGCATGCGCAGAGCGATTGCTTCACGATTACTGGAATCCACACAAAGCATTCCATCTTATAATCTAACCATGGATTGCGAGTTGGATGCATTGTTGAAACTGCGCAAGGAAATCAATGCATCTGCGCCAGTCGGGGAAGATGAAAAGCCAGCGTTTAAAATCTCGGTCAACGATTTTATTATCAAGGCCATGGCTTTAGCCTTGCGCGATGTGCCAATGGCAAATGTTTCCTGGACATCAGACGCACGCATTCTTCACAAACATTCAGACGTAGGCGTTGCGGTAGCCATTCCTGACGGATTGATAACGCCAATCGTGCGCGAAGCTGAACTTAAGACGCTTTCTGCAATTTCAATTGAAATGAAAGACTTGGCAAAACGCGCAAGAGACATGAAGCTCGCACCGCATGAATTCCAGGGCGGTTCGTCGGCAGTATCCAATCTTGGTATGTTCGGTGTGACAAACTTCACGTCAATCATCAATCCACCACAGGCATCCATTATATCAATTGGTGCAGGCGAAAAACGTGCTGTTGTAAAGGACGGCGCACTAGCTGTTGCTACTGTCATGACCGTAATTTTTGCATTCGATCACCGCGTTATTGATGGTGCCTTGGGTGCACAGCTTGGTGTTGCCTTCAAGAAGTACATCGAAAACCCAATGGGCATGCTTGTTTAGGAGCTTAATCTTGTTGCGTTTGCTCTACAGATGTTTCCTGTTTGGTTTTGATGAAGTCAGCAATATCCTGGCCAAACCGAGCCATGCCAAGCGCAATGATGACAGCGTAAACAACATTGGTCACAGACTTAATCCAGCGCAGTGTGAAGACCTGCGTGAACGCCCGCAGCAAAAGCAAAGCCATAAGGATAAAGCCGGGGCCTTTAACTATCCATGGCAATGGCGAAATATGCGTAATAAGATAATCAATTATATCCAATGGATAAATTCTCCTGCACTGATCATTTTTATAATACCTGATTCTAACAACAGTTGGGCAGGGGGTATCAATGCCTGACATTTCCATACGAGCTGGACAGAAAACGGATGCCGCTGATCTGGCTATTTTGGATAATTTGGCAGGCCATAGCATTCCCTTGATGTTTTGGCGCGAGCAAACGGACAATGACCGCATTGAAGATGCTCTTGCATTGGGGCGTGATCGTCTCGCTGATGATAAAGGTTTCTATAATTGGAAAAAGGCTCGCGTTGCAGTGGAAGATGATATGATTATCGGCATGTCGATGAATTACATCATGCCAGAGCCTGACGAAGAATCCGAAGCATTAAAACAAAATACGATAGCCTTTAAACCTGTATTCGAGCTTTATGATTTATGCGCTGACCATTGGTTCATCGATGCACTTGCCGTTTATCCTTCCGGACAACACAAGGGCGTTGGAAAAATGTTGTTTGATGATAGCATTGCAATAGGAAAACTATCAGGTGCAAAGACCATGAGCCTGATTGTTGAAGATACAAATGAAGTCGCTTACGCGCTCTATCGTGCTTATGGATTTGAGGTTGTTGATCAACGCGATTTTATACCCTTTGAAGGTGCGCGCGAAATTAATGAATGGCTCTTGATGTCGAGGTCACTCATATGAAAAAAATTCTAATCTATGGCGACAGTCTGACTTGGGGTTCCGTTCCGGGCTTTCCCAAACAACACCCGCGTGACGTGCTTTGGCAAAATGTAATGGCGGTAGAATTGGGTGATGATTACGAAGTCACTACAGACGGCCTGCGCGGACGCCTGACAGCCTATGATGAAAATCTGGCTGATTGTAATCGTAATGCCAGCCAAACGCTTCCAACGGCGCTTTATTCATATGCACCATTAGACTTGGTTATTCTATTTCTAGGCACAAATGACATGCAACCGCATATTGCAGGAACTTCAATCGCAGCCATGCAAGGGATGAGACGGTTGGTCACGATCGTGCAAAATCATTTTGCTGGACCAGATATTGAAAATCCGAAAGTCTTGATCGTTTCACCACCCAAGCTATGCAAAACGAATGATGAATTTTACACGGGATTTTTTGCTGGAACGATTGAGCAATCCTATAAGCTTGCAGAATATTATGAGCAAATTGCACAAGAGAAAAATTGCTCGTTTTTTGATGCAGGCAGCGTCGCCCAAACATCACCCATAGACGGCGTTCATTTGGATGCAGAAAATACAATCAACATCGGCAAGGCGTTAGCCCCCATTGTCGAAGATATTTTGAAATAAAACTCATAAAGAGTTTAAGGAGAAGGCAAGTGGCCAATTCATACGACGTAATCATAATCGGCTCAGGCCCGGGCGGATATGTAACTGCAATTCGCGCAGCACAACTGGGCTTGAAGACAGCCATCGTGGAGCGCGAACATCTTGGCGGTATCTGTCTGAACTGGGGTTGTATTCCAACAAAGGCACTTTTGCGCACAGCTGAAATTTATCACTACATGCAACATGCCAAAGATTACGGTCTTTCAGCTGATAATGTGAGCTTTGATCCGAAAGCTGTTATCGAACGCTCGCGAGGTGTTTCTGCTCAACTTAATGGCGGCGTTGGGCATTTGCTCAAGAAAAATAAGGTCGATGTAATTTGGGGCGAAGCCAAGATTTCCAAAGTTGGTGAAGTGGTTGTTTCCAAGCCGTCCAAACCCGCAGTCGAACCACAAAACGCTGTTCCAAAAAATACATTAAGTGAGGGTACTTACCAAGCCAAACACATCATCTTGGCAACTGGAGCGAGACCGCGAACCATTCCGGGCATTGAACCGGATGGAGATAAAATCTGGACGTATTTCGAAGCCATGGTGCCTGAGGGCATGCCAAAGTCGATTGTGGTTATGGGGTCAGGTGCAATCGGCATCGAGTTTGCATCCTTCTACAATGCGATGGGTGTTGATGTGACGGTTGTTGAATTGATGGATCGGGTGGTGCCTGTTGAAGATGAAGAGATATCAGCGATAGCCCAAAAACGGTTTGAAAAAGCTGGCATCAAGATCATGACGGGTTCTAAAGTAACCAAAGTCGAGAAAAACAAATCTGGTATCATTGCCCATGTTGAAGATGCCAAGGGCAAGGTGCAAAAACTGGAAGCAGAAAAACTGATTTCTGCAATTGGTGTTGTAGGCAATATTGAAAGCCTTGGTCTTGAAGAATTAGGCGTTAAAACAGACCGTGGTTGTGTCGTTATTGATGAAGTCAGTCGTACCAATGTCAAAGGTATTTACGCTATTGGTGATGTTGCTGGTCCACCAATGCTCGCACACAAGGCGGAACATGAAGGCGTTATCTGCGTTGAAGCGATTGCGGGTAAAAAACCACATCATATGGATAAAAAGAAAATTCCTGGCTGTACTTACTGCCATCCGCAAATCGCATCAGTCGGTATGACAGAGGCGCAAGCAAAAGAAGCGGGTCACGAACTAAAAGTAGGCCGTTTCCCGTTTATGGGTAACGGCAAGGCAATCGCATTGGGAGAGCCAGAGGGACTGATCAAAACGATCTTTGACAAGAAGACAGGTCAACTCTTGGGTGCGCATATGATTGGCCACGAAGTAACCGAGCTAATACAAGGTTATGTTGTGGCTATGAATCTTGAAACTACTGAAGAAGACTTGATGCACGCAGTCTTCCCGCATCCGACCTTGTCTGAAATGATGCACGAAAGTGTATTAGATGCCTATGACCGTGTGGTGCATATGTAAATCGCGTATTCAATGACTATATATGATTTATAACAATTAATATGAGGAATATATAATGGGCCTGATAGGTTTGCTGGTTGTCGGTTTTATAGCTGGCTGGATCGCACAAAAGGTTATGAAGCGCGACCATGGAATGTTGAAGAATATTCTCATTGGTATCATTGGTTCTTTTGTCGGCGGATTACTGGCAGGCGGACTGGGTATCGTTGCAATCGGGTTTGTTGGTAATATTGTCATCGCAGCTATTGGCGCAGTGGTGTTTTTATGGGTCTATGACCAGATACGGAGTAAATAAGTTTCAATGGTAACTGTACTGGACACAACAAAGAAACCTTTGCGCCATCCGGAAAAAGCGCACCGACCTGAAAATCCGATTAAGAAAAAACCGGATTGGATTCGTGTAAAGGCGGGTGGGTCGCCTGTCTATGAAGAGACAGCAAAGATTATCAAAGACAATAATCTGGTGACTGTATGTGGAGAAGCAGGGTGTCCAAACATAGGCGAATGCTGGTCTAAGAAACACGCAACCATGATGATCATGGGCGATACCTGTACCCGCGCTTGTGCTTTTTGTAATGTTAAAACGGGCATCCCAAATCCGCTTGATGTTAAAGAACCAGAGAATGTAGCCAAAGCAGTTGCAAAACTTGGCCTTAATCATGTGGTAATTACATCGGTTGACCGCGATGACCTAGACGATGGCGGTGCGCAACATTTTGTTGATACCATTCAAGCCATTCGAGAAATGTCACCCGGTACAACCATTGAAATTCTAACGCCAGATTTCCTTCGCAAAGAAGGTGCAATAGAAAAAGTAGCGCTCGCAAAACCTGATGTATTTAATCATAATCTGGAGACGGTTTCTTCAAAATATCTGACCGTTCGTCCAGGCGCACGGTATTTCCATTCCATTCGATTGCTGCAAATGGTCAAGGAAGTAGATCAGACAATTTTTACCAAATCGGGTATTATGGTCGGCTTTGGTGAACATCGAAATGAAGTATTGCAATTAATGGATGATCTTCGTTCTGCTGATGTTGATTTTATTACGATTGGTCAATATTTGCAGCCAACGTCACATCACCACGAACTGGTTGAATTTGTGACGCCAGAGCAATTTAAATCATATGAAACCTCTGCTTACTCAAAAGGGTTCTTGATGGTTTCTTCGACACCATTGACGCGTTCATCGCATCATGCGGGTGAAGATTTTGCTAAACTCAAAGCCGCACGTGAGGCTGCAAACTCGAATGCCTAAACTAGACAAAAAACATATCGTCAATCATTCTGCTGAGGACATGTATAAACTTGTCTGCGATGTAGAAAACTATCCGAAGTTCGTTCCGCTTTGCCAATCATTGACTGTAAAATCTATCAAAGAGCGTAATGGCAAGTCGTTGATGATGGCCGATATGACCATGGCATACAAAATGCTGAGTGAAACATTCACCACTCAGGTTCTGATGAACCACGAAGACTTTCAAATTGATGTGAAATACATCGAAGGCCCATTTAAACATCTGGATAATCAATGGAAGTTCAAAGACATTGAGGGCGGAAAATGTGAAGTTTCATTCCTACTCGACTATGAACTGCGCAGTAAAATGCTTGCTATGGCAGCAGGTGCAGTTTTCGATATGGCGTTTGGCAAGTTTGTCGATGCGTTTGAAAAACGTGCAGATGAGGTTTACGCCTAATCCTCTTCCGGATCATCCAATCCATATCCCAGTAACATTTCCAAAGCTTCTTTGACAGTTTCACGACGCACTTCATCACGACTCATGTCTGCGAAATTAAAGTCTTCTACAAACGCACCTTCTTCATCTGATGTAGCAACCGCAATATAGACAAGACCAACAGGCTTCGTTTCTGTTCCACCACCAGGTCCAGCAATCCCTGTGACTGCAACCGCAGCGTTTGAACCAGATTGTTTAATCGCACCGATTGCCATTTCTGACACAACCTGAGGTGACACTGCGCCATGCTCTTCAATTAACTCTGGTTTTACACCTAAAACTTCGCTCTTTGCTTCGTTCGAGTAGGTAATATAACCTCGATCAAATACAGCAGATGAACCACCCACTGAGGTTATACAGCCGCCAATTAGACCGCCAGTGCAGGATTCTGCCGTTGCAATGGTGAAGCCTGCCTCACCAAATTCCTTGATGATTTGTTGCGCTATTGTGGTGAGTTCTTCATCATACATTTTTCATCATCCCAAATGAAACACTAGC
>CALHIB010000138.1 GCA_938030595.1 uncultured Rhizobiaceae group bacterium | reverse complement strand
CCGCAAACACGGCAAAGGGTAAGGGGTGCGTAGCCGCGTCTGTTTAGAAAGAGTAATGCTTGCTCCTTGCGCCCGATGGTTTCCTCAATTGCTTTTAGAATAAGTGGTGAGAGAAACTTGCCGCGCGCAGGCGGGTGCTTGCGCATATCAACAATGTCGAGATCAGGTAGAACTGCTTCCCCATAACGACTATCGAGTTTGAGATAGGCGTAGCGATCCAATTGTGCATTAACGCGGGTTTCAATAGCTGGTGTTGCGGAACAAAGGATAACTGGAAAATCTTCAATCTGTCCGCGCACGACAGCCATGTCACGCGCATTATAAAAGACGCGGTCTTCTTGCTTGTAGGCCAGATCATGTTCTTCATCGATGATAATGAGGCCAAGGTCTATGAAGGGCAGGAATAGCGATGATCGTGCACCCGCTACAATTTGCAATTCACCAGTGGTGACTTGTCGCCAGGTTTTCTCGCGCGCTTTTGGTGTGATCTCAGAATGCCACTCGGCTGGCTTTGTTCCAAAGCGTTGTTCAAAGCGTTCAAGGAAAGAAGAGGTGAGGGCGATTTCTGGCAAGAGAACCAATGCCTGTTTGCCTTGCGCGAAACACTCAGACAAGGCTTCGAAATAAACTTCTGTTTTACCAGAGCCCGTGATGCCCTCCAGAAGTGTTGCGCCCGCCTTGCCTGCTTTCACTGTATCTCGCAAGGCATCTGCTTTTTCGCGTTGGTCTGGTGTGAGTTCGGTGGTGCCATAACTGTCATCGGGTTTTGGCAAAAGCGGTTGCGCGGGGAGTTCCACGATTTCCATCACGCCCTGTTTGGTAAGGCCATCAACGACCGATGGTGTAACGCCTGCTGCATGCGCAAGACCGGACTTTGTCCATGATAATCCGTGATCGGCAAACTCTATGACTTGGCGTCTTGCGGGTGTCAGACGTTCTGGTTGTGTGCCTGTGAATTTTAACCCCTGCATGGGTGCTTCCGGTTCCAGTGCGGTTGGAACACGTAGAACCATCTTTAGAACCATGCCCGGATGAGAAACCGTATAGCCTGCAATCCACTCAATGAACTTGCGCATTTCAGACTTCATCGGTGGGCAATCGAATTTTGATATGACATCGCGCAGTTTTTTGGGATCGACGGAATTTTCCTGTTCGTCCCAAACAACTGCCGCAACCACGCGATTCCCGAGCGGGACTTGTACGTAATCTCCGGGCTTTAAATCCATACCGTCCGGCACGCCATAGCTATAGGCACCATCGGTAGGGATGGGGAGTAGAACCGCAACGGTTTTTCTCTCTAAGCCAGGTAGCAATAAATTAAACTTTCAAAAGTTGTGTCATATGTTGTAAGGGATAAAGAAATAAATCCTGATTACAAGTACGCATATAAGGGCAAGGCTTATGAAATTTTTTGTTGATACCGCAGACGTGAACGAAATTCGTGAATTGGCAGACACAGGCCTTTTGGATGGGGTAACAACAAATCCATCGCTTATCCTGAAATCCGGCCGTGATATCATGGAAGTCACCAAGGAAATTTGTGGTCTGACGGATGGCCCTGTATCGGCAGAAGTCACTGCCATGGATTATGATGGCATGATGAAAGAGGCTGCTGTTTTGGCAGAAATTGCAGACAATGTTTGCATCAAATTGCCGTTGACCATGGATGGTTTAAAAGCCTGTAAGGCGCTTACATCTGCTGGTCACCAAACCAATGTAACGCTTTGCTTCTCGGCCACCCAAGCGCTGATGGCTGCCAAGGCGGGCGCAACGTATATTTCACCCTTCATAGGTCGTCTCGATGACATGGGTATCGATGGCATGGAACTGATCGAAGACATTCGCGCGATTTACGATAACTATGGTTATGATACTCAAATTCTTGCGGCATCCATTCGTACCGTGAACCATGTTAAAGATTCAGCCATTGCAGGTGCAGATGTTGCAACGATACCGCCATCAACTTTGAAAGCACTGGGCAAGCATCCGCTAACAGATAAGGGTCTTGATGCGTTCATGGCAGATTGGGCTAAAACTGGGCAGAAAATCGGATAAAGAGTAATTTAATTGCCGAATCAAAGCTGATTTTGATTTATCCAATCAATATGAATTTGCGTGACATTCGTTGTTTTGCGTATTCCACGATGTTTTATTGATAATAAAATTTCTTGTTTTGCTTTGAAATGATTAATCAATTTCGAGCGGCCAGGTTCGGCGCTAATCTTGTAAACATTCATTAACTTTGTTGCCGCATCATATTTGTTATGGCTGGGCAATATGATTGATAATCGTATTTTATAAACTGATAATACTTCCCTTTGTTCAGCTTGAACCGACAACCTTATTTGATTTTCAAAAGCTTGTCTGTAGCATTGCAGATTGTCTAGGGCATATTGATATGTATGGTATTGAAGAATTACTGGCAGACCGCTCCAAACTGGAACAGCTTCTTCATGAACATCATTTGTTAAAAGAAGAACTTGCTGAATATAAAGGTTCAGCTTCTTCAGGCACTAATTCAACCGATTTGATCAGGGAACTTGCTGATATCAGCATGCAGG
>CALHIB010000137.1 GCA_938030595.1 uncultured Rhizobiaceae group bacterium | reverse complement strand
TTCGGGACCTCTGATATTTAACTTGGGTCATGGTATTACACCACAGGCGCCAATTGCACATGTTGAACAATTACTAGCTCGCATCAGAGGAAATTAATTATGTATGAGTGGGTAAAGGTTGCGCATATTATTTCTATAATTTGTTGGATGGCTGGGCTTTTATATCTTCCACGACTTTTAATTTATCATTTTGATGCGGAAATTGGGTCTGTTCAATCTGAAACCTTCAAGGTGATGGAAAGAAGATTACTCAAAGCAATTATGACGCCTGCAATGTTAGCCAGCTGGGTGTTTGGATTGTGGCTAATGTCATTAATTGATGCGCATAAGGAAGGTTGGTTTGTTACCAAATTCTTCCTGGTATTTTTAATGAGTGCTTTTCATATGTTTATGGCGCGCTGGGTTAAAGAGTTTGCAGCAGATAAAAGATTGCGCTCAACAAAGTTTTACCGGGTTGCCAATGAAGGTCCTACAGTTCTGATGATCTTGATTGTAATCCTTGTGGTTGTGAAACCATTTTAACCAAATTAGCTTAATTAATTTTCTGTAATAAAAATTTCCTTGAGTGAATCCAATTTTCAGGTTATTGAACGAATAACCTACCAATTTGCAGTGCGTTGAGAAACTATCCGGCTTGCAATCTAATTATATATTTATGGAAAGAGTGTCTTCATGGAACAAATGAAGCTTCAAGAGTTAAACTCTAAAAGTCCAACTGAACTTGTAGCCTTTGCTGAAGGTTTGGAAGTTGAAAATGCAAGCACCATGCGTAAGCAGGAGCTTATGTTTGCAACGCTGAAAAGCCTTGCTGAACAAGATGTAGAAATTATTGGGGAAGGTGTTGTTGAAATTCTCCAGGATGGATTTGGCTTTTTGCGTTCTGCAAGTGCAAACTATCTTCCGGGTCCTGATGATATTTATATCTCACCTTCGCAAATCCGTCGTTTTTCTTTAAAAACTGGTGATACAGTTCAGGGTCCTATTCGTAGTCCTAAAGATGGTGAGCGTTACTTCGCGCTTTTGAAAGTTGATACAATCAATTTTGAAGACCCTGATAAAATACGTCACAAAATTCACTTTGATAATCTAACACCGCTTTATCCTGATCAAAAATTCAATATGGAAATCGCTGATCCTACGAATAAGGATTTATCTGGTCGTGTCATTGATTTGGTTGCCCCGCTTGGTAAAGGTCAGCGTGGTCTGATCGTTGCACCACCGCGTACTGGTAAAACCGTTTTACTTCAAAATATTGCACATTCAATTACGGCAAATCATCCTGAAAGTTACTTAATCGTTCTTTTGATTGATGAACGACCTGAAGAAGTAACAGATATGCAACGCTCAGTTAAGGGCGAAGTTGTTTCATCTACTTTTGACGAACCAGCTGTTCGTCACGTTCAAGTTGCTGAAATGGTGATTGAGAAAGCCAAACGTCTTGTTGAACATGGCCGTGATGTGGTTATTCTGCTTGATTCTATTACAAGACTTGGTCGTGCTTATAACACGGTTGTTCCATCATCTGGTAAAGTTTTAACAGGTGGTGTTGACGCAAATGCGCTTCAAAGACCAAAACGTTTCTTCGGTGCAGCGCGTAACATCGAAGAAGGTGGCTCGCTTACAATTATTGCAACAGCTTTGATCGATACGGGTAGCCGTATGGATGAAGTTATCTTTGAGGAATTCAAGGGCACTGGTAACTCGGAAATTGTTCTGGATCGTAAGGTCTCCGACAAACGCGTTTATCCATCCATGGATATTCTTAAATCAGGAACGCGCAAAGAAGACTTGCTTGTCGATAAAGAAGATTTGCAAAAGGTCTTTGTATTGCGCAGAATTCTTTCTTCCATGGGTACTACCGATGCAATTGAATTCCTGATCGACAAGTTAAAGCAAACGAAAAATAATGATGAGTTCTTTGATAATATGAATACGTAATTAAATTATGTAATTATATCAATACTTTAATCAGAATTCATTGTCGTATTTCAGCTTCTTTTGATTCGGACTCGAAATGGTTAAATCTGTTTCTTGAAACTTTGGGCTAGCTAAAATGACTGATGATACAATTGTAGCGCTTTCGAGTGGTCATTTACCTAGTGGTGTTGCTGTTATCAGAATTTCTGGTTCTGCTTGTCGTGATGTATCCCAAAATCTTATTTCCGGTTTACCAGCACCAAGGCAAGCTGCTCTAAAATCTATTTGTAATCCACTTAACAATGAAGAACTTGATCGAGGATTGGTTATCTGGTTTCCAGGGCCGCATAGTTTTACGGGTGAAGATTGCGTAGAGCTTCAATTACATGGGGGCCGAGCCGTTGTTAATGCTGTTCTAAATAGCTTATGTGAATTTGAAACCGTAAGATTAGCTGAACCTGGAGAATTTTCTCGTCGCGCTTTTGAAAACGGAAAGCTTGATTTAACTGAGATTGAAGGCATTGCTGATCTTGTTTCCAGTGAAACTGAAGCGCAACGCAAGCAAGCACTGGCTCAATCCAGGGGTGATTCACGTGAAACATATGAAGGTTGGCGTAAACGGCTCATTCATATGCGTGCCTTGATTGAAGCTGAATTGGATTTTAGTGAAGAGGAAGATATCCCAGAGGAAATTTCCAAAGAAGGTTTTGATCAAGTTTTAGAACTTAGAAATGAAATTCAGTTTCACCTATCAGATAATCGTACTGGTGAGATTATACGCGATGGTTTTAAAATTGCATTGATGGGTAAACCCAATGCTGGCAAATCGAGCTTATTAAATGCTTTGGCAAAACGCGATGTAGCTATTGTTACACACGAAGCTGGAACAACCCGTGACGTTTTGGATGTTCATCTGGATATTGATGGATATGCAGTTATTCTGTCTGATACTGCAGGTATAAGAGAATCAGATAATATCGTTGAAGCTGAAGGTATTAAAAGGGCAGAAATTCGTGGCTCTGAAGCGGATCTTGTAATTTGGCTTAAAGATATCAATGATACTGATAATATTCCCGAGCTAGAATATGAGAATGTAATTATTGTTAATTCCAAGGATGATGATAGTTGTGTTTCTAATGAACTATCCATCTCGGTTGAAAGTAAAAATGGCCTTGATCGTTTATTATTGGAAATCAAAAAATACCTTGATCAAAAACTTGGAACGCAAGACACCAACTTGATTAGTCGCATGCGCTACCGAACTGCATTGGAAGAGTGTGTAAACCATTTAGATTTTGTTCTTGATCAAAACTTATTAGACATTGAATTGAAGGCCGAGACGCTTAGACATGCCAGTGATTGTATCGGCCGTATTACTGGAAAGATCGATGTAGAAGATTTACTAGATGTGATTTTCTCCGAATTTTGCGTGGGTAAGTGATTCACGTGAAACATTTGCTTGATTGATTTACCCTGTTTCACGTGAAACATTTTAATTTAACGAGAATGTCGGTTTCTCTTTGACCTTGCTTAAATGAATCGCTATTGGACTCAAATGATGAATTATTCAGATTATGATGTGATTGTTGTTGGTGGTGGACATGCTGGTACAGAGGCGGCGAGTGCTTCTGCGCGTGCTGGTGCAAAGACTGCTCTGGTGACGCATAAACGAGATACAATCGGTGTCATGTCGTGCAATCCTGCGATTGGTGGCTTGGGAAAAGGGCATCTTGTTCGTGAAATAGATGCACTTGACGGCCTTATGGGACGTGTAGCTGATAAGGGTGGTATTCAATTCCGTCTTTTAAATCGTCGTAAAGGCCCGGCTGTAAGAGGCCCCAGAACTCAAGCAGATCGCAAGCTTTATCGTGAGGCCATGCAAGCAGAAATTTTTAACATCGCTGGTCTTGATGTAATAGAGGCTGCAGTTGAAGACTTATCGCTTAAAGATAATGTCGTTCAAGGTGTTGTTTTAAGTGACGGCACAATTATCAAATGTCGTAGTGTTGTGCTTACAACTGGGACTTTTCTCCGTGGTCTCATTCATATTGGAGAAAAGATGATTCCTGCGGGGCGTATGGGAGAAGATCCAAGCGTTGGACTATCCGGAACCTTGGAGAAAGCTGGATTTGCGCTTGCAAGGCTTAAAACAGGCACCCCAGCGCGATTGGATACACGAACGATTGATTGGAACAGTCTTGAGAAACAAGGCGCTGATGAGCATCCTGTTCCTTTCTCTAGCATGACAAAAGCAATTACCAATCCGCAGGTTGAATGTGGCATTACACGCACAACTCCGGCGACCCATAAAATCATTCGTGATAATGTAAAGCGGTCTGCCATGTACTCTGGTCAGATTGATGGTGTTGGCCCGCGCTATTGTCCTTCTATTGAGGATAAGATCATAAAATTTGGTGAAAGAGATGGTCATCAGATTTTTCTTGAACCGGAAGGTCTGGATGATATCAATGTTTATCCAAATGGCATTTCCACTTCGATGCCAGAGTGGGTTCAAGAAGCTTTTTTGAAAACTATTCCAGGGTTGGAAAAGGCAAAGATTTTGCAACCAGGTTATGCAATTGAATATGATCATGTTGATCCGCGCGAATTGAAACCAACGCTGGAAACACGGAAGATTCAGGGTTTTTTCCTGGCTGGCCAGATTAATGGAACTACTGGATATGAAGAGGCGGGCGCTCAGGGATTAGTTGCCGGGCTCAATGCTGCGCGTCTGGCTGGTGGACAAGATGAACTAACGTTTAGCCGTACACAAAGTTATATTGGTGTGATGATTGATGATCTGGTTACGCGCGGTGTCAGTGAGCCTTATCGAATGTTTACATCTCGTGCAGAATACAGGCTTTCTTTGCGTTCTGATAATGCAGACCAGCGATTGACACCAATTGGTATTGAGGCTGGCATTGTTTCCAAAGAGCGTGCACAATTCTTTACAATACAGCAAGAAACTCATGAAGCTGGCAGAGCGCTTCTTAAATCTCTTACTTTAACACCCAATGAAGCTGCTAAAGCCGGACTTAAGGTTAAAGAAGATGGCGTTCGTCGCTCGGCGTTTGATTTGCTTTCTTTTAATGATATTGATTTTAATCGACTTACAGAAGTTTGGCCTGAGCTTAATACAATTCCTGATAACGCTATTGAGCCGCTTGAGATCGAGGCAGGCTACGCTGTTTATCTGGCGCGGCAGGAATCAGATGCATCTGTTGTGCGTAAAGACGAGAAACGCCACATACCAGAAGATTTTAATTATTTTCAGCTTTCTGGTCTTTCCATTGAACTGCAACAGAAACTTGAAAAGGTTCGTCCTGCCAACATTGGGCAAGCTTCTCGCATAGATGGTATGACACCAGCTGCACTAACTTTGCTTTTGGCGCATATTACTAAACCACAATCAAAGCAAAGAGCATCATGAGTGGAGAAGTAATTCTATCAGAGTTGTCTAGGATTCACCCTGTTTCACGTGAAACTTTTCAAAGATTAAAAGTTTTGGTTGCGCGCGTAGAAGAATGGCAAAAGAAGACTAATCTTATTGCGCCTTCTACCTTGAATGATATCTGGAACAGGCATATTGCGGATAGCCTGCAGTGTATTCGATTAAAGCCAGAAGCAAGAAAATGGGTTGATATTGGTAGTGGAGGCGGGTTTCCAGGATTAGTGATAGCGGCTGTTATGGCTGAATATGAGAACTCCTCTGTCCATCTTGTTGAGAGCATTCAAAAAAAATGCTCGTTCTTGAGGCAGGTAAACAGACAAATGGAAGCGCGGGCTAATGTACATTGTTCGCGGATTGAAGAAGCCGGTTTAGACATAGAAAATCCAGAAATTGTAACTGCTAGAGCCTTGGCTGCTTTGCCCTTGTTGTTGGAGCTTTCTTCACCCTGGCTGCTTAATGGTGCTGTGGGACTATTCCACAAAGGACGAGATTTTGAAGCTGAATTGGCAGATTGTGATGGTCGTTGGGAGTTTGATCTGATAAGTCATGAGAGTATAATTTCTACAGATTCTGTGATTCTGGAAATACATAATTTAAAGCGAATTGATGCGAGTGCGGAATAGAGGACACGATGCCAAGAGTAATTACAGTGGCCAATCAAAAAGGCGGTGTTGGCAAAACAACGACTGCGATAAATCTCGCGACTGCACTGGCTGCCATTGAACAGACAGCTCTGGTTATTGATCTAGACCCTCAAGGGAATGCAAGTACGGGGCTTGGGATTGATCGCGATGACCGCGAAGTATCAACTTATGATTTGTTAACTGGCGGGGCTTCACTCGCTGAAGCAATTACGCCGACTGCTGTACCGCGTTTATATTTGGCACCTTCTACGCTTGATTTATTGGGTGTAGAAATGGAAATTTCTGGTGAGGGTGATCGGGCGTTTAAATTAAAGAAAGCAATTGAGGAATATAGTACTAAAGACCTGCCAATTGATTATATTTTGATAGATTGTCCGCCCTCTCTGAACTTGCTCACACTTAATGCCATGGCAGCTGCTGACTCGGTGCTTGTTCCACTACAATGTGAGTTTTTCGCGCTCGAAGGGCTAAGCCAGTTATTGCAGACGGTTGAGCAGGTAAAAGAGACCATAAATCCGGAAATTATTATTCATGGTATTGTTATGACCATGTTTGATAAACGCAATAATCTTGCAACCCAAGTGGTTGAGGATGTGCGAGAGTTTCTGGGCGATAAGGTTTATAAAACAATTATTCCAAGGAATGTTCGCGTTTCGGAAGCGCCTTCTTATGGTAAACCAGTTTTATTATACGATCTCAATTGTCCGGGGAGCCAAGCTTATTTGCAACTGGCCTCCGAAGTCATTAAACGCGAAAAGCAACTTGTTGCTGCGTAACACTCGATTCATGTCCGTAATGAATTGAATATTATTAGGATATTACAATGTCAGATGATAATTCAAAAAAACGTCTTGGTCGTGGACTAGCTGCGCTAATGGGTGATTTGGATCAGCCTGTCAAGGCTGCAAAGCCTTCTGAAGAAACATCAGATGATACAAGTTTGCTTAAACAGGGGGAGCGTTCGGTTCCCATTGAGCTTATTCGGGCTAATCCGAATAACCCGCGTAAATTTTTTGCTGATAGTGATTTGGCAGATTTATCCAGCTCAATTCAGGAACATGGTATTGTGCAACCCATTTTGGTGCGCCCCGTCAAAGGGCAGGACCTGGGCGGTGCTCAGTATGAAATTATTGCTGGTGAGCGACGCTGGCGGTCTGCTCAAAAAGCCGGTCTTCATGAAGTGCCAATCGTTATTAGAGATGTGGCAGACAAGCAGGCACTTGAACTTGCCATCATTGAGAACGTGCAACGTGCAGATTTGAATTCAGTTGAAGAGGCTTTGGGCTACCAACAATTAATTGATGAATATGATTATAGCCAAAATGAGCTTGCTCAAGTGATTGGTAAAAGTCGTTCGCATGTTGCAAATACACTTCGATTACTCAAACTTCCCAAAGAAGTACAAACTTTGGTTAGCGATGGCAGTTTATCAGCCGGGCATGCCCGCACATTGGTTACTGCTGATAATCCGCAAGCTTTAGCCAAGAAAATTGTTGAAGAAGGCCTATCGGTCCGCCAAGCAGAATTACTTGCTCAAGAAACTTTAGAAACCAAATTAGCAACTGGTAAAACGTCGAAAACTGCCAAGGCTCAAAAAACAGCTGACATACGTGCACTAGAACAAAGATTGGAAGATAATCTTGGTTTGAAGATTGATCTTCGTCATGGTGACAAAGAAAAAGGTGAGCTGAGAATTAAATATTCAAATCTTGATCAGCTGGATGAAGTTTGTCGTCGTTTACAAAATGGCTTGCTTGGCTCTTGAAGCTTAACGTCTTTTTAGTGCCGCAGCTTCCAAACTGAGGGCAAGCAGGGTTGTGCTGCAAAGCGCTTGAGCAATGCCATTTTTTTGACGGCATTCAAGCATGGCTTTGTCTAATCGGATCAATGCTTTTGTTAGTCGCTCAAGTGTCCAAATGTTTACAGCCATAGTTACAGCATTTTTTCTGGCAAAATGAATGGGTGGCCTCATACCTGAAATAACGTTGGAAGCTACCTGTCGGTTTAGTTCAACTTTGCTTCTGGCATTTTGCAGCATTTGGAAATGTCGAAGCAGACCCAAAAGAATAATGTCGGGTGCATTACCAGCTTCAATGGCTTTTGGGAGTACAGTTTGTAACTTTCCAGCATCTCCCGTAGCAGTTGCATCTATTACATCGTCCATAACAAGCTTTGAAGCATCACCAACAATTTCATGAATTTCAATTGCTGTTACAGCCGTTTTTCCTTCGCAATATAATGCAAGCTTGGACAATTCGCCGCGCGAGACCATTCTGTTATCACCAAGCATTGATTTAAGCAGAAGTCGTGTATCGCGATCGATTGCCAAGCCTTTGGCTACAATTTCTTCATCGATGAGTTGTTCAATTGCACTATCAGTATCCTGATAACAGGGAATTGCCAGACTGGCTGGACTTGCTTCTAATTGCTTGCGCAGACCTGCAGTTTTCTTAAGGTCACCAGCTTCAATTAGAATGATTGCATCTTCAGGAGGTGTATCCAAAACAGGTTTTACTGCTTTGGCAAGATCGCGGCGTGTTACGCCTGAAATTCTAATCAGGCGCTTTCCGCCAAACATTCCGATGGTATGCGCTTCATCAGCAATACGTGCAGTATCGCTTGCTGCATCATCAGCATTCATACGAATCAGACAGAATGGATCTTTTAAATCAACGCCAGATTTTTTCGCCAACAAGTCAGCACGCTCGCTGACTAGTCCAGCATCAGGACCATAAAGCAGGATAACTGACCTGGAAAAGTCAGGCTTCCTTAAGAAAGGCTCAATGTCTTTAGGCTTTAGGGAAGCCATAATTTTTTAAAGTCTGCTAATGTCTGAAGCGATTGCCAAGCGCAGAGCTTCAGCGGCTTCTTTTGCCGCGCGATTCTCCGCATCGCGTGTCGCGCGATTGTTTGCAAGAACTTGCCCTGTTCTGTCATAAGAGGCGGACGCTGAACGTGTGCTTCTATTAACACTTTCATTCGTTTTAAGATCAATCAGATCATAAGTTACACGAACGGTGACAGTTCCTGCAGTCGTATCAGAAACGCCAGGAAGTGCTGCGGATTGTACATTGTTGTAACTTACAATCAGTCTTGCCTCATGTGTTTTTTCACCAGAAGCAAAGCCGCCATGCATTAGAAACAGGAGGTGATTTCTTACTTGCTGGGCAACGCGGCTATCAACTGATGCAACACCAACTTGTTCCAGTCCGCCACCCTGACCAGGTGTTCGATCACCATAAAGCGGTTGGAATTGGCAAGCGCTTAATAAAAGAACTGCCAAAATCGTAATGGAAAAACGGCTAACTTTGGAAACTTGATTAAACAACAACATTCACAATTCTCTTTGGTACAACGATAATTTTCTTTGGCGCTTTGCCATCTAACTGTTTTATTACCACATCCAGAGCCAAAGTTGCATCCTCTATTTCTTGCGGTGTTGCATCCGGGCTCACTTCAAGGTCTGCACGTTTTTTACCATTAATCTGAACAGGCATCATAATGGTATCATCAACAGCCAAGGCATCATCATGTTCAGGCCATGGTTGTTGTGAAACAAGTCCGTCAAATTCGAGTTCTTCCCAGCATGTTTCAGCCAAGTGTGGCATGACAGGGGCAAAACACTGAATGAGGAATGAAAGACCTTCCTTCATTGCGCTATCGATGTCTGCATTGCTTTGTTTTACATCACCAGCCGAAGACAAAGTGTTTACATATTCATATAATCTGGCAATTGCACGGTTGAAGCCAAGGCGTTCGATGTCATCACCAATTGCTTTTAGCGTTTTGTGTGAAGCTTTGCGGATGGCATTGGCTTTTTCATCTTTTAAATTACTTGGGGCTTCGGCTGATTTTACATTATCAGACCAGGTTGAAACCAAACGCCAGATGCGTTGCACAAAACGGTGCGCACCTTCGGCACCTGCGTCCGTCCACTCAACATCTCGCTCTGGTGGGGAATCAGATAACATAAAGAAGCGAGCTGTATCTGCACCGTAGGTTGCGATGATGTCGTCTGGATCGACCACGTTCTTTTTCGATTTTGACATTTTCTCAATGCCGCCAATTGGAACTTCTGAATTATCAGAAAGTTTATAGGCTTTGCGTTTGCCATCTTCTTCGACAATATTTAGCTCTGAGGGTTGTAGCCAGCCTAATTCCTTGCTTCCATACGTTTCATGAACCACCATGCCTTGGGTAAACAAACCCTTGAACGGTTCCTTAATATCCATATGACCTGCAATCGACATGGCGCGGGCGAAGAAGCGCGAATATAGTAAGTGGAGAATCGCGTGCTCAATGCCACCAATATATTGGTCAACTGGGAGCCAGTGATTTGCCTTTGCACTATCTGTAGGTGTTTCGCCACGTGGAGTAATAAATCTGGCAAAATACCATGATGAATCAACAAATGTATCCATGGTGTCGGTTTCACGAAGCGCTGCTTTGCCACAAGATGGGCAATTGGTATTGCGCCAGGTTGGGTGACGGTCTAGCGGATTACCGGGCACATCGAATGTTACATCTTCTGGCAGTTCTACAGGAAGATTTTCTTTTTTCTCTGGTACGACGCCACAGTCGTCACAATGTACAACAGGAATTGGGCAACCCCAATAGCGTTGACGTGAAAGGCCCCAATCACGCAGACGGTAATTAATCTCTTCTTGCGCAAGACCGCGTTCAGCCAAAACATCAATGGCTGTGTTAATTGCTTGTTCTTTTCGTTGACCAGACATTGGACCTGAGTTGACCAGAATGCCATCATCGACATAGGCATTATTTTCAACTTCGACCGCTGTCTCAGGTTCGTCTGTTGTTGCTACGACCGAAGTAACTTCCAAATCGTATTTACGAGCAAAATCCAAATCACGTTGATCGTGTGCGGGACAGCCAAAGACGGCACCGGTTCCATAATCCATCAAAACAAAGTTTGCTGCATAAACAGGTAGGGTTTTCCCTTCGATGAAAGGATGTGCAACTGTTAAGCCTAAATCAAAACCCTGCTTTTCTGCTGTTTCAATATCAGCTGCAGAAGTTCCCATTTTGCGACATTCTTTAATGAAGGCTTCAAGTTTGGGATTTGACTTTGCAAGTTCGAGTGAAATCGCATGCTCAGCTGCAATCGCCATAAAGCTTGCGCCATAAAGTGTGTCCGGTCTGGTTGAAAAACAAACCAATTCTTGTGCTTCAGTGCCAGCTTTATCGACCAATGGAAATTTAATTTTTGCACCACGAGAACGGCCAATCCAATTGGATTGCATCAGCTTAACTTTGTCAGGCCATTCTTCCAGTCCATCGATGGCTTCCAAAAGTTCGTCTGCATGTTGTGAAATTTTGAAGAACCACTGTGTTAGTTCTCGCTGTTCAACATCAGCACCAGAGCGCCAGCCTTTTCCGTCGATAACCTGTTCATTGGCAAGGACAGTCATGTCTACTGGATCCCAGTTTACTTTAGCATTTTTGCGGTAAACCAGATCATGTTCAAGAAAATCAAGAAAAAGAGACTGTTGTTGTGCGTAATATTCTACGTCGCAGGTCGCAAATTCACGGCTCCAATCTAGCGACAGACCCATGCTTTTAAGCTGGGTACGCATGGATGCAATATTATCATACGTCCAGCCTTTTGGATGGGTATTGTTTTGCATGGCTGCATTTTCTGCCGGCATGCCAAAAGCATCCCAACCCATGGGGTGCAGAACTTCAAAGCCTTTTGCACGTTTATATCTGGCAACCACATCACCCATTGTGTAGTTACGAACATGCCCCATATGAATGCGACCAGACGGATATGGAAACATTTCCAATACGTAGTAAGGCGTTTTTCCAGTATCGATGTCCGTATTGGTTTCAAATAGCTTTTTTTCATCCCAGATTTTTTGCCAATGGGTTTCACTTGCGCGCGGATTATAACGTTCTGTTGTCATTTTATTGTTTCTATTTGAATGCTTTGTATTGTGTAATAAATTTTGTTAAAGACCTTCACCAGAAAACAGCTAAAGCGTCAACCTTGATGACCCTTTACGAGCCAAGAGAAATTCATGACAAACTTAAATTCCAGCGTAGAAAACTATCATCATGTTATTGATGAGATGCGGGCTCATAGCAAAAAGCATAAAGTGGATATGCCAACGCTTGTTTGTGTTTCTAAAACCTATGATCAGCAAGCTATTCAACCGGTTATTGATGCAGGCGCGCGGGTATTTGGTGAAAACCGTGTTCAGGAAGCTCAAGGTAAGTGGCCAGATTTGAAGGCTGTAACATCTGATATTGAGCTTCATCTGATAGGCCCGCTTCAAAGCAATAAAACCAAAGAAGCCGTTGAGCTGTTTGATTGTATTCAAACCATAGACCGTGAGAAAATTGCAAAAACCATAGCAAAAGAAATGAAAGCACAAAATAAGGTTTTGAAACTGTTTGTTCAGGTCAATACAGGCTCTGAGCCTCAAAAGGCTGGAATTTTGCCAGACGATGCCCTTGAGTTTATAAAATATTGTCAGACTGATTTGGACTTAGAAATAGAAGGTTTAATGTGTATTCCGCCGTTCGATGAAAATCCTGGACCACATTTCGCACTTTTGCGAAAATTAGCCAAAGAAGCCGACGTTGAAAAACTATCCATGGGCATGTCTGCTGATTATCTAACAGCGACAGAATTTAATGCAACGCATGTTCGCGTTGGTAGCGGCATTTTTGGTGCGCGAAATTATTCTTAATCTGCAGGATGAATAATCATTTCCGTTTCAGATGAAAGAAGTGGTAATAAAACCTGCATGTCTTGTGGGTCAATCGCCACGCAGCCTTCTGTTGGTTTAAGTTCCGGACTGGTTAAGTGGAAAAATATTGCGCTACCAAGGCCAGGAATTGCCGGGCTAATATTATAATCAAGCACAATACAGATATCGTATAGTCTGTCTTCGCGCGTCATAACTTCGTGGGAAGGTTCGAAAGGCAGTTTCACAAGTGCATTATAATTAGGATCTTGCGGGCTATCGCACCAACCGTCATTTTCTTTAATGGGTGTAAAATCAAGTTGGCTGTCTAATGTTTGTAAGCGATCTTGTCTGTAAAAGCCGTATAAAAGCTTAAATGTTCCCGTCGGCGTTGCGCCATCGCCTTCCTTTTTGTTGTTCGTTATTCCTGAACGACCCAGACAGCAATCAAGCGTGATATCGTTGTAAATGAAGCTACCTTGATGAATTTCACCATTTTCGCGTTGCTTCACATGGATGGTTTTAATCATATTTCTTAAACTCACAGCGTTTCACTTTATTTATCAAATTATCACATGGACGTGTAAATGCATGATATAGCCTTACATTAATGTTAAATGGTGATTATTGAAGATATTGATTATTATAATGATATTGTCCAACAATATAATGTGACAGAGGAATATTATGGCTACAAAAAATATTTTACTAGTTGATGATGATGATGATCTAAGAGACGCGCTCACAGAACAACTTGCGTTATATGAGGAATTCACTGTTATCACGGAGGCAAGTGCAACCAAGGGTATTAATCTTGCCCGCTCTGAACAGGTTGATTTGCTTGTGATGGATGTTGGCCTGCCTGATATGGATGGTCGTGAAGCTGTAAAACTTTTGCGTAAGGGTGGCTTTAAATCACCGATCATTATGCTAACAGGGCATGACACGGATTCAGATACAATTCTTGGCCTGGAAGCTGGTGCCAATGATTATGTTACCAAGCCTTTCCGGTTTGCAGTTTTGCTAGCGCGTATTCGTGCCCAGTTGCGAACTCATGAACAAAGTGAAGATGCAATTTTTAACATTGGCCATTACACTTTCCGCCCGTCTCAAAAACTGCTCACCGAAGAAGATGGCAATAAAGTTCGTCTGACGGAAAAAGAAACTGCGATTATGAAATATCTTTATCGGGCAGAGCAAAAAGTCATTAGTCGTGATGAGCTGCTCGAGCAGGTTTGGGGATATAATTCCGGGGTTACAACACATACGCTTGAAACCCATATCTACCGCTTGCGCCAAAAAGTTGAAAAAGACCCTTCAAATGCGAGGTTGCTTGTAACTGAAGGTGGAGGCTATAAACTGGTTCCATAAGCGTGCGCTTTAAGGGATCAACGTATGTCACTCGAAAAAGATATAGAATTATTAAGCAAAGTGCAGATGTTTAGCGATTTTGGAGCTGAACACTTGCGCTTGCTTGCGTTTGGCAGTCAAAAAATGTCTTTTAATAAAGGGCATGAGCTTTTTCGGGAAGGCCAGCATACAGATGGTGGCTATGTGGTTATTTCTGGCGAAGTTGAATTGATTTCGTTTTCGCAAGATTCCCAAGAGAGTTTGGCAAATTTTACATCGGGTAGCCTGATCGGTGAAGTTGCACTAATCTCAGCGACCAAACGCGTTGGGACTGCAATTGTTCGAGAAGATTGCGAAGTCATGAAAATAACGCGTTCAACCATGCATCGCGTATTAAATGAATACCCGGAACTTGCCGTTGCACTTCAACAAAAGATTTCACATTCAATACTTGGATTTACCAAAGACTTGGAAAAGATACGTATTTAGGCTTTGATACTTAATCGAAATCAAACTCGGCAATAACTGGGACATGGTCTGATGGTTTTTCCCAGCCGCGTGCTTCTCTTAAAATGGAAATATTTGTCAGATTTTCATTGAGTGACGGGCTACCCCAGATATGATCCAGTCGCCGTCCCTTGTCTGCGCTATCCCAATCTTTTGCACGGTAGCTCCACCAGCTATAGATCACTTCATCGGTAGAAATTTTTTGACGAACCAAATCAGACCAACCTCCCTCATCGCGAATGCGGTCCAGAAACTCAGTTTCTATCGGCGTATGGCTGACAACTTTTAGAAGCTTTTTGTGTGACCAAACATCGTTTTCATGCGGAGCGATGTTTAGATCTCCGACCAGAATATTTTCAACACCAGAATGATCGTGTGGCAATTCCAGCATCTCTGTCAGGAACTTAAGTTTATGATCAAACTTCGGGTTCTTTATAATATCAGCTTCATCGCCACCTGCCGGAACATAAAAATTATGGATTTGCAGTGTTCTGCCACCAGCTTGTACTTGTGTAGATATATGACGGGTATCCCCCATATTTACATAGTCTTTACTGTAACTTTCTGTCAGTGGCCTTTTTGAAACTGTAGCCACGCCATGATAGCCCTTTTGACCATGGACAGCCATGTGTTCGTAACCCATTTTTCGGAAGTTTTTTGAAGGAAATTGGTCATTTTGACATTTGATTTCCTGCAAACATAAAACGTCAGGCTGGTGCTCTTCCAGAAATTGCTCAACAAGACCAATGCGCAGGCGAACTGAATTGATATTCCAAGTGGCAATTTTAAATGGCATGAGATTTTCCTATCGTTGAACGTCAACCATATAGGAAGTCTTGGCGCTCAAAAAGCTCGCCGAACTGCTTTTCCAATTATTTCTTAGTTTGCGCCAGTAGGCTTGTTAACGGCAAACTTTGTGTTGGAGATTTTTACGTTTTTCTTGACGTTGAAAATCATGACAGAAGTTTCTTTACCCTGCGCGTCTTTAATCGTCCATTGGCGCAAGTCCTGATTTTCTGGATCAAACAAAAGTGTGATTTCAGAATCACCAAATATTTTTTTGTTTCCCATCACCACAGTTGTCACATCTTTACCAGCTTCAACGCTGCGAATGGATTTGTCATTAATCTTGATTTTGTTGGATAATAACAAGCTCAACGGTGTTTTCTTTAAGGGGTAATAATTCGTTGTCTTGAGTTTTGTATTTTTAACAGCAAGTGTACGACCATTGGAAACAACAGTGATAGGCGATGGATTTTCATAATTAAAGCGAATTTTACCAGGGCGCTTAATCAAGAATTGCCCGCCTGTTTGTTCGCCATTGGGCCCAAATTGTACGAATTCACCAGACATGGTGGGTACGGTTTTGAAATGATTACTAATAGCTTTAATGGCTTCTTTCTTATCATTAGCAATTGATGGCGTAGCAAGTGTAGCCGTTGCCAGAATTGCTGATAAACAAACTGTCTTGAATGTTTTTTCAATAATTTGTCTCATGTTTTAAGCCTTAATCTCAAACCGATGGTTTGTTTATAGTCATACTTCATGGCTGTTTGTAGGCAGAAGTATAGTTTCTATATGGTCTCGTTTTCGTCAGGTACAAGGATTTCTCTCTTACCTGCATGATTTGCAGCGCTGATTAGTCCTTCTTCTTCCATACGCTCGATGAGCGATGCGGCACGGTTATAACCGATTGATAGTCGGCGCTGAATGTAGCTGGTTGAGACTTTTCGATCTCTCAAGACAACGGCGACGGCCTGGTCATAAATATCATTTGATTCAGATAATGCGCCTGGATCTCCACCAGCAGCGCCGCCCTCTTCTTCCTGTTCTTCAGTCACAGAATCTAGATACTGCGGGATACCTTGCGTTTTTAAGTGGTTGACCACGGCATCAACTTCACCATCGTCTACAAATGGACCGTGAACACGTTGAATGCGTCCGCCGCCAGCCATGTAGAGCATGTCACCCATACCCAACAGCTGTTCCGCGCCGCTTTCGCCCAACATAACGCGCGAATCGATTTTTGAAGTTACCTGGAATGAAATACGTGTTGGGAAGTTGGCTTTAATGGTACCGGTAATCACATCGGTTGAAGGACGTTGTGTTGCCATGATGACATGGATACCAGCAGCACGCGCCATTTGTGCCAAGCGCTGAACTGTGCCTTCGATATCTTTACCAGCAACCATCATCAAGTCAGCCATCTCGTCGATGATGACCACAATATATGGCATTGGCTCGATTGCAATTTCTTCGGTTTCATAAATTGCTTCGCCAGAATCACGGTCATAGCCTGTTTGAATGGTACGGGTCATAACCTCGCCAGTTTTTTGGGCTTCTTTTGCGCGATTGTTGTAGCCATCAATGTTACGAACACCGATTTTAGACATTTTCTTGTAGCGCTCTTCCATTTCACGAACGCTCCACTTCAAGGCAACGACTGCCTTTTTGGGATCGGTCACAACAGGGGTTAGAAGATGCGGAATACCGTCATAAATTGATAGTTCAAGCATTTTCGGGTCGATCATGATCATCTTCACTTGTTCAGGGGTGAAGCGGTAAAGAAGCGACATGATGATGGTGTTGATAGCAACCGACTTACCAGAACCTGTGGTACCCGCCACCAGCAAGTGAGGCATTTTTGCAAGGTCGGCGACCGTTGCTTCACCGCCAATTGTTTTACCCAAAATCAATGGAAGCTTTGCTTTTGTATTTTCATAGACTTTGCTTGCAAGAATTTCGCGGATGAATACGGTTTCTCGGTTTGCATTCGGCAGTTCAATACCAATTGCATTCCGACCTGGAATGACGGCAACACGCGCTGCAATGGCCGCCATGGAGCGTGCAATATCATCAGCAAGGCCGATAATGCGGGCAGACTTAATGCCTGGTGCAGGTTCTAGTTCGTAAAGGGTTACAACCGGACCTGGATGGACATTGATGATTTCACCCTTGATGCCGAAATCTTCCAAGACGCCCTCAAGTGTTCGGGCGTTGGCTTCTAGCGCTTCAGGCGAAAGTTGCATTTCCGCGCTTTTGGGTGGCACATCTTGCATAAATGTGAGTGGCGGTAACTCAAAACTACCATCTGAAATAAGTGATGGTTGTGCTTCTCGCTGCACCCTGGTTGATTGTTTTGGGGGTGGTGCTTGTGTTTTTACACGTGGCGTTGGGCTTGCTGCTTGAGGTGCCATTGCTTGTGCAGGTTGTGGCGCTGGCTGTTCTGCCCATTGTTCTTCAATACTCGCAGTTTCTGCATATTCATTATAGGTATTTTCACCGTATTCCGGGTTTTCAAATGCCGGTTCTGCTTGAGCAAGAGATTGTGCAGCAGGTGGAGCCATTTCAGGTGCATTCTGTATTGATGGTTTGGCATACTGATCAAAATCATCCAGTCCATCATCGCCAGGTGCTATGAGTTTTTCCTTGAAAGATTTCACACGCTCCAACAGAGTTGCTTTTGGAGTAAGGTTTTCTGTATCTTGTGTTGCCTTTGGGCGCATGTAGCGCATTTTAAAGACATAGTAATAATGGCTGATCGCGCCCAAAACCCAATTTGGCTCTGCTTCATCCTCCAGAAAATCATCATCATTGATAATATCATTTACTTGAAGTTGAGATGTTTCTTCCAAACGCCAGATAAGCGCTGATGAAGCAAGTAATGCCCAAAGAGCAACAGCAAAAAAGAAAAATCCTGTAATCACGGCATAAAAACCAGAAATTTCTGAAAGTAAAATCCCGGGAATTTTGAGCATCATGTCGCCACTTACGCCACCCAAGCCTACTGGTAAAGGCCAGGTTTGTGGAATGCTGAAACATGCAAATCCAGCTGATGTCATCAAAATTGCTACAGGCCAAAGCATCATTCGATTTTTAAATGCAGGAATTTGACGTTGTAGAAGTTTTGACCATCCCCAAAGTGCAGGTGGAATTAAGGCTATGGCTGCTGCAAGGCCAAAAAATTGCATTGTGAAATCTGCAAATACCGCACCAGGAAACCCAATAGCGTTTGAAATACTGCTTTGGTTTGCGTTTGAAAAGCTTGGGTCTGTGACAGACCATGTGGCCAACGATGCAAATGCCAATCCAACCAGACTTAAAAGTGCTAGACCAAGCAGAACTGCAAACTGGTTCCCAATGCCTTCTTTTACAGTTGGATTTACTCTTCTTGTATCAACATCTGATAATTGCATGCCGTGCTCCAAAACGCTTATTTCCCAACGATTCAGTTGAGAAATTGTCATATGAAGCAGAGATTAGAGATTTAAGGTTAATCGCATATTAACCATGGGGAAGAATCCGATAAAACTGCAAAATTAGCCACCAGCGACTTTGGTTTTGCCAAAATCTTTCTTGCGTTCACGAATAAGACCTTCCTGAGCAACAGATGCAACCAATTGTCCATCTCTTGAATAAATACTGCCGCGCGTGAAGCCTCTGGCACCTGAGCTGTTTGGACTATCTTGCGAATATAAGTGCCACTCTTCCATATTCATGGGTCTGTGAAACCACATGGCGTGATCAAGGCTTGCGACTTGCAGGTTTGGATCAAAAACAGCACGACCATGCGCAAACAAGGATGTATCCAGCAAAGTCATGTCAGAAGCATAGGCAAGCACTGCTTGTTGAACAGCCGTATTACTGGGAAGCTTTCCTGTTGCCCGGAACCAGATGTTTTGTTTGGGCTCCAGTTTTTTATTGGAGATATAATGTTCAAGACTTATTGGGCGCAGTTCTATGGGGCGCTCCCGCTTCCAGTAATTGCGAACCCCTTCGGGAGCGTGATCAATGAATTGCTCTGCCAATTGTTTTTCACTTGGTAAATCTTCTGGTTGAGGCATGTCAGGCATTTCGACAAAATGCTCAAGACCTTCTTCCACGATTTGAAAAGAGGCTGACATGGAAAAGATTGCGCGTCCATGTTGAATGGCTACAACACGACGGGTTGTAAAACTTCGGCCATCGCGAATGCGGTCTACTTCATAAATGGTTGGAACTGATGGATCCCCAGGTCGCATAAAATAACCGTGTAAGGAGTGAACTATCCTTTCCGGTTCTCCCTCGCCTGTTTGAACAGTTCGTTGTGCGGCAACCAAAGCTTGTCCGATAACCTGGCCACCAAATATCCGCTGCCAACCGACATCAGGGCTTTCTCCTCTATAAAGATTTTGTTCGATGCGTTCGAGGTCAAGAATATCAAGAAGGGTTCTTACAGCTTTGGACATGGTTTGGTTACAATCAATTTAAAAAGATTTGCTACGCTTGGTTTGTTGACAAACAAATCAATAGGATTTGCTACGCTTAGTTTGTTAACGAACAAATCAACAGGATTTGCTTCGTTTAAGATAACCATTATTTACCCTGAGACAATGTTGCATCTGGAAGTTTTGTCTTTCAATTTCCATTTGTGTTAAAGAATATAAAAACCTTGGATATTTCACATGGCAAAATCTGCAAAAACAAACATACCAGAGACTGTTGATATTTTAATTGCAGGCGGCGGTTATGTAGGTCTTTCTTGTGCGGTTGCCATAAAAGATGCAGCGCCACATCTGTCCATTATGGTTGTCGATCCTGTGCCGGAGCAGGCTGTTGAAAATGATGAGCGTGCTTCAGCCATTGCAGCAGATGCATCGCGGATGCTGGATGCGCTAGGTTTGTGGAAAGATCTGGTTAAGAATGCACAACCTATTAACGAGATGATTGTCACAGATAGCAAAGTCAGTGATATTACCCGTCCTGTTTTCCTCACCTTTGCCAATAGCAAGGAAGAAGATGAGCCTTTTGCTCATATGGTGGAAAATCGCGAATTGGTTAAAGCACTTCGTAAAAAAGGCGATCGTGACGGTATTATTCGCATTACTGAGAATAGTGTCTCTGAATTCCAGACACACACGACTCACAGTCTCATAACCTTAACTTCTGGCGATGTAATTTCAGCAAAGCTTTTGATTGCTTGCGATGGCGTTCGCTCAAGGCTACGCGACATGGCTGGTATTCAAACCGTGCATTGGCCTTATGATCAAAAAGGTATTGTCTGCACCGTAGAACATGAACGCCCGCATGAGGGACGCGCAGAAGAACATTTCTTGCCAGCCGGCCCTTTTGCGATTTTACCACTTAAGGGCAATCGTTCTTCCTTGGTTTGGACGGAAAGCTCACATGATGCAGACCGACTACTTCAACAAGATGAAATGATTTTTGAAACTGAACTGGAACAACGGTTTGGTTTTAAACTGGGAGCCATCAAGCTTGCCAGTCAGGTAAAGGCATTTCCGCTCGGTCTTAGACTGGCACGCGAATTTGCTCGCAACAGATTTGTATTGGCAGGGGATGCGGCTCACGGCATTCACCCAATTGCTGGGCAAGGTTTGAATTTAGGGTTTAAAGATGCAGCTGCACTGGCTGAAACCATCATTGAGGCAGATCGTCTGGGTCAGGATTTTGGTACACTTGATGTGCTGGAACGCTATCAGATGTGGCGTCGTTTCGACACGGTTCAAATGGGTGTGGTAACAGATGTTCTAAATCGTCTGTTTTCAAATGATAACGGATTTCTGCGTGCGGCAAGAACATTTGGCTTGGGCGTTGTAGACCGCATGCCGACAGTGAAGAAATACTTTATCAATCAGGCTTCAGGAGATAATTCTGCCGCACCAAAATTACTGCGTGGTGAAGCTATTTAGTGTTTTCTTCGCCGTTTAATTCACGTGCTTCTGAAACAACCATAACCGGAATGCCATCCCTGATCGGGTATGCAAGTTTTGCTATTTTTGAAACAAGCTCATCATTATCTTCATGATACTCAAGGGTCGTTTTTGTCAAAGGACAAACGAGTAACTCTAAAAGTTTGGGATCCGGTTTTATCATTCTGGCAGATTATTGCAGATTACCGTATGTGTCACCATCCTGTTTTGCCAGATGGAACTCAGAAATTGCAATGAGCGTATCAGCCCTGTCTTTTAGCGTGGGTGCTTCAAGCAACGCTTGTTTTTCAACAGGGTCATAGGGGCTCATCATGCAAAGTGCGGTGATCAGGGTTTCGGTATCTGCCTTGTCTACGGTATCCCAGTCAGCATCCATATTATTGGCGTTTAAATAGTTTTTGAAAGCCAACAAAACGGCATCACGGTCTACATCATCACCATCGGACAATTCTGCCAAATCACTTTCAATGATTTCTATTTTGCATTGGCGGTAGCTTGTGTTCACAGAAATTTCTTCGGTAACACTAAAACGGCAAACGCCTGAAAGGCTGATATGCAATCGTCCGTCACCTGTTTCCTGGAATGTCGAGATCCTGCCAATACAACCCACCTTGCTCAAAGGTGATACACCATTTTCATCTGGTTCAACATTTAACTCAGGTTGAATCATACCGATTAGCTTATCGCCACGTAGAGCATCGTTTACCATCTCAAGATAACGAGGCTCAAAAATGTTCAAGGGTAATTGACCGCCTGGAAGAAGAAGAGCGCCCGTCAAAGGAAATACAGGGATTATCTCTGATATTTCATTTGCAAAATTATAAGTTGCGTTGCCAGCTCTCATGAGTGTTCCAGTTTTTAAAATCGTTACAAGCTAATCTGGTACAATGCATCCAATTCTCAAGGGTTGGACGGTAATTTTGAATAAAATGACGCATATTTGTTCATTTATTCAGGCAAACAGCAAGGATGAGAGTTTTCTGCGCGCGGATACCGTAGTTTCATCGGTCATTCCCCAAGCTTCAAAGAATTGCAAAAGTTGAACCCTGGCGGTATCGTCATTCCAGCCTGGCTTTCGTTTCATGATTTCTAAAAGGTGATCGGCTGCTTCTTCGCGTTGATTTGCTGCATTTAATGCAATTGCAAGATCAAGCCTTAGTTGAGGGTCATCAGGGTTTGCCTGGAGCTTAGTTTGAAGATCATTAGACGATTTCCCCAAAGCTTCCGCTTGTTCAGCTAATTCCAGCGCCGATTGAAGCGAGGTTATTTCTGGGGCAGACAACTGTGTTTCGTCCAGATTTGCGATAACACCACGCACTCCATCCAGGTTTTGCTCGCTTAAGTACAGATGCCCAATGCCTGCAATCGCTTGAAGGTTTGCAGGGTCTTTCATCAGAATATGGCTGTATATACGTCCAGCTTCCTGCATGTCACCTTGCTCAGCAAAGGTTTCAGCATCTTCAAGCAAGGTTTCCATTTGTTCGGTTTCATCGCTGGGGCCTGCAATTTTTGCGATGAACTCACGAATTTCCCCTTCGGTTTTAGCACCCATGAATGCGTCAGCAGGTTTACCATCAACAAAGGCAACAACGGCAGGAATCGATTGTATCCCCATTTGGCCAGCAACTTCAGGATGCTTATCAATATCCATCTTGACCAAACGGACTTTACCATTGGTAGCGGCAACTGCAGCTTCAAGCGCGGGTGCCAGTTGTTTACATGGTCCACACCATGGCGCCCAAAAATCAATCAGAACCGGGCCTTGCATAGAGGCCTGAAGTACTTCTGATGAAAATTCAGCAGTAGATATATCTTTTACTGGAGCAGAGGAAGTTTGAGCGGATGCTTCGTTGCCAAAGGAAACATTGGCGCTTTGGTTTGTAGTGTAGCCACCGCCACTAAACCCATATTCATCGTTGCTCATGCATTTTCTCCGTCTTGTGATACTTGTATGATCTGAGGCTCGTGCCCTACATATTTTAAAAACTGCAGTAAATCTTCTTTTGAAATGGTGGTTGTCATCTCGTTCGTCAATGGATGGCAATTAATAAGATCGTGACGCAATAAGGGTTCATCAATGACAACGTTTACCTGGTTATGCGTATCATTAATCGGTGCAAAAGCGGTTACAGAACCAGGCTTGACCCCTAATAGCTCCATCAAGGCTTCTGGTTTGCCAAAAGAAACCCTTCCCTTGGCACCAATCAGGCCATGAACAGAGTTGAGCCTAATTTGAGCGCTACCTTCTGCAACTATTAGAAAGTAATTTCCTTTTTTATCCTTCAAAAAGAGATTTTTAGTATGCCCGCCCGGGATTTCCTGTTTGATTTTGGATGATTCTTCAACCGTGAACACAGCCTCATGTTCATGGGTGGTTGTCTTGATGTTGAGTTTGTCCAGCTCGTTGAGCAAGTCTTGAGGGCTTAAAGGCATGAGATATTCCTGAATAATTTTGACAAATGATTAAATCTTGTAAGGGCTTATATCAAGGCGCATTCGCACCATCTGTTAAGCATATTTAATTTCATTACAATTTGATGAAAAAACCCTCTTGCAATTCAAAACGACTTGCTTCATACAACGCAACAAGCGACAAGCTTACAGTGAGCGGGCGTAGCTCAGGGGTAGAGCATAACCTTGCCAAGGTTAGGGTCGTGAGTTCGAATCTCATCGCCCGCTCCAATTCAACTTCTCATATCACCTCATATAGCAAGAAAATCCTTATAAAATAAGGGTTTCTGTGTTATACTGTTCTCATACTAAAACATAGAAACCCATAGAATTCCGTCTATTTGTGGTACAAATGTTGTACAATTTGGTCAAAAATGTCGGTTTGTTGTACAGGAGAGCTGGATGACCCTTACAGATTCGCAAGTACGTAGCTTTAAACCAAATAAACAACGTTTCAAAAAATCGGACGGAAGAGGCCTGTATATAGAAGTCATGCCGACTGGGGGAAAGTACTTTAGACTAGCTTGTCGACTAGATGGTAAGCAGCGAACATATACGATCGGTGAGTATCCAGAAATGTCGCTCGCCGATGCAAGACTGAAGGCTTCTGAATATAAGAAAAGTACCAAACTGGGAATAGATCCAACAGCCGTGGCAAAGAAAGAGAAAGCCAAACGTGAGCAAACTAAACCCTTATGGAGAGACGTTGCTAAGGATTATTTGATGCTACGTCAACGCAGTGGAGCGGCAGTTCGAACAATGCAGAAACTGGATCGACAAATAAATGTTACGATTAAAGCTTTAGGAAGTAGAGAAGTTACTGATATTTCTGCGGAGGATGTTCTAGCTGTTGTTAATCCAATCGCTAACGCTGGCTATGTAGAAAACGCCCATGAAATACGGTCGCGATTTTCACAAGTGTTTCGATATGCTGCTGCCCGTGGCCTCATAAAGTATGATCCAGCAGCTATGACTATTGATGCCATGGTGCCAAGAAAGAGAGGCGAGTTCGCAGGTCTTACAGACCCAAAGCAAGTGGGTAATTTGCTTCGAGATATACATACATACCGTAAAAATCATTTGTGGGTTGGTTCGGCGGTTCTCCTATCAGCTTATCTGTTTCCACGAAATACTGAACTGCGCGGTATGCGCTGGAGTGAAGTAGATTGGGAAGAAAGACTCTGGGAAATTCCTAGTAATCGTATGAAAATGAAAAGGGATCATATTATACCGTTACCTGATCAGGCTTTAAAAATTCTCAAAGAAGTTAAAGAAATTGATCTTGGTTCTGAACTTGTATTTCCTGCCCCACGAAATCCAGTAAAGATGATGTCAGATAACACATTCAACAAAGCATTAAGGGCAATGGGCTATATGAGTAGCCAGCATGTCCACCATGGGTTCAGAACTACCGCAAGTACACTGCTTAATGAAATGGGCTGGAATGCAGATTGGATTGAACGTCAGCTAGCACATGTACAGCAAGATAAAGTTCGTGCCAGTTATAACAAGGCTCAATACCTAGAAGGTAGAAGAAAGATGATGAAAGCTTATGCTTATAAATTGGATAACCTGACTTTATAAGTTAATATTTTTGAGTAGATAAATTTAGAAATTACAAAAACAAGTAAGTTACAACTTATTTAGCTTACCGCTGAATCATAATCCGCGTGTCGGGGCTTCAAGTCCCTCTCCCGCTACCAGTAATTTCAATAACTTAGTTTAATTTTAGTGCTTTATAGTTTATCTTAGGCACGCAAAATACTTGAAAAGATTGGTACAAAGCTCAAAACAGAATCGCTGTTCTGCTTATGCTTTGAAAATTTGCCTCATCTTATGATTGATAGTTTGGTTTAACGGTTGCTACTGACACCACCTAAAGCAGGCATTATAAAATTGCTTTTAAGGCCATCTGAGCGAACATTCTTCACTTTTCTGACAGGTCTGCATGGCTCAGCCGTACAGCGTGCGGTCTATCGACCTATCCATGGATTCAGTATAGCATGTTTGAAATCCTGAATAATTTTGTTAAATTTGATTGCAACTTATGTGCCTATATTGCTCAGATAAACTAACACGTAGAAATTTCCTTACTTCTTCAATTGCGGTAACACTAGGAGGAGCGCTTTTTAGCGACACCTCGTTCGCTGCTGAATACAGTTTGCCAAAAAAGGTAGCGGGTGTGCTGATACCAGATACCCAATTATCACGTGATGCTGCGCATTTGATGTTGGCTTCTGCACCTCGTTTTTTATTTAACCACAGTCTTCGAACATTCGTCCTTGGAAAGATTGATGCACAGAGACGGGGAATAATCATTGACGAAGAAGTCGCTTTTCACGCGGCTATTTTGCATGATTTGTGTTTAACGGCCGCATATCCAGGTGACCCCAAACGAACGTTTGAGGAAAATTCTGGGCATTTTGCTGTGGCTTTCGCTCGAGCATTTGGCTTGTCTGACAGCCGGTTGGAAAAGGTAAATCAGGCAATCCTTCTTCACGCGGGGAGGGCTCACGGTAAAGGTCCAGATATTGAATTTGTAATGCATGGAGCTAGGCAAGACGTTATTGGGCCAAATGTTACAGAACTGACCAATGACCAACTTGACATAATTGAAGAGGAAATTCCACGGCTTAACTTTAAGATCAAGTTCCTTTCTGTTTTGGAAGGCCACATCGCAAGGTCAAGCAACCCAGATTGGACTGCAGATTTTCTAATATCTCCCCCTCCTGATTTTATAGAAAATCGCTGGTCTTCCTAGTGAATTCTGAGGACTATTTATCATAAGGCATCACGGGTATGTTGAGTTTATTGTTTAGAGTGATTTTGGCTCATTATTGCAATAGTGTGTCGAAAGAACGAATAACTGACTTCTGATACAGTTAGATTTATATAAGATCCATAGCGCCGGACGCATGGGAGTTATTTTCAGGAAAAAGATATGAATTGTAGCGGTAGTTCATTCGAATGAAGAAAGCACTACCAAGTTTGTCATCAAGAAAGTGTTGCAACACTTGAATGCTTTTTCTAGTTTTATTTATTTTTTTTGTCTATGTTCTGTAATCATTTAATGATTGCACATAATATATTAGTTCTAGGTAAGTAGTTGTATCATTCCTAAAAATATGCATTATTTACTATGCAATAATATTTAAATTATACATTATAATGGGAGATTATTAAAATGATTAGACGTAATTTTTTAACTTTAACATCGTCATTGGCCTTATCTTCTATAATGCCCAACAGTCTTAAACCTGCTTTTTCACAAACGCTTAGAGTAAGACGTAATATCAATCAACTTGATCTTAATGATCCAATAATTGAGACCTATGCTGAAGCTGTCAAAATGATGCATGCTTTACCAGATAGTGATGAGCGTAGTTGGCGCGGGCAAGCAAAAATTCATTTAGATCATTGTCATCGGCAGCGAGAACATTTTTTAACATGGCATAGAATGTATCTTCTTACTTTTGAAGATATTGTACGTGACTTAACTGGAAATAATGATTGGGCAGTACCGTATTGGGATTGGAGTAATAACAGGCAAGTTCCAAGCCTGTTTTTTGGTGCTGGAAACCAGCTTGATACGACTCATTGGAATGACCATGACCATTTAACTGATCCACTCTCAGATAGGGTTATTGGACCAAATGATACTCTTTCAGAAAGTACAGTTACCTTACAAGGGGTAGAAAATCAGCCTCAATATCAAATCTTTAGTGATCTTTTAGAGGGGCGTCCACATGGTGGTATTCACATTGCTGTAGGGGGAAGGATGGGTGATTTTTTATCTCCGCTAGACCCAATATTCTTTGTACACCATTGTAACGTTGATAGAATTTGGGCAAAATGGAATAGAAATCATTTAAATCCAAGTATTACTACATGGCTTGACGAACCATTTGACAACATGTTCCCAGATGTCGATGGTAATTTGATTGTCGGTAAAAAGGCGGGTGATTTACTTAGTACGTCTGATCTTGGATATATTTATGATGATCAACCAGCAGTTATACCATCACCTCTTCCGACAGCTTCTGAGAACTTAATTTCAAGATTTAACATCTCTGAGTTTTCCGCAGTAAACACCAATACAATGTCGTTGAATCAAGTGTCAACTTTCTCAATAAAAGCAAATAAAGATGTGTTGTTACCAGAGGAGTTTTTTGACAAACAGGCAGTTTTTGATGGGCGCTCTCCAAAGCAAGTAGTGGCAAGAATATCAGAAATTAATGTACCAAAAGACGCCAACAATTATGTTATACGTGTATTTTTGAATTGCCCTTATTTAACAGCTGAAACACCTCCAGAAGATCCACACTATGTTAGTGAATTGAGCATATTTGGCCTTCGAAAGGTTCCTGGGATGGAAGATATGAAGCACGATACTTTGGTTGACTTGACAAGAACTCTTGTTGACTTGAACCTTCGCCATACACCTGCTCGAGAAGAATTGAATGTGCAACTAATTGCCGTTCCTTTATCTGGGCGGCAGCCTATAGGAACAGAATTTAACGTTGGAAAGATTGAAGTCATAGATATTTGATTTAGTGTAATTTATGATTGGTATTAGATTTATTGAAATTGCCCTTACAAATCACTATCTCTATAACGCGGAAGCCTGAAAGGAGATAGTTGCTAATATGAGAGTTATGAATTACGCAAAAATAATTCTTGTGCTCTTAATTGCTTCGGTAAGTTTTGGTTTAGGAGCATTCTCGGATGAAGATGATAGGCCTTTAGCTGTTCTAGTGTCTGATAATGTCGTAGTTTTGCCAATCACAGGCGCAGGAAAAGAGAAACCTGGCTCCGTAACTTATGTTGAAGTTGAATTAAAAGCCCTGCAGCTAGATCGGGGCTCACCGTTTACCATCAGTTTCTCAATGCCATGTCACAGGGATTGTTTGAATAAAGCACGAGAGCATGACCTTGGAAATTATGGTATTTTTCCTTTTCCTCGTGAAGATGAAGTTAAAATAATTAAAGTGCCAATTAAAGCTTCAATTTTGAATAAAACAAACCCAATGCTTACTATTTCTCTTAAATCAGCAATCGAAAATCGTAGCATTGGGAATAATAAATTGGAAATTTTATCAATAAAGCATTCAAAATTGCCAAATTAATATAATTTATAGCTCCCAACCTCCAACCTTTTAAGTATAAAAGATTGTATCCTAATTAATTGCACTATGCTGGAAACCTTAAATCTATAATCTTCCATTTTCGGCAAGTTAACACCTTACCAATTAAGTTGGAAAATAGGACGCATTCTCGTTCATTAAAATGAAATGAGCTCCTTTGCCCTAAGTGAACAGTAAGGTTTTTAGAGCTTCTGGCTTTAGCTTCTATGCAGAAATTGAGCTATATCAATCAATTCCTATTTTAAAGGTTTCTGACTTAAAAGCTCTGCTGATCATTCCACCAATTATTAATCGAATATAAAAACAGTAATTGGATAATTCTGCTAGATTTGCAGCATTAATATACTCAGGATAACTAGGATGTCTCCCTAACTGTTTTGATAGTAATGGCGCATCTTTTGCACCTATACGAAAACAGATAAGCGTACCAACGTTACCGAGAATGCTTTCCAACACTCTACTCCTGTACTGCGTTGTCGTTTGTGATGCCATAATAAGCGCAAGACGGTATTTGCGAAACTCTGCTAGCGCATTTGCAAAAGCATCCGT
>CALHIB010000136.1 GCA_938030595.1 uncultured Rhizobiaceae group bacterium | reverse complement strand
TTGCAGATACTAATCCAGACTTAGTTGTCCTATGTGTAAAATATCTTGCTGTCGAAAATTCAGAAACCAAAATTTGGTTGTCTGATTTCTTTTCTCAATGTGGAATCTTTCATACTGGATCAAACAGAACAACGCTAGAATTCGATTCTGACAAAGGAAGGGCAAAGCGCACTGTTCTTGATCATGGATTAGCAACAGCGAAGTATTTCTTCGCCCATCCTGATGTAATAAAAAGCGAACGCCATCTGCCACTACCGCTACCTTTATTCATCAAGCCTGTCGATGCGGCGAACGGAAATGGTATTGATGAGAATTCTTTAGTCCATGACTTCGCAAGCTATGAAGCAAAGATAAAAGAAATATTTTCTATATATGGTGTTCCTGCATTAGTTGAGGAGTATCTTCCAGGACGGGAGTTTACAGTAGCTATCCTTGATGATCCATCAAGAAATAGTCGCTTGATTTCTCCTGTGGAAATTATTGTATCCGAAAACACAAAGGGTGACCGTATTCTTGGAGCAAAAGAAAAAGCAGGTAATAACGAAAAACTTTTAAACTTAAATAAATCAGAAAAAGCTGTTGTTTCAGAGCTTGCTGGGAAGGTTTTTTCTGCTTTAGGCATACAAGATTTTGGGCGAATTGATATTAAAATGGATGCAATGGGAATTCCATATTTCATGGAGGCTAATTTAATTCCGGGCATGACACCTGAAACAAGTTACTTTCCACGCGCGTGTTTTTCCAATCAAGGAATGTGGCATCAGGACGTGGTGTTCAAAATCACGGAACTTGCACTAATACGCTCAGAAACACCTGCCAATACACCGCCTAATGATCTGTTGCGTATATCACCAACAAGAAAGATTGCTGCGTAAAACATTTCTATATGTCTTATGTTGTTGATGAAGCAGGATTTTTTAAAAACTTCTGCTGAAAGAATTTATATAACGTCATCACTTGTTTTATTCAAAAGAGTATAAGGCTAAAAACTCTCAATGTCCGCTTCCAAAATATAACTCCTGTTAGTCTTTGTAAGAGAAGTTGCAACTTTGGGCTCATTGCAGACTTTGAAGCATTTTCAAAACTTGGTCACTTCTGGCACACACCTGCCATTAAAGGACTAGAAAAATTTATCAGAATTAATCAATCAAATCCTTTATTCATTAGATAATGAAATATCATATCTTAACTTTTAAAAAACAAGTCACTTGAATCTTTAAAGAAATTATGTATAATAAACAGTATCTTATGAAATATATGGTGCGGGTACCCGGACTTGAACCGGGACGACCAAATGGTCGAGGGATTTTAAGTGAAACGCGCTAAGATCTATCACATTGAAAATATTGTATTTATTTGAGTAAGACTTACACACTGTGTAAGAAAGTGTGTAAGTTATAAACCTAAGTTTAATTGAATATCTAGATAATTTATTCCAATAATAAATTTTTGTGGGAGAGGGCACTAACCAATATATCAATGGCTGCTGCAATGACCCCATGTGATCATTCAAATTTTCAGATTCAATGGCAGCTAAGCGAATAAAGCTTACATGCTTGAGATTTGGATTGTGCAATCCTACGACATGTATTTGATTAAAGATAAGCTCTAATAACAGTAATTTGACCCTCTCTCCTGATCCTCCACTAGCTGGAAGGTCTATAAGATGCTATAAGCATATTACGGAAACAATGAAGCGAGTGGCTCAATGCCTCGTAAACAGGCGATAATTGAATGGATTGGACGATTGCTAATTGCAGTCTCTCTAATTGCTGTGCCTTTATCTATGTCACATGCGTCCATGCTTCCCGTTGTATCAGGCCATGATGTTGCTCCCAAGATGGAGCATCACACAATGAAAATGGAACATAAGGTTCAGCAAGATAAGTCATTACATGACGGACATAATAGTTCCGATTGCTGCTCAGCGATTTGTGGTGGAGCATTAATTGTGGATATTCAGCTTTGTAATCGTTTATCTATCCCATTCACCAATATGGCATTTGCTGAGCAGGTACTAGCCGCCAGTAAATTAGTGACACCTCACAGACCCCCAAGTATCTGAAACTCACTCCCACAAGGGAGAAGTGTGTCTGCGGTTTGAAATATACCGCAGGGTATCGTTATTTTGATTTCAGGTATGAACAATGAACAAGAAAATTACAGGGATATTAGGTCTTTTACTGCTTACAGGATGTTTGGCAGAAACAGGTAATGGGCCAGTAAATGTCATTCCGCATAATTCACCAGTTGAGACAAGCAAAGGTATTCGTCATCAAGCTCAGGGAAATATTGTTGGAGAGTTTCATGAACGTCAGCCAACTGATCCAGGCGAGTGGCGAAAGCTGAATAAAGCTCAAACTAATGCTTTGAGGAACTTGCGATGAGTAGTGCAATTTCCAAAAAACTGATGATGATACTTGTACCAGTTGTCATAACGGGTTGTTCAACAACGACGGCAATAGACGAAGAGTTTTTGACTAAAACCCAAACGCTTGGTTCTGTTCGCCATGAGGTAAAAGCAAAAACAGGCAAACAAACTGTTTGGGTTCAAAATAGCAATCACGCTGCTGGTGTTGCCAAGCGTGTTCACGGAATGATCCATAAAAAGACCATTAATGCTGACACTGCCGTTCAGGTGGCTCTTCTTAACAACAAAGATTTGCAGGCTTCTTATGCTGCTATTGGTTTATCCGCAACGCAAATTTGGCAACAATCTTTACCAGAAAACCCAACCGTCTCAATTGAAGTATTAGGTATAGGTGCACCGGGCCTTGGACTTCTTCGTTCAATTGAAGGATATGTCTCACGTGATATTTTGAGAAGACTTACGCATGATAAGCGGGTTGCAATTGCTGAGACAAGATTTGATCAAGCAAAGAAACAAGCCGTACTAGAAACATTAAGGTTGGCAGCGCAAACGCGGACAGCATGGATCAATGCAGTTGCTGCTTTTGAAACTGTTACCTATCTGAACCAAGCACAAGTTGCAGCCGATGCTTCTTCAGAACTAGCACTCAAACTTGGTCAAAGCGGTGCGATAAATAAGACGGCACAAGCACGTGAACATGTTTTTTATGCAGAATTGACAGGGCAAAGAGCCGAAGCAAAGCTTGCTGCTAAAACAGCAAAGCACCAGCTTACAAGACTAATGGGGCTTTGGGGGTCAGAGGTCACTTACTATGTTCCTGACAAGTTGCAAGCTTTACCTAAGAAACGAAAGAAGAAAAGGCATGTTGAGGCTGAAGCTTTAAAACAACGGGTTGATCTGCAGGTTGCCAAACTTGAACTGGAAGCACTTGCTAAATCCTATGGGCTTACCGAGGCAACTAGATACTTAACTGACTTTGAAATTCTATCAGGTGCTGAGATTGAGCGGGAGCGTGAAGAAGGAGAACCCGGTGTTAATGAAACCGTAGTTGGCCAAGTCGAAATTGAATTCAATATTCCTATCTTTGACACAGGCAAAGCTCGACTGAGACGTGCTGAGCTTAATTATATGCAAGCTGCAAATCGACTTGCTGCAATGGCGGTCAATGTGCGTTCAGATGCACGTGGTGCTTATGCGGTATATAACGCACGTTATGATATTGCACGTCATTACAAGAGGAACGTACTTCCCCTTAGAAATATTATTGAAGAACAATCTCTTCTTACAAATAATGGCATGATCAACAGCACATTTGACCTACTGCAAGATACACGAGGGCGTTTAAACTCACTTATTTTATCTGCTGGTGCAAAGCGAGAGTTTTGGTTAGCGGATGCTGGTTTAACGGCTGCTATTCTAAGTGGAGCTGGTGGGGCTAGTGGAGAGGCTGGCGAAATCACTATCTCAGACGGTGGAGGTGCAGGACATTAATGCAAATCTACAATTTAAACATCAATATTAAAACTTATAGCGAACTCTTAAAAGGAAAATTCCAATGGTGAGTAGAAGAGACATCCTTGGTGTAGGTGCTGCTGGTGCCGCAGCTACATTGGTATCAACCAGTGCTTGGTCTGCTACAGCAAACCAGTCACTGCCTGAAACACCCTTAAAGCAAACATCAAAGACAGGTTCGCCGATCACGCCAACGTCTGGGCCAGATTA
>CALHIB010000135.1 GCA_938030595.1 uncultured Rhizobiaceae group bacterium | reverse complement strand
CGGGTGTTAAAACCTCGATTGACTTTGGATCAAACGGTTTATCGTTTACATAATGAGACTTGGTCATCGGTTCACCCCTCCCTGCAAACGAATTCTTGGGTCAAGGATGGCAAGGGCAATGTCTGAAATCAGCACGCCTATCACCGTCAGGAAACCAAGCAGCATGAGGAATGAACCTGCCAAATACATGTCCTGACTTTGCAATGCCTGGATGAGAATTGGACCCGTTGTTTCCAGTGATAAAACAATGGCAACAATTTCAGCGCCAGAAATGACCGTAGGTAGAATGCCGCCAATGTCTGCGATGAAAAAGTTCAACGACATGCGGAACGGGTATTTTATAAGCCCGCGAAATTCTGGAACACCTTTGGCTCTGGCAGTCGTCACATAAGGTTTGCGAAGTTCGTCCAATAGATTTGCTCTTACACGACGTATCATGGCTGCGGTTCCTGATGTGCCAATCACAATTACAGGTATCCATAGGTGCTCTAAAACAGAAACAAACTTACCCCAGCTTAAAGGTTGCCCCACATATTCAGGATCCATCAAGCCGCCAATTGCTGTTCCAAAATATTCATTTGCAATGAACATCAATATCAAGGCCAATAAGAAATTTGGAATTGCAAGGCCAAGCAACCCTAAAAATGTCAGACCATAATCGCCCCAACTGTATTGATGCGTTGCAGAATAGATTCCGATTGGAAATGCGATCAACCAAGTAAAGATGATGGTGAAAAAAGTTACAATAATTGTAAAAAACAAACGGTCGCCTATGACATCACTGACGGGTAATTCATATTCAAAAGAATAGCCAAAATCACCGACCAGCATGCCTGTTGCCCATTGGAAATATCGTTCCCAAATAGGTTTATCAAACCCATATTCTGTACGTAAATATTCAATCAGCTTGGGGTCAACCGTTTCACCAGCAGCGCGAAGCTCGTTTACATAACTTTCAAAATAATCCCCTGGCGGCAGTTCGATTAATGTGAAAACCAAAATGCTGGTAAGCACCAACGTCGGGATCATATATAGGATGCGTTTGAATATGTAAGAAATCATCTGTTCGCTCTCTTACCGGTCAAACCAAAAAGTGTCTGGTTTATAAATACCAAAATACGAGGTTGGCTCCCATGCATAAATACCGTCTTCCGGGACATTTCTTAAATCATTTGCAACCACAACAGGCTGGCGGCTGTTGTTAACCGTACCAATACTGAAAACCTGATCAGCATAACCGCTCAGCATGTTGTGCCAGATCTGACTTCTTTCTTCATCATCTTGAGCCAACATCCATTGGTTGAAAAGCTGCAGTTGCACCATGGGGCCATCCAAATCTACTGGCTCTCCAGCCTTAGTATTCGTACCCGCATATTGCCCCCATTTTGGCCATTGAAGTTGAGCCTCGTCTGTGGGCGCCAGTTCTTCCGGGTTCATACTTGCGGTTGCCACTGCATTATTCAGGCCACTGAAAACCGAAATAAGCGTTTCGCCTGAAGCTGCTCTTCTTCTAAAAATATCACGCTGTGATGAACGCACGAATATCTTCAAGCCTATCTCACGATATTGGTCTGTAATGAGTTCCAGAACATCTGTTTCTTCTGCGCTCTCGCCAGCTGTTTCAATTGTAATTTCTGCGCGACGTCCATCTGGTAGAAGTCTTGTTCCATCAGGATCACGTTTTTCCAAGCCAATTTCATCCAGCAAAGCATTTGCTTTTTCTTTGTCATGCTGCGCCCACATTTGCGAATATTCGTTTTTATACAATGCACTTTGAGGCATTACTGTATTGGCACTTGGATAAGCCAGCCCGAAATAAATAACTTCATTTATTTCCTTTCGGTTAATGCCCAAAGACAAAGCACGACGGAAACGAACGTCTTGAATGATTGTACGCCAGGTTTCATCATTTGCATTCATATTAGGAAAGAGTGCTACTTGTGAACCTCTGCCCAGTGACCAAAGTCGTGTCTGATAATTGTTCTTTTTCTCGCCGCGTTTCAGGTAAGGTACATCGCTAAACTGCAAATAGCGCGCCTGCAGGTCTGCTTCTCCTGTACCAGCTTTTGCGGCGACCACATCTTTGGAAACAACAGACATGATTAATCTGTCAATATACGGTAATTGCTGTCCGTTGGGATCTATGCGGTGGAAATACGGATTACGTTCAAACACAAATCTTGTGCTTGGTGGTGGTGTCGTATTTCGCCACGCTTGCAATGTTGGCAGTTCAGGGTTTTCTGGTCTGCGTTGTCGCTGCTTTCTTGTGTGCAAAGCTCCCCAGTCGCGTGCATTTGCTTCTTCAACTTTCTTTGCAAGCTCGTCTTTATCTGAATAGCGCGCATGAAATTGCTTCATGTAATGAGCAGGACGATAAATATAAAGCGGTGATGGTGCTGCAAGTGCAGGAAGAAAAGACGGGTTTGGTTTTTCCCAAGTGTATCTAAAAGTCAGTTCGTCGATCACCTGAAATTTTGGCTCTTTTCCGTCCACCAGCATTTGTGATGGCACGCCTTTTTTACCAAGCTTTTCATTCTTCACCATATCTTCCCAAAAGTAACGGAAGTCTTCCGACGTTACCGGATGACCATCGGACCATCGATGACCCTTGCGAAGTTTGAAAACAAAATCTCGCCCTTCAC
>CALHIB010000134.1 GCA_938030595.1 uncultured Rhizobiaceae group bacterium | reverse complement strand
ATCAGCAGAGGTTCTGGCAATGCCTTCTGTTAAAATCTTCTGCCCTTCTGACGCCATTGCATCGACTATTCGGTTTTGGATTTCTTCTGGTGAAAAACTGATGGGAGTAATGTTTGCGGCATTGCGCTCTTCATTGATAATTTCTTCAACGAGTGGATCAGGAATGCCTTTTCGTGCGCTATCTGGATATTGATACCAGCCTTTTCCAGTTTTTTGGCCAAATCGACTGAGTTCACAAAGTCTGTCTGCTATTTTGACGTAGCGTTCATTTGGATCTCTGGTCGGCGCAAGGCGTTTTCTATTGGCCCAACCTATATCCAGTCCTGCCATGTCCTGCATTTCAAAAGGCCCCATCGCCATGCCAAAATCGCGCATGGCTTGATCAATTTCTTGCGGAGATGCACCGTCTTCCAACATGTAGTCACATTGCTTGCGGTAGCTTGATAAAATACGGTTGCCGATGAAGCCATCACAGACGCCAGACATAACCGGTACTTTGCGTAATCGCTTTCCAAGAGCAAATCCTGTTGCCAAAACTTCATCAGAAACCGTATCTGTTTTAATAACTTCCAAAAGCTTCATGATATGTGCTGGTGAGAAGAAATGTAGCCCGATCACTCTTTCAGGATTTGTCGTGCTTGCAGCCAGTTCGTTGACATCTAGATACGAGGTGTTGGTTGCAAAGATGGTTGAGCTGGAACAAGTCTCGGAAAGCGTTTTGAACAGTTCTTTTTTGACTGCCATATCTTCAAAAATTGCTTCTATGATCAAGTCTGCATTTTGAAGAGCTGTATAATCTGTGCATGTTGTAAATTCAGACAAGATTCCATCAAATTTATTTTCAGAAATCAGGCCGCGTGCAAGACTTGCTTGTAATGTTTCTGTTACTCTTTCTTTGGCATGGTTTGCTTGAGCCTCGTCTTGTTCAATTAGGGTAACTCTTAGTCCAGAAAGCAACATGGCAGTTGTTATGCCAACACCCATAGTGCCGCCGCCAATAACGCCGCAGTTGTTTATTTCTCTTGGTTGTACGTTTTTTAAGGTTTCTATTTTTGTAGTCTGTCGTTCGGCAAAAAATACATACCTTAGCGCTTTGGATTGAGTGCTTTCTTTAAGTTTTACAAAGCGTTGGCGTTCATTTTTGAACGCTTCTTCAGGATTTAAATGACACGAATCCAAAACGGATTGTGCTGCCTCAACAGGTGATAACTGCCCTCGTGCTTTTTTACGAATGCCATCCAGAATTTGTGATTCTTCAGCTTTGGTAGGTATATTTGCTATTGGCTTTTGTGAAATGGGTTGAGGCTTTGTCTGGTCTAGTTTAGCAGTCACAAAGTCTATCGCTGCTTGTTCTAAGCTACCATCTTCCACTAGGGCATCGACCAAGCCTAATTCTTTGGCTTTTGTAGCACTAATCGGTTTGCCGCTTGTTATTATATCGATTGCTTTTTGTACGCCTATTAAGCGGGGTAAGCGTACAGTGCCGCCAGCACCAGGAATAAGACCCAGGTTTACTTCCGGAAGTCCAAATTTTGCTGTAGGAACTGCTACCCGGTAATGACAACCAAGCGTGACCTCACAGCCACCCCCAAGAGCTGTTCCGTGAACTGCAGCAATCCACGGTTTGGTTGAATTTTCAATTTCCAATATCACATCCGGCAGGTGTGGTTCTTTTGGTGGTGCGCCAAACTCTTTGATGTCAGCACCAGCAATAAAAGTACGCCCTTCACAAATCAAAATTACTGCTTGAATTGATGTGTCTTTTTCAGTCTCTTCATAGGCTTTTATGAGCCCTGATCGAACAGCATGCGATAGAGCGTTTACAGGTGGATTGTTAACACGGACGATTGCCAGCGGTGGGTTCAATTCAATTGAAACTGGCATTGTTTTCTTACCCGCCTGTAGTGCTCATGTGACGAGAGACGGATGGAGCAGAATTTCTGCCAATAATGAAATCATGGCCTTTAGGTTTGCGTCCTATAGCTTCATCAATTGCTTGGCTAACAAGCTCATTACCGTTTGAGCCTCGTAGTGGAGCGCGCAGGTCTGCTGCATCGTCTTGTCCCAAACACATATAAAGCGTGCCAGTACATGTTAAGCGAACGCGGTTGCAGCTTTCACAGAAATTATGGGTCATGGGCGTAATAAAGCCAACTCTACCCTTTGTTTCCTTCACTTTGACATAACGGGCAGGGCCGCCTGTTTTATATGGGATGTCTACAAGCGAATATTTTTCTTCCAAACGTTCGCGAACGGTCGAAAGCGGCAGATACTGGTCTGTTCTGTCTTCGTCAATTTCACCCAATGGCATGGTCTCAATCAGCGTAAAATCAAACCCTTCGCCATGTGCCCATTGCATCATGCCTTCGATTTCATGTTCGTTGACTTCTTTCAGAGCGACAGCGTTGATCTTGATTTGAAGGCCTGCTTTTTTTGCGGCTTCCAGGCCAGTCATGACCTGTGGCAATCGACCCCATCGAGTGATCTCCGCAAACTTTGCTTCATCTAATGTATCAAGCGAGACATTGATGCGCTTTACACCTGCATCTACGAGTTCATTGGAGTATTTAGCGAGCTGTGAGCCATTTGTTGTAAGGGTTAATTCATCAAGGCCACCGCCATCCAGCATTTTGCCAAGATTGCGGATTAAATCCATGATACCGCGACGAACCAAAGGTTCGCCACCCGTAAGGCGAAGTTTGCGAACGCCTTTTTCAACGAAGACCGTACAAAGACGCTCTAGTTCTTCTAACGTTAGAAGCTCTTTCTTTGGCAGGAAGGTCATATCTTCTGCCATGCAATAGACACAGCGAAAGTCGCAACGGTCCGTTACAGAAACACGTAAATATTCAACCATACGGCCAAAAGGATCAATCATTGAGGGAGCATTATTTTCCATGATTTTAGCCTAGCAAGAAGATTGAGGGTTATACAATCAAGAAAACGCGAATGCGGCAAAATATTTCGTTTTGATGAATTGCGAATTTGTCATAGTCTCTACAAAGTGACGCAATTGATTTGGGAGGATTATTGATGTCAGAAGCACCAACAAGAGGTCGCCGTGCAGGTGGGAGAAGTGCCCGTGTCGCGCTTCGTTCAGAAAAGCTTGCAGAGGAGTTGCGTCCTGTTCATGCAGGGCTTGTTGGTGGTACGTATAAACCTCTCACAGATGCTGCGGTTAAACGTATCCATGAGGCAGCCCTTGATGCGCTTGAAACCATAGGTTTGAGCGAAGCTCCTGAATCTGGTGTTAAAATCCTCACGGAAGCAGGCGCCATTCTTGGTGATGATGGGCGTATTCGTTTTCCTCGTAGTCTGGTTGAAGACATGCTTGCTGTCGCTGCCAGAGACATCACATTGCATGGCCGTGACCCAAAGCATGATCTGAATTTGTCTGGCAGCAAAGTTCACTATGGAACAGCGGGCGCTGCAGTTCATATCGTCGATATTGAAAACAATGATTACCGCGAATCCTATCTTCAAGATTTGCACGATTCGGCACGTATTGTAGAAAAACTGGATAATGTTCATTTCTTCCAACGCACAATGGTTGCGCGTGATATTTTAGATAACTACGAAATGGACTTGAATACCATTTATGCTTCATGCGCTGGTACGCGTAAGCATATCGGTACGAGTTTCACAGAACCTGCTTTTGTGCCGGGTGCGTTTGAAATGTTGCACATGATTGCTGGTGGTGAAGATAAATGGCGTGAGCGACCGTTCCTTTCCAATTCAAATTGTTTTGTTGTACCGCCGATGAAGTTTGCAACTGAGTCTTGTGAGGTGATGGAAAAATGTATTGAGGGTGGCATGCCAGTGCTTCTCTTGTCTGCAGGGCAGGCGGGGGCAACAGCGCCTGCGCCTCTTGCAACGGCGATTGTGCAAGCGGTGGCAGAATGTCTTGCGGGTCTTGTCTATGTAAATGCAATCAAGCCCGGACACCCGGCAATCTTTGGAACCTGGCCATTTGTTTCGGATCTTCGTACTGGCGCGATGTCTGGTGGCTCAGGCGAGCAGGCTCTTCTATCAGCTGGCTGTGCGCAGATGCACCGTTTCTATGATCTTCCAGGTGGTGCGGCGGCCGGTATTGCAGATGCTAAAATGCCAGATATGCAAGCTGGGTGGGAG
>CALHIB010000133.1 GCA_938030595.1 uncultured Rhizobiaceae group bacterium | reverse complement strand
CCGTGATAAATAACCACGACCTTGTCCGCCATATTTGCAACAACACCAAGATCATGCGTGATCATCAGAATTGCGGTATTGAATTTCTTTTGGAGTTCTTTCATCAACCCCAAAATTTGCGCTTGCACTGTTACATCCAATGCAGTTGTAGGCTCATCAGCGATCACCATCGCAGGGTTACAAATCAGCGCCATGGCAATGACAGCGCGCTGACGTAATCCGCCTGATAATTCGAACGGATACATTTCATACCCGCGTGCTGGATTTGGAAATCCAACAAGACGTAGAATTTCCTCAGTATCTGCTCGCGCTTGTTTTGCAGATTTTGTGTGGTGCAGAACCAGTGCTTCTTCGACCTGATTGCCAATGGTATGAAGTGGCGAGAGCGCTGTCATGGGTTCTTGAAACACCATCGATATGCGACCACCCCTTACTTCGTATAGATAAGGGTCTTTGGCATCAAAGGCAGCTAGATTTACAGCACCGTTATCATTTGCTGGATCATTGAAATATATTTCACCCGCATCGATGTTTGCATTTCTGGGCAGGATGCGAAGTATTGATTGCGCAATCACTGACTTACCAGAACCAGACTCACCAACGATTGCTACCACTTCACCAGGTTCAACAGAAAAGCTAACGCCTTTTACTGCTTCAATTTTGCCCTTTTGAAGTTCGAATGAGACTTTGAGGTCTTTCACTTCCAATAATATATTTGAAACGCCCATGTTTTTGAAAAGTGCCCCCTATCAGGTCACATGAATTAGCCTGTCAATCACATTAACTTGACACAACCATGAACAAATTGAAAGTGCGTTGTATGGGCGCTCACATCTTATGAATTATAGTGTTCACGATACCACTTCACAAATTTACCCAACCCTTCTTGCAACCCAGTTAGCGGTTCAAAACCATAATCAGCTTTTATTGCAGATATATCAGCATAGGTTGCGGGCACATCGCCTGGTTGCATGGGTAAGTTTTTTCGGATAGCATTTTTACCCAAATGCGCCTCTAGCGTGCTTAAAAAATCTTCCAGGCTTTCGGGATTATTGTTGCCAATGTTATAAACCTTATGAGGCGCTTCTTCCTGTTTCACAGGCCCCTTATCCAGAATTGCAATAATTCCTGAAACGATGTCATCGATGTAAGTGAAGTCTCTTAGCATATCACCGTGATTGAAAACCTGGATTTCTTCACCCGCTAAAATCCTTTTGGTGAACGAGTAATAGGCCATGTCCGGTCTTCCCATTGGTCCATAAACCGTAAAGAACCGAAGACCGGTTAAGGGAATGTCATATAAATGCGCGTAGGTATGGCTGATAAGTTCGTCTGATTTTTTCGTAGCAGCATAAAGAGATACTGGCTTGTCTGCACGATCAGTTTCTTTAAATGGCAAATCTTTGCGCCCCCCATAAACAGAACTGGAAGATGCGTATAACATGTGCTCCAGACCGGTTTTATGACGCGCAACCTCAAGCATGTTTAAATGACCGACCAGATTGGACTGCACATATACGCGTGGATTTTCGAGGCTATACCGAACACCAGCCTGCGCTGCCAAGTGAATGATCTTGGTGAATTGCTTGTCATCCAAAAACGCGTCTAATGCCTTATCATCAGCAATATCCACTTTACCAAAACTAAAATGCTCATAGGCGTTTAACTTGTCCAGGCGGGAATGTTTTAACGCAACATCATAATAATCATTGATATTATCAATTCCGATTACGCTCTGTCCCCTATCCAACAAAGCCTTTGCCAGATGAAAGCCTATAAATCCTGCAGCGCCAGTAATGAGATATGACATTGTTTTTAGTCTTTTAAAGTTACAGATAACCATTTCATGGTTTGCTTGTAGCATAATGTCAAATGGCATCATGAGCATCAATTAAATAAAACAGGAACCCTCTTGGTTCCCCACCGCCCCCACGGTATCGCCTCAAAGGTTCCTGCCTATCTTTTTTACGTGCTGATGAGTTTACTCATCTAACTTTGGTGGTGTTGGTAATCACCATTCTTTTGTATGTGTGGTTGTTCCACATTCTTGTTATTGTCGATGCGTTTTCCGCATTCTTGTTTTTCTTGTTTACTGGTTTTCCAGCTTGTATTTCTCCGCACTTCTTTTTTGGTGCGGTTGAAAATCTTTTTGCTCTCACGAATGATATTAGTGTGTGGTAATCCACTCACGTGCTTCGCGCTGTGCTTGTGCGATTTGTGCTTTGGTCATGTCAATTGCGATTTCTTCGCGGCGTAGCTTTGCAGTATCAAGGCCTTTATAAGCTGCAAGATTGAACCATTTGTGTGCTGCAATCATGTCTTGCTCACCTTCACGGCCTGCTGCGTAAACCAGACCCAGCTCGAAAAAAACCTCTGCATTACCGCTTGATGCCATATCTGCAAAATCTGCATTTCCAATTTCATAACGTGCCATTTTATTCGTCCCTATAAATGTACTCTTTTTAACAAGAGCCTTCGTTATTATTTTTTGTCTTACGCTGGATTGTTCCAGTCTTATTATTATTGTTTGCGTCCCGTTTATCGATTTGGCCGAGTTAGTCTCGATCTCGTTGTTCGATGTAGCTAATTTGCCTCAAGGAGTTAAAAACTGACTTAAAAACAATGCTTAACGAGAAGCTTACAAATCTGAAACGGAATCTAAATTTAAGATTCGATTCATTTTACACATTCAACAATTTCAATAGGTTACGCCGATATTTACCCTTGATTCAGGTTTGAATTTAAAGTTTCTCGTAACCATTATCGAGATTGATGATTCAAGTTTGCATAAAATTTGAAATAAATTTGTGTGGAATTACACATAGCCAGCACCTCAAATCATCGCTTTTTTCATTAACACTTGCGTGAAAAACCCATTTTACTATTGACGTTAACGTCAAAATTAGCTTTCTTACGGTCAACTACGGAGGAAAACTTTATGAAAAAATCAATCTCAACATTTTTTGCTGCTGCAATAGTACTTGGAAGCTCAAGCTTTGCCTTTGCTGATCAGATCGAAGGTAACTGGAAAACACAAAGTGGCGAAACTGCAAAAATCGGCAAATGCGGTAGCTCGTTTTGTATTACACTAAAAACTGGCAAATATGCTGGCCAGCGCATTGGCAAAATGAAAGCCAACGGTGGCAAATATGTTGGTACAGTGACTGATCCTGCAGACAACAAACAATACTCAGGCTCTGCAAGTGTTTCTGGCAGCAAGATGAAACTGACAGGCTGTGCATTAAAAGTGTTCTGTAAAACACAAAAATGGAGCAAGCTCTAAGCTTAATCCAAAATCCGAGATTA
>CALHIB010000132.1 GCA_938030595.1 uncultured Rhizobiaceae group bacterium | reverse complement strand
AGAACACCAACGGCATAAATTCCACCGAATGTATAAAGCCCATTTAAGGCATCACGGTAAAGCATGGAAGAACCAAGATAGGCAAATAAAGAAGTATTTTCCGGCAACCGTTTAACAGTTACCAGCAAGTTCCTTAAACCCTGCCCAACCGCACCTGCAATCTTTTTACGGCGCCCAATGTCTGGCGTAAAAAACAAGAGTGGCAGAACGAATACCAGATACCAAATCGCCGTAAGAGGGCCTGTTGCACGCTCACCTTCTTTAAGATCAGCATTAATTCCAAACATCGGCTCTGAACCAAGCAAGGTAAGTCCCTGCTCATTACTAGCCATCGTCAGTAAAACGATGATCAGTGTAAACAGTCCTGCCACATAGCCAAGTGACCAAGCATTCCCTGACAAACGTCCAAGTTGCTCACGCGGGACAAGCGTTGGCATCATGGCATTGTTAAAGACAGCCGCAAACTCAAATCCAATCATCAAGATAACAAGAGCCAGAAGTGCAATGAAAACAGAGGACATGCCATCCTGATAAGGTAGCGCCCACCACAACATAAAAGACCCAACGAAACCAAGAATAGAAAAAGCAAATATCCATGGTTTGCGCGGCCCCGTTGCATCTGCAATAGACCCTAATATCGGCGACATAATCGCAATGATAATACCGGCAATCGCAGTACCATAACCCCATTGACTTTGACCTGAAACAGGATCACTTGCCACAAAAGATGCAAAATACGGCGCGAAGATAAAGGTGATGATCAGCGTATGATAAGGTTGTGCTGCAAAATCAAAAAGCATCCAGCCCCAGACGCCTTTTTTATCTGAATTTACAAACTCATCGGTTTGTACATGTTCCTCACTACCCATCAATATCCCCTTAATGCGCTTTAGTACAATTTATACTATTGCAGTCTTATGTGGACTTTGCCAGTGTTAGCATAACATACAAGGTACATTTTATGACCCAAAAAACCAAACCGACCGATGGTGAGATAGAATCCAAACGCATTTTGGAGCGCGTTGCCCAAGAGTCTGAGACCGTAGGCACTTCATCCGTCAAACGCGTCGCTGAACGCGTCAAAGGACATTTGAGTGCACAGGACACAGATGAAAATGAGTGGGCAGAGCTATGGGGTAAACGCATTGGCCGCACATTGGGCGCAATATTTGTTGTTGTTTTGATAGTGCATCTTTTAAGAACATATTTATTCCATGGCTAAAAAAGCAATCATCGTTATATCATCGCACGTTGCACGCGGCTCTGTAGGCAATCGCGCGGCAGTTTTTGCCTTGGAAACCTTGGGTTTTCCTGTTTGGGCAATTCCTACCATTACCCTGCCCTGGCATCCAGGCCATGGCGTATCCACCCGCATCACACCCAGTGATGAAGACTTTACCAGCTTCCTGAATGACATTGCAAACGCACCATGGATTGATGAAGTCGGCGGCATCCTATCGGGCTATATGGCAAATGCAAAACAGGCGTATGAAGTCTCTAAGCTTGTGGCAAATCTAAGAGCAAAAAACCCTGATCTGATTTATCTCTGCGACCCGGTTATTGGAGATGAGGGTGGCTTATATGTGGCACCCGACACCGCAAGCTCCATTCGTGATAATTTAATCAAACTCTCTAATATCACTACCCCAAATCGCTTTGAACTTTCATGGCTAACAGGTGAAAAAACCCCCGAAACCATGAATGAAACAATCGCTCTGGCGAATCAGCTGGAAGCAAAGACAATAATAACAACCTCAAGTCCCAGCCCATTTAAGGGTGAAATCGGCAATCTTCACTACAATCAGGATAAAAAATTCATGGCCTCGCATAGCCAGTTTGATGATCCTCCCAATGGGCCAGGCGATCTTACAGCTGCCCTTTATCTAGGCCATTTACTTGCAGAAATGACGCCTGAAACGAATCTGTTAACAACGACATCATCAGTTTTTGAAATTCTACAAAACGCCACCAAACGTGGTTCGGATGAGTTAGCGCTTGAGAGCGATGCCCAAAGCATTGTACACCCAAAGGCGAGAATCAGGCTTATTGATTTGCCCTGAACATGAATTCACGAGGAATTATTTCATGAAACGCCTACTTACGACGGCAGCAGTTTTTTTATTCACGGCACATTCTGCACTGGCAGCGGACACCAGTCTTGTTTCCGAATGGTACGGTGCACTTAAAACCAGTAATCGTACAGTTTTCGAAAAACTTCTGGCAACTGATGCAACAATTGACCTGAAACCATTGGAAATCACGCAATCAAAAGCTGAATACATTGAAGCACTGGATAATTGGGAAGATGTGGCCAAAGACCTGACACTAATCATGAAGGGCGTAAAATCTACAGGCGAGACAACAGCAACTGCAAACGTTTGCTACAGGTTTTCTGAAAATTCATTTCTAAATGAAGAACAGTTTGTCTTCCTGGACGGCAAAATCACAAGCTTCACTCAGGTCAGAAAAAAAGACGAGTGCTAGAAAAAACATAAACGGGAGGGGAGAATGGCAACAAAACCGCGAAATAAACCAGCATCCAAAAAACCTGCCGTTCTCACTTTGAAAGGAAGCAAACTAGAAGACTTCCTGCCACTTTTACCCGCAGAAGAAAAACTTAGACAATGCGCTGCCAATGGTGAAGTTTGCGAAGTAGATGATTTTTTTGGCGCAAGGCCGGAAGAGGCATCCAAGCTTAATACTATTCGAGCCGAGTTCTTGCGATATATGGTAATAGGAGGTTGCACACTTTCCTTAATTCACGCCAGAGGCGTTAATATACTTGGCGCTTATGTTAAATGTAATGAAGAGCTCGATCTTGAAGCAAGTGACATCTGCAAGGACCTTAAACTGCAGCAATGCCTGATTGATGGATATCTAAATCTTGCAGGCGCCAAAACCAAAAATATATCCTTGAATGCAAGTAAAGTCGTTTCAATTATGGCAGAAAGAGCTTTCTTGGATGGAAGTCTCAACCTGAATGAGGGGTTCACATCACAAGAATCCGTCAGATTAAGTTCTGCTGCAATCTCGGGCAATCTGCTATGTGAAAATGCCAAGTTTTTAGAATCTGACAATTCACTCATCATCAACCGAGCAAAGATCAATGGCGATGTTGATCTGGAGAATGTAATCGCCAAAGGCACGATCGCCCTCACAGGGACAGAGATCGGCGGCGATTTCACCCCTCAAGGCGCATCTTTGGAAGGTACCCCTTCTCTACAACTTCGCAATACAAAAATTGGCGGCACGCTCGTTTGGCGATCTTTAAAACATGCCAATGGTGAGGTCGATTTTTCTGGCGCATCTTGCAAGAACATCAACACCGATGGCGATAGCTGGATGCGCAAGCGCGAGGATTATCAGGAAAAAAATTCAAACGAAGAAAAACCAATTTCTGAAAACCAACCCAAGCAGATAGACTACAATACCAAGCTGGATAACTTCACCTATGAAGGGTTTTCAAACCTGCCTGATAATTGCAAGCCTGAATTCTGGATTGAATTTCTCAACCAGCAGCCTCAAGACCATTTGGAAAAGAATTTCAAGCCGCGCCCATGGGAGCAATTGGCAAGTGTGCTGGATACGATGGGCTATCAGGAAGAAGCGCTGGAACTACGCATCGAAAAACAAAAACTCCAAACCAACTTCATGGCAAGTCATGAACCAGCCGCAAAGAGTGGATTAAACTTGTGGCATTGGGGACAGGTTTTTTTCCGCAAAGCCATTTGGGGGCCTTTGGTGGGGTATGGATATAAACCCGGCAATGCGCTTCTCTATCTGTTCGCCCTCATCATGCTGGGCACCATCATTTATGACCAAGCAGCCAAACGTGGCATCATGACCCCAACACATCCACTTATATTCAAAGAAGCACGCGCTGGCGGTACTATTCCTGCGTGGTGCGCAGAAAACTGGGTTCACTTCCCAGATGAAAATTGCGCCTCTGCCATGCCGTCAGAATATTCAGAATTTCAATCCTTCATCTACGCAGCTGACGTCGCACTCCCCGTTGTAAACTTGCGCATGGAAGTCGATTGGGCACCTCGCGTTGTCTTTACAGATGGCACGCGCGATAATTTTGGTTGGTGGGTGCGGCTCTACGAATGGTTCCTGATCGCTAGCGGCTGGATTTTGTCACTACTGTTTGTGTCAGCCGTTGGTTCGAGTATCCGCAAATAATCATATCCAGACCGGTTCACCTTCAAAGCCCACCACATCACGCTTACCCTTGCGCCATTCGTTCGCATCATAAAAATCAAACGCGAGCGATATCGTATTAATGGTAAAAATTGTCAGCCAGTAATTTTGTTCAAAAGTACTCATATCGGGCTTAGTTGCCCACAGAATACCCAAAATAATATGAAGCGGTATCCAGAAAATCAGATGTGGAATAGCCAAAACTTTCGACATACCACCGTTTAAATACAGAAATACAAGATTGGGCATAATGCCGCCAATGCCAAGCACGGCAACCCAAAAGCCGGTATCATATTCTAAAAACAAAAGACCTGAAAAATTAGCTGGCACCAGAATGAAAAATACCCAAATGAAAACCCACTTTGGCAAGGCAAAGCAGGATTTCAAAATTCGGGTAAGTTTCTCAATCACCTTAAAGACCTAACTGCTCAGCCAGTTCCTTTAGAGATACTTGCGGGCGAGGCCCAATGTGTTGAATAACTTCTGAGGCAGCAATGCTGCCAAGTACCGCACATTCTCCAAGTTCACGACCATCGGTCAGGCCAAACAGGAACCCGGCAGCATAAAGATCACCTGCACCTGTTGTATCAACCAATTCATCAATCGGCTGCGCATCGACAGTTCCGGTTTTTTCGCGTGTTACAATCATCGATCCATCAGCGCCCATCGTGACCACAGTCAAATTACAGTCTTCGCGAACTGCATCAATTGCAGAATTAATATCAGACGTTTGATAAAGTGACTTCAACTCACCGTCATTGGCAAAACAAATATCAACCGTGCCTGAGCGCATGAGTTCCAAAAATTCATCACGGTAGCGGTCCACACAAAACGCGTCAGATAAAGTCATGGCAACCAAACGATCATTTTCATGCGCGATACGAGCTGCTTCGCGGATCGCGTCTTTAGCCTCTGCCGGATCCCAAAGGTAGCCTTCAAAATAAGTGATTTTTGACTGGGTAACCATTTCAGGGTCAATATCTTTTGCAGACAATTTCCCGCAAGCCCCCAGATAAGTATTCATGGAACGCTCACCATCGGGCGTGACCAAAATCATGGAACGCGCAGTCATCTCACCATGATCAAGCGGCGGCGTGTTATAATCAACGCCAATCGCCTTGATGTCATGCGTAAATACTTTTCCCAAATGATCATCAGCAACCTTGCCAATATAGGCAACCTTGCCGCCAAAACTTGCAATCCCTGCAGCCGTGTTACCCGCACTGCCACCAGACGTTTCAACCGCAGGGCCCATGTCGGAATAAAGCTGCTCGGCACGCGCCATGTCAATCAACGTCATGCCGCCCTTGGCAATATCCTGTTCAGCCAGAAACACGTCATCACATTTAGCAATAATATCAACAATCGCATTACCAATCGCCAAGACGTCATATTTCGTATCACTCATGAAAATTCTCCAAATCAATTGTTTATTGAATAGCGGTCGCAACAATGAATGAAAAGGCTAGAGCAATATTTTCTTGTAACTATTCGCATTTGTTCCTATCTGAGACCCATGATTTATGAAGCAGCTACCAAATCCGCCAATGAAATATTAAAGCCTCGTTTCCGCTCTGTAGTGTGGAAATCGCTAGGTCTTACAGTTCTATTATTTTTCGGTATGTGGCTGGGTTTACAAATGCTGGCGACCAATTATCTCTTTCCTTTTTTGGAAGGTTGGACGTGGGTGACTACAATTATTGCCTGGGTCTTGGGCGTAGGCGTTATTTTTGGTGCGGGATTTTTATTGGCACCAACTTCTGCAATCTTTGCAGGATTATTTCTCGACGAAGTTGCAGAGCACATTGAGGAAACACACTACCCCAACCACCGCAAAGGCGTCGCCATGCCGCTTGGCAACTCAATTACACTGGCAATTAAATTTACACTAATGGTTATCTTCATAAATTTCATAGCCCTGCTTTTGTTTCTTTTTGCAGGACTTGGTGTCATCGTCTTTTTTGTTGCCAATGGGTATTTGCTAGGGCGTGAATATTTCCAGTTCGCCGCCATGCGTTACAGACCAGAAAAAGAAGCCCATATCTTGCGCCGCAAACATTGGGGAACTGTCTTTATGGGTGGCATGGTCATTGCAGGCCTTATGGCAATACCGTTTCTCAACATCCTGACCCCGGTCTTTGCCGCTGGCATGATGGTGCATCTGCATAAATCACTCGCACCTGAAGAAGAGATGTCACATCAATTTGGTCGATGATTACAACTGTCATCCCAGATAACCTTATTCACGCAACACAGTCTTGCCTGTCGTGTAAGTTCAGCCATTAACTTATCAGCCTTGGCTTGCGACCAGCGGACCTTAGGTTCAAGCCAAATCTGCGTCACATAAAGACAATCATCCGCCCGCCTTGCCTGACAATCAATCCGCCCAATCAATTTGTCCTTTTCCAGCAAGGGAAAAACATAATAGCCATATTTACGCTTTTTCGGCGGGACGTAAATTTCAATCGTATAATCAAAACCAAATAGCCAGGATAATCGATTGCGATCACGAATAACCGGATCAAAGGGCGAAAGCATTCTAATTCGAGATGGAATTTTTGGCAGGTTTGAAATCAAGTTTTCCAAGTCAAGCCGCCCGATGAACTCTCGTGGTTTAGACTTATCATTTGGTTCAATCGTTATCGTCTGCGTCTCTTGACGACCATGCGCTTCAAGCCAATCACGCACTTCTGCAATAGAGATCAAATCCCAATATTTCGCAATGTCTTTTGCCGTACCAAACCCCAACCTATCCAACGCGGAACGACAGGCCCAGTCGACAAATTCCTCATGAGAAACTTGGAGCTCAAAATGTTCTTGAGGGATAACCCGCTCACTCAAATCATAAACTTTTTGAAAGCCTTCACGACGCGGAATTGCAAGCTGCCCCGTACGCCACATAAACTCCATGGCAGCCTTGCCATCGTGCCACTGCCACATCTCAAGTTTTTGCCCCTTGGGTTTTTCCAAATCACGCGCTCGCAACACACCATCTTGTTCAATGCGCTGACGTAATCCTTCTATCCGTTCCTCAAATCCCTCGCCTTGCCACTTGGTAAATTTCTCCCGCAAGCGTTCTTCGTAACGAACAAATTTATGCTTCCAATACGGCCAGTATTTTGAAGGGATGAGCGACGCATCATGCGTCCAGTTTTCAAATAGAAGACCACTCTCATGCAACTTCTCCAAGTGCTTTGGGCGGTAAGTCTGATTACGCGCAAATAACGTCATGTGATGCGCCCGCTCTACCCAGCGAATGGAATCCTGTTGCACAAACCCAAGCTGCTCGACCAAGGCTTCAAGCTCACCATCACCATGCGCAACATGGGGTGGATGGGTCAAACCTTGCAAATGCAAGATGAGATGTCTGGCTTGGGTATTAGTTAGATGGATAGTCACTTTTCCTCTCCCCTTGTGGGAGAGGGTGGGCTACCTGAGCGAAGCGAAGAAGCTCGGGTGAGGGGTAAAAATCTATCAGCAGTCATCATACCCCTCATCCGTCAGCTGCGCTGCCACTGTCTCCCAGACATATAAATTTTTAGGAGAAGGAAAAACAACTTTTACAAATCTTTCAGCGTCTTACCGTCCAGCCCACCCATGCGGCAAACTTCAATCCACTCATCGGGGTTAACGGGTTGAACCGACAATCGCATCGAAGTGACCAGAGACATGTCGGCCAATTTTGGATTTGCCTTTACCTCTTTAAGCGTCACGGATTTTGGCATGTCGCGCACGGCTTTGATGTGTACGCAGTCCCAGCGCTCATCGTCCGTTGTAGAATCAGGTGCGCTTAATGCGCTGACTTCTGCAATGCCAACAACCTCAAGCCCTTCATTGGAATGATAGAAAAAGGCAAGGTCACCTAACTCCATCGTACGCATGAAATTACGCGCCTGATAGTTGCGAATACCATCCCATTCCTCACCCGCATCACCCTTGGCTTTTTGTTGTTCCCATGACCACTTGAAAGGTTCTGATTTAAACAGCCAATATTGCATC
>CALHIB010000131.1 GCA_938030595.1 uncultured Rhizobiaceae group bacterium | reverse complement strand
TGAAGACGGCGAAGAGCTTACATTATCTGTGACGGGCGGTCAGGTGAAAATGCAGTGGAAGCCAGACTTCGGCATGCGCTGGGCAGCGATTGGTGTTGATTATGAAATGTATGGCAAAGACCATCATATCAATTCACCGATCTATGATCGTATCTGCCGTATTCTTGGACAACGTCCACCGGAGCATTTCATCTATGAATTGTTCCTTGACGACAAAGGTGAGAAAATTTCAAAGACCAAAGGCAATGGGCTGACCATTGATGAATGGTTGTCTTATGCACCAACCGAGAGCCTATCATTCTTCATGTATCAAAAACCAAAGACAGCAAAGCGCCTGTTCTTTGATGTAATCCCCAAGAACGTTGATGAGTACTTCCAGCATTTGGCCGCTTATCCAACACAAGATAAAAAAGCGCAATTGAATAATCCAGTCTGGCATATTCATAATGGCAATCCGCCAGAAATGAGCATGCCAATCAATTATGCCATGTTGCTTAACCTGGTCAGTGCCGCAAATGCATCGGACAAGGAAACGCTCTGGGGCTTCATCTCTCAATATGCTGAAGGTGTCACTCCTGAAACCCATCCAATGCTGGATGATCTGGTTGGTTATGCAATTCGATATTTTGAGGATTTCGTAAAACCGCATAAATCATTCCGCGCACCAACAGATAGTGAGCGTAAAGCATTAGAAAATTTGCGTGGTAAATTATCAGCGCTTGATAGTGCTGCAGATGCAGAGACTATTCAAACAGAAGTCTTTACAGTAGGCAAAGAAGCAGGTTTTGAAAATTTACGTGAGTGGTTCCAGGCTTTGTATCAAATCTTACTCGGCCAAGATCAAGGCCCGCGCTTTGGTTCGTTTGTAGCACTTTATGGAATTGATAGAACCATCAAGATGATCGACGCAGGACTTGCTGGCGAATTGGGTTGAGCTTTAATTCAATCGATCTGTCAAAACAGGGGCAGTATCAAATTCATTTCGCCATAGTACATAGGCTAGAACACCTTTGCCGTGGGTTTGCATATTATGTGGCTGATTGCTGGCATGAAAAACCGTGTCGCCAGATTTGAGTAATTTGGGTTGATTGCCTTCAGTTGCAAAACTCGCTTCGCCTGCAATGATGAAATAAAGTTCTTCAGCAGGGTGATGATGCCATGGATAATAAAGATTGGCATCTGAATAGAGCAGGAAGCCTCGCATCTTTTCGGTGTGAAAATGACCTGCATGACCAAAGAGCTCGTAGCAGGCAAAACGCGATAAGAAATCTTCCCCGATATTCGTATCGCGATAGGTCTCACGCCAATCCGCAACCTGCCAGGGGGCAATCAAGGCATCTCGCAAAGGTTGGTATGTATCCGTCTCAAGCGAAGCATCATTGGCCATCAACACAGCGCCAGGAATTTGATGGCTCGCCAATTCGTGCCATTTAAAATCATTTGGGAATTCTGCAAACTCGCGAATTACATTATTTGTTTGGTGCAGTTTCGTTACTTCTTCGAGAGCCTTATCAAAAAGTGGTTTCATGATTTTAGTCCACCGTCACCACGATATTGCCAGTATGTTTTTTATCGATAAAAGCCAGTTGTCCTCTATGAAAATCTTCTAGCGGATAGGTTGCTGCAAGTGCCGGTTTTATTTCACCGCGCTCGATATATCTTACCAGATCAGGAAAAACATTAGTGCTTGTAATTGTGCAACCATGGAAAGTTAGGTCTTTTAAATAAAGCGTGCGTAAATCAAGCTCCACCATGGGGCCGGCAATTGCGCCTGATGTGCCGTACCTGCCACCACGTTCAAGAACATCAAGCAAGGTTGGAAAATATTCACCACCTGCAATATCTGCAATAATGCTGACACTCTCTTGGCCAATAACCTCTTGTAGTGCTTTTGGTAGATTTTCAGGTGAGCGCGGTAAAATTGCTGTCGGATTAAATTTGGCGACATCCTTGTGCTTTGCTTCACTCGCCAAGGCAATCGTTTTTGCACCTCTTCGATTTGCAAGTTGAATTAAAGCTGAGCCAACCCCACCTGAAGCCCCGGTAATCAAAACTGTGTCACCTTTTTTGCATTCAACGCGGTTCAATAAATTTTCAGCTGTCGTGTACGAACAGGAAAATGTAGCAAGTTCTGCGTCTGACAAGTCAGAATTTACAGCTTGAACATTCATGTGGTGCACCTTCGTGTATTGTGCAAAGCCACCGTCACATTCAGAGCCAAAATAACCCGTAGCATTTTTATCTTCAGGGTTATTCCAATCGCGCAGCCAGCAATCAGCCATAACGCGCTTGCCCATTAATCCTTGATCTGCATTTTTACCGACTGCTATAACCGTTCCCACAACATCTGCACCCTGAATGCGAGGAAAGGTAATGGGCGCGCCACCCCAGCTTGGGTCTTCTGCGTCTACTGTATCATAAGCACCACCAGTCGTCGCTTCAGATACCGCTTTTGAATACCAGCCGCTACGCGTGTTGACATCAGTGTTATTCATGCCGCAGGCATGAACTTTGATAAGTACTTCATCATCACTGGGTTTAGGTGTGGGCCAGTCTTCGTGATATTCGAGTGCCTCCATACCACCATGCCCAGTAAGAACAATTGCCTTCATCGTTGATGGGGTCGTTGTCATCTCGAAAACCTTACTTTATTACTGACTACTCATTTTAAGTATTACACAATACTTTGAGTTTCCAAATCAGCTAAAGCGTCATTAGTTTTCGTAATTTCTAAAAGGCTTTTATTGGCTAGCCCATACGATGCGTGCAAGCCACTCAAGTTCGTCTGGTGCAAATTTTAGTGTATCGTGCTCAGGATTAATCGATTGAAGTTCAACAACTGTCGATGTCCTGCGCTCTAGTGTTTTTGCCAAAACTTCGCCTTCACGTGTTTTTGCCACGACGCGATCGCCTTTTCTCACCTGCGCAGTTGGGTCTACAATAATGATATCACCTTCACGGTAAAGCGGCATCATGCTGTCGCCTGATACCTTTAGTGCATAGGCACTTTCACTGGCGCCTGTAGGAGGAGCGATTTCTTCCCAGCCTTGACCAACCGGAAAGCCTCCATCATCAAAGAACCCGCCAACACCCGCCTGGGCAAAGCCTATCAGTGGGACAGAATTTTGTGCTGCAGTTTGGCTATAAATTCCTGAAGGGTAATCAGGGCTTTTTTTCTTTTGTTCAATCAGAGCCATAAAATCAGAGATAGAAGTGCCAGTTGCTTTCAAGATTTTTGCAATTGACTCTGTGGAAGGCCAGCGTTCCCGACCCTCACTCGTAAAGCGTTTTGACGGATTAAAACTGGTAGGGTCAAGGCCGGAACTACGTGCTAATCCGGAGGCAGACATGCTGGCAAGACTGGCAAGTTCATCAATCGCTGCCCAAATTTGCTTATGGGTTAATTTTTCCATCAAATCACCTTAAAAGGAATAATTTCCTGTTTAATATACTGCAAGGCGCTTGTCCAGATGTCATAAGCAGCTTGCCAGTTCTACACATCAGGCGAAGTATGCACGCCTTTGGAATACAAACATTTGCTTAAAACGATAGTGCACAAATATATAGTATGATTGCACTCCAAAATGTTTGCGGCGATAGTAATATAAGGAGGAACCATGACCGATAATCCAAATTCGTCAGAAGCGCTATTGGCGCGCGCCTACGCACTCTCCAACGATGAAGAGACCAAGTCCTTATACCGTGACTGGGCCAAAACCTATGATCAAACAATGTTGGATGGTCTTGGTTATTTAACACCACAAAATACAGCCCAACTATTGGCATCTGTTTTGAATTACAAGAAAGCCCTCATTTTGGATGTTGGATCAGGTACTGGTCTTGCTGGTCAAAATCTGGCTGAACTGGGATATAAAAATATTGATGCTCTTGATTATTCTCCTGAGATGCTTGGGGTTGCCAAAGTGCGTCAGCATCAAGATCAGCAAGTTTATAAGAATTGTATCCAGGCTGATTTGAATATTCCAATTGATATTCAAGCAAATACTTATGATGCAATCATCTGCACTGGGCTGTTTACCCATGCACATGTTGGCGCGGGGTGCTTGCCGGAATTATTCAGAATTTTAAAACCCAACAGTTTTTTCGCAACGACGGTTCATAAGGATATTTGGGCGGAGGGCGGATTTGAAGTTGAGGTTAGCAATCTGGAAGAAGCAGGTATTATTAAAACAGTCTCAAAAGAGTTGGGAAATTATTTTGAGACAGACAAGGAACCTCAAGGTTATTACATCATATGGGAGTGTGTTAAGTGAGCAAGCTTGCACTGGTAACTGGCGCCGCACGGGGTATTGGCCTTGCAACAACAAATCGATTTTTGAATGAAGGCTGGAAAGTCATCATGATTGATTGGGACGGCGAAGAACTTGGCAAGGTTTCAAGTCCGCTTCATAACGCAATTGCGATTACCGCAGACATATCCAAACAAGGGGATGTCAAAGCCTTCATGAGTGAGGTTCTAGAAAAGTTTGGCCATTTGGATGCGCTGGTTAATAATGCAGGCGTGGCAGACTTTGGCCCCATTGAAGAGACAACATTTGAACGTTGGCGCGCCGTTATGGAAACGAATTTGGACGGTACATTTTTGGTAAGCCAGGAAGCAATTCCCTTCCTCAAAACCAGAGGTGGAGCAATCGTTAACATTGCATCAATTTCCGGTCTTCGCGGGTCCACACTTCGCACAGCCTATGGTACATCAAAAGGCGCTGTCATCCAGCTTAGCTTGCAACAGGCTGTAGAGCTGGGCGAATTTGGAATACGTGTAAATACAGTTTGCCCGGGGCCCGTGCGCACAAAACTTGCCATGGCGGTGCATACACAAGACATTATAGATGCCTATCATGATGCTATTCCGCTTAACCGTTATGGTGATGAAGATGAAATCGCCAATGCAATCTTCTTTTTATGTTCTGACCAAGCCAGCTTTATTACAGGTCAAACATTGGCAGTTGACGGTGGATTTGAAGCAACAGGAGTAGGCTTGCCAGCCTTGAGAAAATAAAGATGTCTGATAATTCGGAAGATAAATCAATATCAACAAAATTGGCTGAAGACAGAACCATTCTTGCCAACGAGAGAACGTTTGCCAGCCGAATGGGGTTGGCGCTTGGTAATCTGGGTTTGGCAGTAGGTCTGCAAGCGGTATTCGGTGCAGCTGACCCCACGTGGTTGGCAAAACTGGCTGCATCTGTGTTTATTGGTATAGCCATTTTGATTGCGTTTGGAGGATATACCAAGAGCAAGAAAATGCTCGAACGATTAAGCACTTACAGGGCAGAACCTGCCTCCACACGCGGTATGCTCATTATCACGGTTTTAATTATTCTAGGTGCTTTATTGATTGGAATAATCTTATGGGCGATATGAGTTTTTGAAATTTGATACCTTACATTTTTCCGTATTCAGCCCCATATCAAGAATATTAGAAATTCAATTTGAGAATAATATGACAGAACAAAATCCGCTACTTGCCGAATGGAATACGCCGTTTGAAGTGCCACCATTCGATCTAATCAAGAACGAACATTACCGCGAGGCTTTTGATATTGCCTTGGAGCAAAGTGAAAAGGAAATTGAGTGGATTGCAAATAATAAAGATGAACCTACGTTTGTAAATACTATTGCAGCGATGGAAAGTGCAGGTGAAGCGCTTTCAAAAGTTTCAGGCGTATTCTTTAACTTGTCTGGTTCCCACACCAATGATGAGATGCAAACCATTCAAAGAGAAATGGCGCCAAAGCTTTCCGCACATCATTCCAAAATCATGTTGAATGCTAAACTGTTTGCACGCGTAGAGATTTTATATTTGGCGCGTGAAGAACTTGATCTTAACCCGGAAGCAAAACGTGTATTGGAGCGATACTATTCAAATTTTGTGCGTTCTGGTGCAAAGCTTGAGGGTAGTGAACGTGAACGCATGGCAGAAGTTTCAAGCAAGCTTGCAACGCTTGGAACGCAGTTTTCGCAAAATATCCTGGCAGATGAAAGTGCGTATGAACTTGTTTTGGAAGAAGGCGATGATCTGGCAGGCTTGCCGGATTTTCTGGTCTCCGCTGCTGCATCGGCCGCAAAGGAGCGTGGCCATGAAGGCAAGTATGTAATTACGCTATCCCGTTCGCTAATTGAGCCGTTCCTGCAATTTTCTTCACAACGGGATTTGCGCGAGGTTGCCTATAAAGCTTGGATTGCAAGAGGCGAAAACGGCGGCGATACAGATAATCGTGAGATCATCACTGAAACACTTAAACTGCGTGAAGAGCGTGCCAATCTATTGGGTTTCAAAACCTTTGCAGATTTTAAGCTGGATGATCAAATGGCCAAGACCCCTGATGCTGTACGAAATTTACTAATGCAAGTTTGGGAACCTGCGAAAAAACGTGCAAGCCAGGAAGCACAAAAGCTTCAGGAGCTTGCAAACTCCGAAGGGGCCAATTTTAAAATTGCACCATGGGATTGGCGTTACTATTCAGAAAAGGTGCGAAGTCGCGATCACGATCTGGATGAAGCGGAAATCAAACCCTATCTGCAATTGGATAAAATCATTGATGCAGCGTTTGATACGGCGCACCGCCTCTTTGGACTAAGTTTTGAAGAACGAAATGATATTCCAAAGTATCATGAAGATGTCCGAACCTTTGAAGTAAAAAATAGCGATGGTGAACACATAGCAATTTTCATCGGGGATTATTTTGCACGCACCTCGAAGCGTTCAGGAGCCTGGATGAGTGGCTTTCGCTCTCAGGAAAAACTCAAAGGCGATATCGCACCTATCATTGTTAATGTGATGAACTTTGCAAAAGCAGCAGAAGGTGAACCAAGTCTCCTAACTTTCGACGATGCACATACGCTTTTTCATGAGTTTGGCCATGCACTGCATGGCATGTTGTCGAATGTGACTTACCCATGCATTTCAGGCACCGCCGTTGCACGTGATTTTGTTGAATTGCCAAGTCAGCTTTATGAGCACTGGTTGGACGAAAAAGAAATTCTCTCAAAATATGCTGTTCATTACAAAACGGGTGAACCAATGCCTGATGAACTTATTGAGAAATTAAAAGCGGCCAGTACCTTTAACCAAGGTTTTGCGACGGTTGAATATACATCTTCCGCTCTGGTTGATTTGGAGTTGCACACTATGCCCGCAGATGATGCGCAAGACATTGGCAAAATTGAAAAAGATATTTTGAATAATATTGGCATGCCTGATGAAATAACAATGCGCCATCGCACACCACATTTTGCACATGTGTTCTCAGGGGATGGTTATTCCGCAGGCTATTATTCTTACATGTGGTCAGAGGTTATGGACGCAGATGCCTTTGTAGCTTTTAAGGAAACT
>CALHIB010000130.1 GCA_938030595.1 uncultured Rhizobiaceae group bacterium | reverse complement strand
GGGACAGTAGAGCGGTAAGGAGTGCATGTCGGCTGCGCTCCCTCCTAGAAGGCCGGACCCGCGCGATTTATCCCGTGAGACGGTTCTACAAATCTCTACGCAGGGTTCTTGGTTAAGAGCCATACACATTAAACATTAGAGGTTTTTATCTAAGAACCCTGCATGTTATTAAGAATACAAGGATAACACCGTCCGAACTTCGGGCGAGTGAACAATAATCCACGTCATCCTCGCCCTTGAGGCGAGGATCCAGAATGAAGCGAGACTTGGACACTGGATCCTCGGGTCAAGCCCGAGGATGACGGAGTAACCATCTAGAATTCTCATGCCTCGAGCCTGTCGCCCTTCAGCTAGCCTCAGGAGACGTGAGCGCGGCAACTAAATGCACCAACCCTTCGACAGGCTAAGGGTGAGGGCTTGAATTTGGCGGTAACCTTGTCGGAAGATAAAACGCAACCAATACACAAAATCAAACAAAGTCGCAATCATTTACCAACGCGTCGCAAAATTGGAACTGTAATTTAACTTTCGCTTGCTAAATGGAAAATATGCCGCATTCTATGTGGAGGAGAATTCTAATCTTGCAAAAGATTCGAATAGATTGATAAATATCAAGGTGAATGCCTTGTCGGTTTTGGAGAAAGCCCATGTCTGAAGAAGATGAAATCATCCTAGCGGAGCTAGACGACGAAGAACTGGTAGCGCAGATGCATGACGATCTTTATGATGGTCTAAAAGATGAGATTACGGACGGGACAAACATTCTTCTTGGTCGCGGCTGGACCCCTTACGACGTTTTAACCAAAGCACTCGTAGAAGGCATGCGCATTGTAGGCATCGACTTCCGTGATGGTATTTTGTTTGTTCCGGAAGTGCTACTTGCGGCAAATGCAATGAAGGCGGGCATGACCATTCTTCGTCCTCTACTTGCAGAAACTGGCGCACCAAAGCTTGGTTCTATGGTTATTGGCACCGTTAAAGGCGACATTCACGACATTGGTAAAAACCTTGTTGGCATGATGATGGAAGGTGCTGGCTTTGACGTCTACGACATCGGCATTAATACAGACGTAGACGGTTACTTCGCAGCGATTGAAGAGCACAAGCCGGATATCCTCGGCATGTCTGCCCTTTTGACAACCACTATGCCTTACATGAAGGTCGTCATCGACACCATGGTCGAAAAAGGCATGCGCGATGATTATACAATTCTCGTTGGTGGCGCACCGCTTAACGAAGAATTTGGTGCAGCAATTGGTGCAGATGCCTATTGTCGTGATGCAGCGGTTGCTGTGGAAACTGCTAAAGAGTTTATGGCCAAAAAGCACAACCAAATGGCAGCTGGTTAAACCCTGCTCAAAACAATTTGAAAAATCGGGCGCTCAAGGCGCCCTTTTTTATGATAGAATGCAGATACTTATTGAAAGACCCTGACTCAATCTGTGAGGTTAAACGTGACTGAACCATCACCCCCTACTCCAACACTTCGCATTATTGCTTGTGGCATGATTGCGCGTGAAGTCATAGCGGTGAATGAGCAACTTGGTTTTGACCACATAGACCTGAAGTGCCTACCCGCATCCTATCACCATCATCCGGAGCACATCGCACCTGAAATGGACAAAGCAATCATTAAAGCAAGAGAAGAAGGCTTTGAACATGTTTTCGTAGGTTATGCTGATTGCGGCACTGGCGGTGAACTGGACAAGGTCTGCGAAAAACATGGTGTGGAACGCATTCAAGGCCCGCATTGCTTCTCGTTTTACATGGGCAATAAAGCCTTCGAACAGGCAGATGGCGACTATTTAACAACCTTCTTCATTACCGATTTTCTCGCAAGACATTTTGAAACCTTTATGAAACGGCCATTAGGCTTGGATAAACACCCTGAACTTTTAGAAATGTATTTCTCAAACTACACAAAAGCGCTCTATTTAGCACAAACCGAAGACCCGGAACTGGAAGCAAATGCCAAGGCAGCGGCCGAATTTATGGGCTTGGAGTATGAATATCTCTATACGGGCTATGGTGACTTATCAGACGCTATAACAGCACTCGCAATTACCGAGAGTTAATTGCTGGCAAGTTCACCCGTTTCACGCAAAACACTTGGTGGTTTGGTGTTCCATTTATCTGCCCCACCAAGCCCAATTTTATATCCCCCATCATAAAGTAACTGCATGCGCTTTGGATCAAAATCCAGCGACTTTTCAGAAATTGGAATATCATCCGGAATTGACGTTAAATGAAATGCAATACCTGAATTTTTGGCGCGCGAATAATGCCTGAAGACCGTGTCAGATTGCAGTTCACGCATCAGTTCAAATATGGTCTTCTGTGCAATACTGGCAAGATTTGGCTTTACTGGAACACTATCATTGAAGCGCCGCGTACTGCCGTTGACAATAACATACAGATCTTTCTTTGAAGCAGATGATCTACCCATAAAATTGGCATACAAGATTGGCTCTTTAACACCGCCATCCACATGAGCCTGACGCAGCTGCACTCCCTTTTTTGGCTTTATATAAACAGGTTGAAAAAAGCCTGGAACTGCAGCAGATGCCCTTAATACCTTCTGAAAATGCTGAACAGGATTTTTTCGCCCTCCCAAGGCAATTTCCCCCATGTCCCAAATGACCAATTGTCCAGCATCAAGATTGGTTGTTGCAACATATAAACGTCTGCCTTTTTTGTGTTCTGCAGCAACTTTGGTGAGAATATCGGCTGTAATATATTTTTCAATTTGCGACTTCAGGGGCGTGTTATCATAAAGACTATCAGAGAATATTCCATTCAGACCACGACTTTTGAAGATTTGGTCGTTGGTCTGCGTTGTATAAAGTTCTCGAGCTAAATTATCATATTGTGGCCCAAGAAATGTCAAAACAGACAATAGTGCTCCTGTGGAAACACCCGTTACAACATCAAAGTTTGGTCGTGTGCCATTTGCAGTCCAGCCGGCAATAACCCCCGCACCAAAAGCTCCATCGGCGCCACCGGCAGAAAGAGCTAATATCGTATGAGCATTATCACGTGTTCTTTGTATCGGGCTATCATTTGGGCGCGAAGGATCAACAGCCTCAATAGGCAAAACTGTGCGAATAGTCTCACCCTCGTCTGGCCGCGAGGCGCAGGACACAAGGAAAACACAAAGCAATAGACAAGAAAGAAATCGGACAGAATTTTTCATCAAAGACTCAGCAACATTCGCAATGAGATAGCTCGAATTTTAAAGCAATTGTAAGGCACAATAAATTATTTCAAAAACATTACAATACGACAAACCGGGAAGCTTAATACTTGGTTAACCATATTCTCTAAGCAAAAAATCTACAATTCTATCCAAGGAGCATCTTTCGCTGCCACTCTAAGCTCTTCGAGTGCAAATTCAATTTTGGATAAATCTTTGTTTAATGCCCATGTTGCATAAGCAGGAAAAGGAAATGATGGTGCGTTTTTAATAAAATGTAATTTTCCATCAGCCACATAATCATCCGCCATTCGATAGGGAATGTAAGCAGATTTTCCATTTTGAATAAGATATTGCGGCATTGATGTACCAATTCGCAACGACAATTGTGGAGGCTTTAAACCAGGAAACCACCGGGCATGTGCAATCCCAAACTCTGCTCCCCAATTGCAATAGATATACCCACCGTCAGAAACATCTGTAAAATTATTATCAGCAGAAACCAAAACCAGACGATCATCCAGAATATGCTCAACATTAAGACCAGGCCTAATTTCAGGACTATAAAGCACCGCCATATCCAGACTTCCACGTACCAAATGTCTGGTAAGGCTTTCATGTTCAGCGATTTGAAAATTAAAAGCAGTATTGGATTTTTTTTCAGACATTCGAGCCATCCAAACAGAAGAAAGCTCAGGCCATAGACTGTCTTGGCAACCAAGCGACAAACTATTGTCAAATCCATCGGGCAATGACACCTGATACTTGGTTTCATCCCAAAGTTGCACAAAGGCTCGAGCATATTCTTCGAATTCCTCCCCAAAGATTGTAGGCGTTACACCGCCCTTGGATCGCTCTAAAAGCTTCTTGCCAAGAAGGTCTTCGAGTTTTTGAATACGCAGACTAACCGCCGATTGTGACACATGCAGCGTTTCTGCTGCGGAAACAAAACTCTTGGTCGCCAAGACTGTTAGAAAAGTATTTGCAAGTTGAATGTCCATGCTACCCTAATATGAGTTTTTCTTATAATAACTATAATTATAATTTGTTTTACATATAAAAAGCAATATGTAATCTGGCCTTGTTTACCTTTGGGAAACTATATTGGGTTGGAGGGGCAAAACTTGTTTTCTCTCTATTTCACTTTGAAGTGGTAGAGTAAAACTAACAAAGCCAATCGAATAATAGACCTTCAGGTATAGACCAAGGCACCTCCCCCCAGCCAATGGTGCCTTGGTCATAATCATATGCTTCCCAGAACTTGAAGCATTATAACAGGGCTACGGAGGGTATACTAAATGGATATTCAGAAATACATGACGCAAGGCTACGACGTCCTTGCAGAGTTTGCACCCAAACTCATTTCAGCAATTGTAATTTTTATTGTTGCTTACATCGTTGCAAAACTCATTGGGCGAGCTATCGCTTATCTAATTGACAAGACCAGCTTTGGGAAAAATTCTGATGGCTCGAAGTCTTCAACAGGCGCGAACATAAGCAAAGCAGTATTTTGGGTTGTCATGTTAATTGCCCTCCCTGCAATTCTGGGCGCTCTGGGCATGCAATCAATCATTGCTCCCTTACAAGACATGGCGCAAAAGTTCCTGGCATTCATACCGAACTTATTCGGCGCTGGCTTGATTTTCTTCATCGGCTATATCGTTGCAACTGTAGTACGTAATGCAATTGAAAGCGTATGTGCTGCAAGCAACCTTGAAGGTTGGTCAGCAAAAGC
>CALHIB010000129.1 GCA_938030595.1 uncultured Rhizobiaceae group bacterium | reverse complement strand
GCAATGCCATCACGTTTTAACAAAACACAGAAATTATCAAACCAGCTTACAACACCATTTAGTTTTACACCATTTACCAAAAAAATGGTGAGTGGGATTTTCTGTTTGCGCACATCATTTAAAAACGCATCTTGTAGATTTTGATGTTTTTCCGCCATTTTAAACTCTTTTCTTATTGTTATTGTAGGTTATTAAAACCTAAGTCATAAATTCTTGAAGTTTTTGGCGAACAATTTTCCCCGAACTCCCCACACTAAAATTATAAAGTGTTGTCTTCATAAATTTCAAGTAAAACTTGTCTTTATTGCTATAAAAACTCTAAACATGCATTATCGCGTACCACGCAGTAAAACGGCCAAGCTAGCAATAACTGCAATTATTTCCAACCTACCCAAAAGCATAATGATGATAATAATCATCTTTTGTGACTGCAACATGTCGGAATAGGCAGGCCAATAGGCACTTGTTCCGCTTCCCCACTCCGGACCATACAACGGGCCTGCATTGGTAATGGCTGCAATAATAGCAGTAAAACTTGCGTGAAAGTTCATACCGCTTAAAGACATGGCAAAAGAACCAATCGCAACTGTAACAATTAGAAGAGCAAATAAGCTCCAAATTGCTTTCATGAATTCCACATTGAGTTTTGTACTGCCAAAAAGGCTTGGTTTTGTTGTATGAGGATAGATAAGCCTGTTGAGTTCAAACTGTGCCAGTGAATACATGCCTCCAATGCGGAAGAATTTGATACCACCAGATGTCGAATAGCATCCGCCGCCGATAAATACGACGATTAAAACAACCATGGGTGGTAATAATGATAATGCACCCGGCCTTGATTGTAGACCTGAGGTGCTGATGATTGAAGCTGAATTGAATATCCCTTCTGACATTGCAGATATATCCGGAAAATTACCCGATGAACCTGCAGCAGAAAAAAGTATGTATGCGATATAAAATGAAAGACCAATCCATGCAGCAAGCACATAATAACTTTCACGATGTGATTGTAACTCTTCAATTTGCATTTTGTAGATATATTGATGCCAAAAAACACTTGTGGCACCAATCATGAAAAACACGCCCATAATGATCATGCCAGCATTGCCCAAGACCAGGTCCAAACTTTCAATGGCGGGTGTAATACCGCCAGTAGAAAGCGCAGTAAAGCTAAAGACCATTGCATTAAAAGGATTTACGCTTGCTAAAACCAAAAGTACAAAACATGTCAGAGTTAGAAATAAATACACTCTGAAAATACTTCCGCAAAAACTTATAAGCCGTGAATGGGACGCGACGATAGAAGCCGCGACACTTGCTGTACCAACATGTGGAAGGCCACCAATTTCCCAAGGCGCTAACACCAATATCAATGTAATTAACGTCGCCAGACCACCAAGCCATTGAAATTGCGCAAGCATAAAAACAATCGAACTAGGCACTGTTTCAAGATTTTTAAAAACGCTAGAGCCTGATGTTGTAAAACTTGACATCGCCTGAAAAAGCCCATCGAGATATGACACACCAGTCATGTCAGAAATGGGAATAGCTGTGAGTATAGGAAAGGCTATCCACGAAAATACAGCAAGCAAAATTGCAGTGTTTCTTCTAATCCCGTTCAGCCGCCCTAAAACAGATAAGAGCGTTGCAAGGCAGAGAAAGCCTGCAGAACCGCTATATAATAACATCCTGTAGCCAAGAGCTGTTTCCTGGGAGCTGAAGGCTATCATGGCAGGCAATATCATGGAGCCTGCCAAAATAGCGCCTAATGCCGAAAAGTAATAGACAAATGCGATCATCAGAGAAAATCTGCACTAACCCGGAACATTTGTTCGACATCATGAACATGTTCACTCAGTGAAAGAATTACGACACGGTCATTGGGTTTAATAACACTATCACCTGTTGGTCTAACCAGCTTGCCGTCGTGGAAGATCATTCCGATGCGAACGCCCATTGGCAAATCAAGGTCTCTTAGCGGTTTTCCGACCAATGGAGAGGCTTCCAATGCTTCTGCTTCAACAATCTCGGCAGCGCCGTTTTCGATAGAATAAACACCTCTAATACGACCGCGTCTTACATATTGTAGAACTCTGGAAATAGTAACACTGCGAGGATTAATATAATCATCAATGCCCAAACTTCTGGTAAAGTCGTGATAACCGACGTTATTAAGAAGTGCCAAGTTTGATTTACATCCGACCTTTTTAGCCAACACACTTGATAAAATATTGACCTGATCATTATTGGTAATGGCAACCATTAAATCTGCATTTTCAGCGCCTGCTTCCTGGAGTACACTTTCATCTAGAGCGTTTCCGTGCAGTACAACTGTACGGTTTAGCTGATCGGCCAGTTTTTCTGCAGCGCTTCTGGAGTTTTCAATAATTTTAACGCGGGCACTTGGAAGACGTTCTTCAATGCGACTTGCCAAATAGACACCAATATTACCACCACCAGCGATAACAATACGGCTAGCCTCTGGTTGTTCTTTACCAAAAATGGAAATCGTACGTCTGATCTGCTGTCTATCGGCAATCACATAGGCAATATCGTTTGTCAGAATTTGATCAGATGAGCGCGGAGTTATCATTTTACCCTTACGCGAAATGCCAGCAACTACTGCATTTAGATCAGGGAAAAGTTCACTTAGTTGCGATAGTGGCGTATCCACCAATGGACAATTTTCATCACACTCAATTGCCACCATTGCGACAGTGTCTTCATTGAAAAGAACAACATCGCGGGCTCCGGGGAGTGCTATACGCCTTAAGATCACATCACCAACTTCTATTTCAGGAGAAATGATTACATCGATTGGCATGTGATCTCTTGTGAATAGGTTTGTATACTGACCGCGTCGATAATTTTGTGAGCGTATGCGCGCAATTTTTGTTGGTACGTTAAACAGTGAATGCGCAACCTGACAGGCTACCATGTTCACCTCATCATAAAGCGTGACTGCAATGATCATATCAGCGCTATCAGCGCCTGCACGTGCCAATACGTCCGGGTGTGAGCCATGACCCACATATCCTCGTACATCCAGTCTGTCCTGAATGTTTTGTACCAATTCAGCAGAGTTATCGATTACGGTAACATCGTTGTCTTCGGCAGCCAATCGTTCGGCAATGCCGTAGCCTACCTGACCCGCACCACAAATAAGAATTCTCATCTTTCTATCCCCGAATGTCCCACATCAAATTCACACGTTTTAAACTTCATTATCATCTGCGGGCTTTTTTTCAGTTAGTCCCAATGATTTCAGTTTTCTATGTAATGCCGATCTCTCCATACCAACGAATTCAGCTGTACGCGAGATATTTCCGCTAAAGCGTCCAACTTGTGCAGCCAAATAATCACGTTCAAAGGCTTCTCGTGCTTCTTTCAGAGGCAAAGACATAAGATGTTCGCCTCCTGCTCCGCCAGTGTTGGGGAGCATCTCTCCGATTTCCTTTGGCAGCATTTCTGCAGTAATAACCGTGCCCTCTTCAACACGCGACAGGATCATTAAACGTTCAATATTATTGCGCAATTGACGTATGTTACCAGGCCAGTCATGTGCTTGTAAGACAGCCATTGCGTCATCCCCAATTCTGCAGTTGCTGATACCTGATTGGCGTGTGATTTGATTCATAAAAGCAGATACAAGCTCGGGTACATCTTCTCTACGTTGAGAAAGCGGCGGCACATGTACAGGCACAACGGCTAAACGGTGAAACAAATCCTCTCTAAAGCTGCCAAGTTTGATCAGATTTTCCAAATCCTGAGCGGTTGAGGATAAAACCCTGACATCAACTTTAACTTTGGTTGTTCCGCCAACCCTTGTAAATTGCTGCTCAACCAGAACACGCAAAATTCTACTTTGCGTATCCCAAGGCATATCGGCTATTTCATCAATATACAGTGTTCCGCCATGCGCTTCTTCAAGAGCACCTACCTTGCGTGCATCCGTTCCATTTGCCTCTGTGCCAAATAATTCGACTTCCATTTTATCTGCAGTAATGGTTGCAGCATTCAGCAACACGAATGGCCCTTCGCTTCTTAAGGAATTTGCATGGATCGTGCGGGCTACAAGCTCCTTGCCACTTCCTGATGCGCCTGAAATCATGATACGTGAATTACTAGGCGCTATACGTTCGATCGTCTGCTTTAATTGCTGCATGGTTGCTGAACTACCAATCAATTCAGGCATATCAGGCGTTTTATCTTTAAGTTCTTTAACCTGTTTTTTTAGACTTGAAGTCTCAAGCGCCCGAGCTGCAGTTAAAATAAGTTTGTCTGCTTTAAACGGTTTCTCAATGTAGTCATAAGCACCACGTTTAATGGCGGATACAGCAGTCTCAACATTGCCGTGACCTGAGATCATGACAATTGGTAAATCGGGATGAATTTTCATAATTTCATCCAGCAGTTCCAATCCATCAAGTCTGGAACCTTGCAGCCATATGTCCAAGAAAATCATGGTGGGACGACGTTCCTGAACAGCGGCAAGTGCAGTATCGCTGTCGCCTGCAGTTCTGGTTCCGTGGCCTTCATCTTCGAGAATGCCTGCTACAAGTTCGCGAATATCGGTTTCGTCATCAACAACAAGAATGTCTGTAGCCATAATTATCCCCCCTCCTCTAATACTGTATTTGGATTTTCAGCGACCTTTTTGGAAGGTTCTTCTTGATTAATAGGCAGTACAAAACGCATCATTGCACCATGTCCTCCTTCTGCGACTTGGGGTGCATCCATGAGTTCAATTGTGCCTGCGTGGTCTTCTGCAATTTTTCGAACAATTGCCAATCCAAGCCCGGTGCCTTTCTCACGTGTTGTCATGTAAGGCTCCAACAAGCGTTGTCGATTTGTTTCGGGAAGCCCTTTCCCGTTATCAATAATGTCGATAATGGCGTTTTCGTTCTCTTCGTTTACTCGGACTATTATCTTGCCTTTGAAATCGTCATCTCCGGGGTATGCTTCAATGGCTTCCGCAGCGTTTTTGATTACGTTAATAAGCCCTTGAGACAACATACGATTGTCATACACCATCTCTAATGGGCCTTTGTCTGTTTCAATAATGAATTCAATGTCTGGAAAACCCACTTTTTGAAGGAAGACGGTTTCTCGTATCGTCTTCTTGATGTTCGCTTTTGACATCTCAGGCACCGGCATTCTGGCGAAGGCTGAAAATTCATCAACCATTTTACCAATATCACCTACTTGACGAATGATTGTATCCGTACATTGGTCAAACACTTCACGGTCTTCGATGATATGTTTTCCATATCTACGTTTAATACGTTCTGCTGAAAGCTGAATTGGAGTTAGTGGATTTTTAATTTCGTGAGCAATACGACGTGCTACATCAGCCCAAGCAGTGTTGCGTTGAGCTGAAACAAGGTCAGTAATATCATCAAGCGTTAAAACGAATGAATGTGTCGGCGTCTCTTCTTCTTCCAGAGTTACTTGTACATTTAACGTTCTTTCGCGTCCTTCTTTCATGATTGTAATTTGTTCATGATACTGTGGCTTTCCTGATGCAACAGCCGCCATAAAAACTTCACTTAATTCTGGCACGCGATCAGAAAGTTTTGGACTGTTTTTCAGCCCATCAAGACTGTCAAATCCAAGAATTGGTAACGCATATTTATTCGCAATGGTAACTTTTCCGTTTTCATCCAAACCAATGACAGCAGCACTAACACCTGATAAAACTGCTTCAATAAATCGGGCTCGCTGATCCATCAGTTCCTTGGCATCGACCAAATCGGATTGTTGGTTTTTAAGATCGGCCAACATCACGTTGAATGTTTCACTTAAGAATTGAAGGTCTCCTTCTGTTTGGTTGGTATCAACCTTGACATCCAGATTGCCGTCACTCACCTCTTGGGCTGCTGTCATCAATCTTCTGATTGGTGTTACAATTCTTGTTGCAACACTGATGCCCATCCAGATTGCACACAGTAAAACTATTAAACAAACACCCAGATAAAGAATTGCAAAAGCAAGTTGAAATGGCAGCCTGTTTTGCTCAAGCGAGTTATAGTCAGCGCTGTTTAATTCTGTCTCACGCAATGCCTCAATCACCGCTGGGGGAATTGCAATGACCGTATAAAGATACGCATTTGGGATTTCTTGTAGCTTGAACAAAGCACCAATAAGATTTGTATTTTGATGCGGAACAGGGATCGGATCACCGCTTTTGGCCAAGTCAAATGCAATTGCCGGCACTTCTGGAATGTCTTTTTTGGTTTCCAAATCAGACTTCAAAAGTGTTGTGCCATCTTCTTTTACCAAAGAAGCTGCCAAAAGCCCTCTTCCTCTGGCTTCCAGGGTTACAAGTTGAATAAAACGTTCTCTGTCCAGAATATAAAGACGCCTGTTTCGATCTAGATTGGCTGCCATTGACAATGTGTTGCCCATTAATACTCGAGTACTTTCATTCGAATAAGCACGCGCAACACTGACCGATGATTCAATGATTTTTTTTGTTCTTATTTCAAACCATCTATCCAGCCCCAAATCGAGCGTTATTCCCGCAACAATGGCAACAAGAATAGCTGGAAAAGCAGCAACCAAACAAAAAAGCCCGATAATACGAACATGCAACCTTGAAGCTGCTCGCCCTTTTCGTCTTGAACGTATGATTTTGACAATTTCCTTACCAATCAAGAATATCAAGACCAGTATGAGAAAGCCATTAACTGCTGCAGCAATGAGAACCATCGTTTTGTCTGGAACAATTGGTGTAAAGCCAATTAAAAGTCCAAATGTAAGGCTGCCAGTAATTAAGAGTGCAATTACAGTAATCAACCCGATAACGCGGCTACGGGATGTCCTTGTTGCGTCAAATAGTTCTTGGGTACCAGATGGTTTGGTTACAGGTTCTTTTGAGCTGGAATCCAAATCAGCAATTTCAGAATTTGGTTCGCTTACGACGCTCAAGTTCTCATGACTTTCAAATTTTTAGATTCTATAACCGTAGATTTCATTATCCCAAATACGTGGCAATTCCGCAACACAAATGTTGCATAAATGAAACACTGTTATTTGATGCTATTTCACTGTTCGGATAATTTTGATGCCGTGCAACTGAATTTTTTTGCGCAATGTATTACGATTAATACCCAAAAGCTTGGCTGCCTTTATTTGATTGCCATTGCATGCTGCCAATGTATTTGAAATCAAGGGATATTCGATCTCTTCAATAAATTTTTGATAGACACCTTCAGGGGGGAGTCTATCTTGGTATTCAGAAAAATATTCCTTGATAAAATATTCTGCAGCCGTTCTGATATTTTCAAAGCTGGAACCGCTGGCAGTTTCAAATCCACTCTTATTGTAACCACTGTTTTTAAATTCTGCTTCAATGATTGACTTGGTGATTGTTTCCTGAGGATAGAGAATACAAATTCTACGAATAAAATTCTCCAATTCGCGCACATTACCCGGCCAAGAATAACCTTTTAAAATTGTTATAGACTCACTTTCCAAATGTCTGCTTTGACCGCCATCCGTTTGCGATACTTTTAAAAAGTGTCTCGCCAAATCGGGTATATCTTCACTACGGTTCTTCAATACCGGCAGATGAATTGGGACTACATTTATTCTGTAATATAGATCTTCACGAAACTTACCTGCTCCAATAAGTTCCGGCATGTTTCTTGTTGTTGATGCTATAATACGAACATTCACTTGTTCCGAAGATGAGGATCCAACGCTAGTATATTCGTGATCAAGTAACACACGTAACAGCTGATTTTGGGCAACTAAAGGTAGCTCACTTATTTCATCAAGATAGAGGGTGCCGCCATCTGCTTGGGTGATCTTTCCTACTTGAAAATCACCAATCGAATACGCCTCACCAAACAGTTCTTTCTCTATTAAGTCTTTAGGTACTGTTGCCAAGTTTACGGTTATAAAGGGGCTTTGTTTCCTACTGCCAAAATCATGTAATACATTTGCGGTTAGACTTTTGCCAGTTCCTACCTCGCCAGATAATAACACTGGCAAATCTGAGTGCATTAACCTTGCAATTGAACGGTATATCTCCTGCATTGCGGAAGACCGACCAACCAATGGCATATTCTTGCTGTAATCATCCATGCTTTGTGTGGAACGATTATCTTTGGGTTCAGAGATAGCGCGCAACGTGACTTTCGTTAGCTCATCGAGATCAAAAGGTTTTGGCAAATATTCATAAGCGCCTGCTTCTTGGGCTTTTAGTGCCGTCATGAATGTATTTTGGGCGCTGATTAAAATGACTGGGAGGTCAGCACGCAGGCTTTGTATTTTTGGTAAAGCTTCAAACGCATCACCATCTGGCATGATGACATCAGAGACAACACAATCACCTTCGCCATTTTCAACCCATTGCAAAAGTGTATTGAAATTTGATGTTACACGCACATCAAAACCTGCACGTTTCAATGCCTGGTTTAAAACCATACGGATAGCGCTGTCATCATCTGCAACCAGCACAACACCTTTAGACATGGCTAATATCCTTTGATGCTTGTTGTGTCCTGATTTCCGCTTTCCAAGCAGGCAAGAGTATCTTGAAAGTTGTGCCCTGCCCTTCAAAACTCTTGCATTCAATGATGCCGCCATGACGCTCGATGGTCTTTGCAACCAGTGCCAACCCTAAACCAGAACCATTGATGCGCGTTGTAACAAAAGGTTCAAAAATATGGGCGCGGATTTCATCTGAAATACCTTTGCCGTTATCCGAGACACTAAACTCAAGTGGCAGTGCCGCTCTCTCACCAGATCCGGGTGATGCTATACGAATGCCGGAACGATACGCTGATGAAAGCGTAATCTCTGCGTCTGGATTTTCTGATAATGCTTCTGCAGCGTTTTTGATTAAATTCAGGAAAACCTGAATCAATTGATCACTCGAACCTGATACATCAGGCAACGAAGGATCATAGTTTTCTATAATCTTTATCTTGCTGGCAAAGCCGTTTTCTGCAATTCGTCTGACATGGCCCAAAATTGAATGCATATTTACTGGCGATAGTTCTAAAGGACTTTCATCAGAAAAAATTTCCATTCGGTCGACGATTTTTACAATGCGATCCGTTTCTTTTGTAATAAGTGTGGCAAGCTCTTTGTCATCACTATCTACAACCGTTTCTAGGAGTTGTGCTGCACCTCTAATGCCTGAAAGCGGATTTTTAATTTCATGACCAAGCATGGCAGCAAGACCTGTTACTGAACGTGCCGCGCTTCTATGCGATAACTGTCTATCAAGCCGATCAGCCATACTGCGCTCTTGGAAAACTAAAATCGCTTTTGGGGATTGATCAGATAAGGGCGCTGCATAAACATCAACTATTTTACCCTCACCGATACGAGGAGAAGAAATATCAATTTGATATTCATTGATCGGAGAACCGTTATCCATCACTTGTTTCACAAGTCCAAGGACTGGAGAACCAAAGGGGATAATTTTTTCCATAGTGTGCTTGAGCAAATAAGACGATGAAGCTTTGAACATATTCTCTGACGCCATGTTAGCGTAGAGAATAGCGTTTTTGTCATCCGTCACAATAACCGCTTGTGGCAAGCTATCCAGCACCAAGCGCAAGTCTGGCATTAATCGACTACTCATGCCGCAACCGTGTTAACTGCATCTTCTGCCTCATGCAGTTGAAAGATGTTTTCTAACGCTGCATAAATTTCATTCGGTTCAAATGAAGTCATGATTGTTTTCTTTATAGAACCAACAGATGCAGGCAAGTTCAGATGATCCAGATACCAGCCCAAGTGTTTTCTGGCTTGCCGAATACCAGATTCACGGCCGTAAAAAGATAAAATGTCTTGATGATGTTCAATAACGGCTTGCCAGTTGGTTGTTAATTCGGCTGCATATTCGTCTGATATGATACCTGCAATTTGTGCCGGTAGCCAAGGCGCACCATAAGCACCACGACCAATCATGACACAATCTGCGCCTGATTTATCAAGAGCCTCACCAGCTTTTGCTTGATCGGTTATATCGCCATTTACAACCAGTGGGAGTGTAATGGCCTCTTTGACATTGCGAACGGCAGACCAATTGGCTTGACCTTTGTAAAACTGACAGCGGGTGCGTCCGTGTACCGTAATCATCTGTACGCCAGCATCTTCTGCACGTTTTGCAAGTTCTGGCGCATTGAGAGACTTATCATCCCAGCCCAGACGCATCTTTAGTGTTACAGGCACTTTGACGGCATCAACAACTGCGTCGATTAAAGTCAGTGCATGATCCAAATCACGCATGAGCGCTGATCCTGAATAGCCCGTTGTAACGCGTTTTGCAGGGCAACCCATATTGATGTCGATAATGTCAGCCCCATGCTCTTCAGCAGCTTTTGCTGCTTGCGCCATCCAATGGGCTTCGCGACCAGCCAGTTGTACCATATGCGGTGAAATATCGCCTGAAAGCACTTTGAGTTGCATTTCCGCTTGTCCGGTTAGGAAGGCTTCACTAGCAATCATTTCCGAAATTACCAAACCTGCGCCATAATGATGAGCAAGCTTTCTGAACGGTACATCCGTCACACCAGACATCGGCGCAAGAAATGCACGGTTGGGAAGCGTAATACCGCCAACAATAATGCTTTCACCAATCGTATTTGCTATAAAATCAGGCAAAATTCAGAAACCTCAAAAACTGCATAAAAAATAGGCACACTTTGTGAAATGTGTTTATACAATTAAAGCTGAATGAACAAGCTTGATTGGATTTATCACTCATGACAAAACCACTTTAGAAATGAGGCATGATGTGACTAGGAATGTTGTTGTAATCGTTGCTGCTGGACGCGGCGAAAGACTTGGCGGCGAAGGTGGGCCAAAGCAATATCGCATGCTCGGACATCAATCGATTTTGCAACATACAATCTCATGCTTTTCAGACCATCCTCAGATAGATTCGATACAAGTAGTTATTCATAAAGATGATCGTGAATTATACGATGCAGCTGTTTTAGCAAACGACAAACTTCTCGAGCCTGTTACTGGTGGAGCCTCTCGTCAAGAAAGTTGCAAAACTGGTGTAGATGCCGTTGCTCAATTGGATTTTGACAAAGTCCTCATTCACGATGCAGCGCGTCCTTTTGTTTCTCATACTACCATTACAAACGTTATTGCAGGTATCGAAACAGGTATTGGCACGCTTTCCGCCAATGCAATTGCTGATACAGTAAAACATGCAGATCAAAAGGGTGTTGTTTTAAAGACGATTTCACGTGATGATCTTTATTTGGCACAAACGCCTCAAGGTTTTCTTGTTGAAGAAATTCAACAAGCCCATGAGAAAGCAGCTTTAATTAATCCCCATGGGTTTACCGATGATGCTGCTGTTGCAGAATATGCGGGCATGTCTGTAAAGCTGGTGAGCGGCAATGCGGATAACTTCAAAATAACCACTAAAGACGACCTTGCCCTTGCGGAGGAAAAACGATCCATGATTTCTATGATACCGGATGTGCGTACTGGTAGTGGCTATGACGTTCATACCCTTGGCTCAGGCGACAAGGTAATTCTATGCGGCTTGGAAATTCCACACACCCAAAGCCTGCAAGGCCACTCGGATGCTGATGTTGGTTTGCATGCTTTAACAGATGCATTACTAGGAACGATTGGCGCAGGCGATATTGGTTCGCATTTTCCACCTTCGGATCCGCAATGGAAAGGTGCTTCTTCTGATCGCTTTATCGAACATGCGGTTAAACTTGTTCGTGAGGCTGGCGGTGTCATTACAAATATGGATGTGACAATCATCTGCGAAGCACCAAAGATTGGCCCGTATCGTGATGCGATGCGTGAGCAAGTCTCAAATATTTGTGGCGTGGAGCTTTCGCGAGTATCGGTCAAAGCCACAACAAACGAGAAGATTGGTTTTATCGGTCGTGAAGAAGGCATAGCAGCGCTTGCAACCGCTAGTGTTTCATTTGGGATGATGAAAAATGTATGATGAAGAACTCACCACAATAGCGCAACAAATCATCAAGGAATTTGGTGAGGCAGGCTTCACCATTGCAACGGCAGAATCCTGCACTGGCGGTCTAATTGGCGGCTG
>CALHIB010000128.1 GCA_938030595.1 uncultured Rhizobiaceae group bacterium | reverse complement strand
TCATCCAGCTCAGCGTGATAGCCTTCGCGTATAAATCCACCATCTCTTGCAAGCAGCGGTAATTCCTCAGCTAAAGCGTTTTGAAGTAAATCTTGTAATTGAAAAGGCAGCGCCTCAATTGCTCTTTGAGCGTTTAGAAATTCAAAGGGCAGGTTCTCGCAAGCACTTAACGCTTTGACGATATCACGTGCGCCAACCATGCCAGCCAAGAGACTGGCAAGGTCACGTGGCCCCCCACGGTTTAATGCCAGTCTTGAAAGGGCGCGTGCCATATCTGGAATTTGTTTGACCGAAGCACGGAAGTTGCGCGTCAGTTCCGGTTTTTCCAACAAATAGGAAATTGAATTTTGACGCTCAATGATTTCCTCAATATTTGTCAAAGGACTCATCATGCGCTCGGCCAGCAAGCGCCCGCCAGGCCCGCTTACGGTTTGATTGATAGCATGAAAAAGGCTGCCCTGCTTTTCGCCTGACAAAGTACGAACCAGTTCAAGATTTGCACGCGTCGCCGCATCAATGAACATGGTGTGATTTGCATTTTCTCGTGAAGGCGGCATGAGGGCAGGGCGCTCGTCAATTTGGGTTTTTTCAACATAGGCAAGGGCTGCACCTGCTGCAGAGATTTCGGCTTTTGAAAAACTGCCAAATCCATCGAGAGATTTTACATTGAAGGTCTCTTGCAAGCGCTCAACGGCCATTTGACTGTCAAAGAAAGTAGAGCTTTCGATGGTAATGGCTTTTTCATCCATCAGGATCAATTGCTTGATGGAATGATCATCATAGATGCTTTGTGACAGCACCAGTTCACGTGGGTCAATTCTTGCCAATGTTGCGCCCAGTTCTTGCATGCTTACCTGGGTAACACGGAAACTGCCTGTTGAAATATCAATCCATGCAATTGCCATTTCGTAGCTGTCTTCGCTGTGTCTGATGCGTGCCAGCGTTGCCAAGAAATTTGAAGAGGAAGGGTCGAGCAATTTTTCTTCTGTTACGGTTCCGGGTGTTACAAGACGAACAACGTCGCGTCTTACCACCGCTTTTGAACCGCGTTTTTTAGCCTCTGACGGATCTTCCATTTGTTCGCAGACGGCAACACGGTAGCCAAGGCCGATTAGCTTTTGCAAATAGTCTTCTGCGGCATGAACCGGCACACCGCACATCGGGATATCTTCGCCCTGATGTTTGCCACGTTTTGTGAGGGTTATGCCTAGTGCGCGCGCTGCAATTTCTGCATCATCAAAAAATAACTCATAAAAATCACCCATGCGATAAAACAACAGGCTGTCCATGTTCACAGATTTGATCTCTATGAATTGCTGCATCATGGGTGTTGGCGCTGTTGCTTGCGGTTTATCGTTTGAGGCTTGAGACAATTGCTACCTGCTTATCAGAGTTCAGACATGTCCCCTAAGATTCCTGAAAGTTCAACTTCACGCAAGGGCTAGTCACGGCTAAGACTTGCCATCCACAGGTGAAGCTGTTTTTTATTGCGGGTTTTTACGATGTTTGCTGGCGTCAGCGCCATAGTAATTCACGTAGCGTGGATTAATGTTAGCCACGGGTAAAATCACAGCGATATCTATTGTGCCAAAATCATCATCAATCACGGCACTGTTTGAAAAATATGCCCCCAGTCTAAGATAGCCTTTAATTAAAGGGGGAAGTGCTTTCAGGGCTGTTTTTGGGTTCTCAACCAATTTTTCATATTGCTTGGTTGAAATAGAATTTGGTGAAGTAGGCTTTACTTGCCATGCCGGGTCTTTGCTTGAAAGCGTTGACAGGACGCCCAATGCCAATTTGATATCATCGACTGATTTGGTGTGAAATGAAGCGCATCCGGTCATCACGTCAACCTTGTTTTGAACGGCATAGGCCCATGTTCCCTGCCACATGAGTTCCATGGTGCGTTTACTGCGATAGGCTTCCAGAATACAGGAGCGACCCAATTCCATAAAACGTTTTTCAGGATGTTTTGCTGCCAGTTCTTCCAAATCAAACTCAGATTGTGAACGGAAAGACAAATGGCTATCTGCTGCGGATTTCACCATAAACCTTTGCGTCCCAATGGTCTTTGGTTTGTGCGGGTTGCTGTTTTCCAAAACCAGTAGATGATCACAGATTTGATCATGGTGTTCCTGTTCCAGTTTGGATGCTGGATGAGAATTTTCTTTTGCGGAAAATTCTTCACAAAACACTTCATAACGCAGTCGCTGGGCTTCGATTAATTCCAATTCGTTTTTGGCCAGTCGTGTAGACAAGCTGCCCAATTCACCCAAAAGTATGGAAGAATTTTCCTGGATTGCGGTTTTGGTATTCTGCGTCATAAAACTTAAATCTGGGATTGTTTTGTTGGCACGTTATCGGCTGCGGTTAAGAGTTTTTCCGGTTCCAATGGTTTTGTTAAAAACCCGGTCGCACCCAGTTTAAGGGCATTGTCCCTTGTATCTGCTTTTTCATCTGCTGTTAAAATATAAACAGGAGTGGAGGCATAACCATTGGTTTTTTCAATGTCTTTAATTTCCATCAAGGCATCCAGGCCGTCCTTGATTGGCATTTGCAAATCCATGAAGATGAGATCAAAGGCATCATCACCCTTGTTTTCTTTCCATAAGGAAACGGCTTCTTCACCATTTTCAGCACGGGTAACAGAATGGCCTGCTTTTTCCAAAATTGCCCTGGCAAGTTTTGCATTTATTTCATTATCTTCTGCAATCAATATTCTTTTAGGTTGTGTTGTTGTCACAAGGCTTGAAGACCAGCTTTTCGAGCCTGACACTTCACGACTGTCGGGCTTTGCTTTTTCATTTCCTGCAATGATATTGAGCAGTGAGAGCTTTCTGACAGGTTTGATGAGATAGCCATCAAAGCCTGCTTCGATGTATTCATCAAGCTTTGATCTGGATTTTGCTTCCAGCAGGATAATCGCTTTTTTATTGGCTTTCCTGCAGACCTCCAGCAATGTTTTTGCCTCAATGCTTGTTGTGTCAACGCATTGGTCAATTAGAACCGTATCAAATGTTAATGATCTGCTATCCGGGTCACTGACCTTGGCGCCATGATCATGGAAGTAGGATTGCAAGGATTGAGTCTCAAATTTACTGGTTCCCAAAATCAGGACTTTCCTGTCTTTTAGAACACCGGAATGAGCATTGTTTTGAGCATATTGTTTGGTAACAACATCAATTGAAAACTTGAATGTTGAGCCCTCGCCAACCTTGCTAACAAGATCAATTTTTCCACCCATTTCTTCAATGATGCGTCTGGAAATGGAAAGTCCCAGCCCTGCGCCACCATGTTTGCGCGTACTTTCATTATCGGCTTGTGCAAACTCTTCAAATATTTTGTGTTGATCATCGAGGGAAATGCCTGGCCCTGTGTCTGATACTTCAAAGTATAAGTGTGCTTTATGGGTTCCCTGATCGACTATTTCATCCGTTGTCAGTTTTATATGAACGCCACCTTCCTCTGTAAATTTAAGGGCGTTGCCAACCAGATTGATGAGAACCTGACGCAGCCTGCCTGAATCAACCTCGATTAACTCAGGCACATTGGCTCCAACATATGAGGATATAGAGATATCCTTGTCATGGGCGCGGGATGATAAAAGTTCACAAACATCTTCAACCAATCGACATGGTTTCATCGGGGCGGATTTTAGTTCCAGCTTGCCTGCTTCAACGACAGTGATATCCAAAATATCTTCAATTAGCGTGAGTAATGCCGTGCCAGAATCATGCACTGCGTCAACATAGGCTTCTTGCTCTTGGGTGAGTGGTGTATCTGCCAAAAGGCCAGACATGCCCAAAATGCCATTAAGTGGCGTCCTCATTTCATGACTTACATTTGCAAGGAACCGTGATTTGGCATGGCTGGCAGCCTCAGAACTTTGGCTGGCCTGCCGCAATTCCAGTTCAATATTTTTTTGGCGTGTAATGTCGCGGATCATGGTTCTTACGGCAGTTTCACCAGTTTTATCATCGCGCAGGGGAAGATCCAGCCAGGCAAACCAGCGCACACCGTTCTGGGTATTTATTTTTACATCCCAAACAGTTTCAAGGTCATTTTGCGTGGAGCGTTTTACTTCTTCGATCAGCTCTGGCGTGAATGGTTTGTTTAAAAAGGAGCTTGTTTCATTACCGAATGTAGTGATGAACGCTTCATTCACGTAGGTGACCATACCATCTTGAGAGCGGTGCATGATGATGTCACCAAAAGCTTCAATTAAACTGCGGTGTCTTTCTTCACTTTCGTGGAGTTCCCAAGTTCTATTTTGCAGAATTTCCAGTTTGTTTTCCAGCTCTGAGCGCTCTGCTTGATTGGCTTGTTTTAATGCTTTTGTCTGGAAAAGGTGCGAGACGATTGTTAATGTAAGGGTACTTGTTGCCAATACCATAATCAACATCATTTGCATTTGTTCCAGTTCAATAAACATTGGAGCAATCGATGCGATGAGTGCGATACTGATTGCGCCCCAAAATACAAAATTCCAGATATTATGATTTTTGGGGTTTTTTAAGTGGGCTGAATTGCCTATTGGAATATCATTTAACTTAGGTGCATCGACGTGCGGCAAAGTTGAAGATTGCCCTTGTTGAGCGAAATCATTGAGAGGCACAGATGTAAACTTTTTCGTACGATCTAAAGTCGTTTTAGTTTCACTATTCACATTTAAATCTACAGTTTTTTTCTGCAACATGTCATTCTTCCATCATAAACTTATAAGCAATCTCTCATGATTTGATTGAAAAATCGTTTCGATTGAGAAGCGTTACTTGTTCTTTTGTGTAAATTGTTGATGATGAAATTGAGTAAGTCTTCAGCGTAAATGCATTTTAGGAGGGAGAAGATGACTTCTTCAAAAATATCCAATCTTCAAAACCCATGCATATTATGTTGTGCGATTACGGGATCTGTGCCCACAAAATCTGCTAACCCCGCTGTTCCTATCAGTATACCTGAGCAAGTGGAAAGCTGTCAGGAGGCTGTTGAGGCAGGCGCTTCCATATTGCACTGTCATGTACGAAATGAGGATGAGACGCCTACGTCTGATCCCGAGAAATTCGCAAGGTTAAAAGAAGAACTGGAAAGGTATTGTGCTGGTGCTGTTATCCAGTTTTCCACAGGGGGGCGCAGTGGCGCAGGAGCTGAACGCGGCGGTATGCTTTCATTGCGGCCAGATATGGCTTCCCTAACGGTTGGGTCAAACAATTTTCCAACGCGGGTATATGAAAACCCGCCTGATCTTGTTGAATGGCTTTCAAGCGAAATGATTAAATATGAAATCACGCCTGAAATTGAGGCCTTTGATTTGTCTCATATCCTACAGGCTATAAAAATGCATGAGGAAGGCAGGCTGTACGGTAAGTTGTATGTTCAATTTGTGATGGGTGTCAAAAATGCCATGCCTGTCGATAAATATGTTTTTGATTTTTATGTTGAAACGATGAAACGGTTGGCGCCAGATGCTCCATGGTGTGCTGCTGGTATTGGACCTGGAGAGGTGATTGTTAATGAATGGGCTATTGCGGCCGGTGGGCATACGAGAGCCGGCCTTGAAGATAATGTCAGGCTAGATCGCGATACGCTTGCACCATCCAATGCTGCGTTAATCAAACGTGCAGCGGATTTATGTGAAAAATATGAACGCCCGGTTGCCACATTTGACCAGACCAGAGAAATTCTAGGACTTCGACCACAGTAAATTTTTCTATGCTGCTATCGCCAAGCGCTCGCCTGCCGTTCTGTAAGCTATGGCTTCTGCCAGATGAATGCGGCCAATGGTTTCTACGCCATCCAAATCTGCAATCGTGCGCGCAACCTTCAAGATACGGTGATAGGCGCGGGCGGAGAATTTCATGCTTTCTGCTGCGTCTTTCAGCAGTTGCTCACCGCCTTGATCTGTTACCGCAATGATTTCAGCCATAGATGCAGATGCGTGGGCATTTAGTCTGCATTCTGCGCCTATTTCTTCAAACCGGGTTTGTTGTATTTGTTGGGCTTTCAAGACTCGCGAAGCGATGTCTTTGGAGGGTTCACTGACAGTTTTTCCAATCATGTCCATTGCGCTTACGGCAGGAACATCAACGCGTAAATCGATACGATCAAGCAAAGGGCCTGAAATTCTTGCCTGATAATCAGTAGCGCATCGGTCGCCTCGTTTGCACGTATGTCCCGGTTCACCTGCCATGCCACAGCGACAAGGGTTCATTGCAGCAATTAACTGAATTCTGGAAGGATAGGTAATGCGGTGATTAGCACGTGCTATTGTTGTTTCACCAGCTTCGATGGGTTGGCGCAGGCTATCTAATACTTGTGGCGAAAATTCTGGAAACTCATCCAAGAACAACACACCATTATGAGCAAGAGACACTTCCCCAGGACGTGCTTTTACACCGCCACCGACCATGGCTGCCATGGTGGCAGAGTGATGGGGTGCCCTGAATGGGCGGCGGTTGGATAATTTACCATCAGCAAGCTCACCAGCAATCGAAGAAACCATGGAAATTTCCAATAATTCCTTTGGTGTTAAATCGGGTAAAATTCCTGGTAATCTTGCTGCCAGCATTGATTTGCCTGAACCTGGAGGGCCAGCCATCAAAAGGTTATGCCCACCTGCTGCAGCAATTTCCAAGGCACGCTTTGCTGTTTCCTGGCCTTTAATGTCTGCCATATCAGGCAATATATCGCTTAACTGACTGATTGCAGGAAGGGGGCGGGATAAAACTTGCGTGCCGCGAAAATGATTGGCAAGGGCTATTAGACTTGGAGGCGATAGAATATCCATATCACGATCAGCCCACGCAGCTTCTCCACCACTGCTTGCCGGGCAAATAAGTCCTTTGCCTCTTGCATTGGCTCCGATGGCTGCGGGCAGTGCACCGACAATATTGGCCAAGCTTCCATCCAGTGATAATTCGCCGAGAACAACATAGTCATTTAAAACATCTGACGGGATTGCTCCCAAACCTGCCATCAGTCCCAGGGCAATGGGCAAATCGTAATGGCTCCCTTCCTTGGGAAGATCTGCAGGAGCCAGATTTACGGTAATGCGTTTATGAGGCAATGACAGGCCTGAAGCATGAAGCGCGGCATGAACCCGCTCGCGGCTTTCTGCAACGGCCTTGTCTGGTAGCCCCACAATGGAGAAGTGCATTTTCCCCGGTGCAATCATTACTTGAACATCAACAGGTCTTGCTTCAATTCCTTGAAATGCGACAGTATTTACTTTTGAAACCATGACTATAAACCTCACGGTCAAAATATAGATGCAAGTATAAATGTCAAGAACAAAATAAGAACATTGATATTGGGTTCAGACCCTAACTAAATCAGCTATCAGCAGGAAGTGATGTGCAGTTGATATATTTATGGGTATAGTAAGTTTTGAGGATTTTAATCAAATGGGTCAAATGTGCAGCTAACGAAGTTTATCAAAAGCAGTTTTCTACGCTCAAAAGACATGAGCATGTTGCCTGAAAGAGTTCAGCTTTCCTTGCGTCAGCGTGAACGTGCCAATGAAGTCGTTGTGCGCATAATTCAGCTTATCATTGTCATTATGTTTTCTACGCTCTATTCGCTTGCAGCCAAAACCGGGCATGCGGCGGATTTTCAACCTGTTCCCTATGTATTGGCGGCTTACATTGTTCTTTCGTTGATTGGATTGATTTGGTCGATCAGAACAGAGCTTCCAAGTTGGTCAGTATATTGCTCAATCCTTTTTGACTTTCTTTTGCTTTATTCCCTGATGATCAGTTTTCATTTTCAATATGAACAGCCTGCTTCATTTATATTAAAGGCACCAACACTGCTTTATGTGTTTATCTTCATTGCGTTGCGTGCATTGCGACTTGAGTGGAAATATGTTGCTGCAGCAGGGATTGCGGGTGCGATTGGTTGGGCTTTGGTGGTTGTTTATGTAACGACCCATGAACCTGAAAACACTATGATCACACGTTCTTATGTTCAGTACCTCACATCCAATTCAATTCTGATTGGGGCGGAAATCGACAAGATTATTTCCATTTTGGCTGTCACAGGCATTTTGACTCTGGTTGTTAATGGCTCCAGCAATCTGCTGGTAACCGCCGTTACAGAACAGGCTGCTGCACAAGATTTTTCAAGGTTTTTTGATAAGCGTGTCGCACACGATATTCGCTCCAGCCAAAAAGTGCTTGAGGCTGGCCATGGCGAACGACGAAGCACTGCGGTTATTAACATTGATATTCGGGGTTTTTCTGTGATGGCCGCCAATCGCGAACCCTCCGAAGTCATGCAAATACTTTCGGCTTATCAAGGCAGGGTGGTTCCGATTTTGCAGGAACACGGTGCAATCATAGACAAATTCATGGGTGATGGCATTATGGCAACCATAGGCATTGATGATGACCAGATTGCTTTTTCACGCAAGTCAATTGAAGCGGCTGAAGCGGTTTTGCTGGATCATAAAAAGTGGCGTGTAGAAGAGCCTATTTTAGCTGCCGCTGGCGTAACAGATATTGGAATTGGTATTGCTTGTGGCTCTGTTGCCTTTGGCGCGGTCGGACAGGGTGACCGTCTTGAAATGACAGTTATTGGCTCTCCTGTGAACACGTCAGCAAAGCTGGAAAAGCATAATAAGGTGCTTAATTCCGACTGCATTATCTCACGCAAAACCTGGGATAATGCAATCAATGAAGGCTATGAACCCAAATTGGAAGCTGAATTTCTCGATACGGTTGTTGATGGTATTGCAGGCACCAAATCAATTGTCGTCTTGAAAGCTTGAGCTTATTCAAACACAATCTGTGGTCTTGATCCCGTTTCTGCATCAAGGCGTGCCAGCACTTCATTTGCGATTTGCTTGTAAATGAGTGCGTGAGGACCTTCCGGGTTTGAAACTGTTACAGGTGTTCCACCATCGGAATTGGTTCTGATGTCCATGTGCAGAGGTATTTCTCCCAGGAAGGGAACGCCAAGTCTCTCTGCTTCTGAGCGCGCACCACCATGACCAAAGATATCTGATTGCTCACCGCATTTTGGGCAGATGAATGTAGACATGTTTTCTATCAGGCCAAGGATAGGCACTTCTACCTTGCGGAACATGTTTAAGCCCTTGCGAGCATCAATAAGTGCTATGTCTTGCGGCGTAGAAACGATTACGGCTCCAGCAAGGGGCACTTGTTGTGACATGGTCAGTTGTGCATCGCCCGTACCAGGAGGCATGTCGACGATGAGTAAATCTAACTCACCCCATGCTACTTCGCGTAGCATTTGGGTAAGCGCAGAAATAACCATAGGCCCACGCCATATCATAGGCGTTTCTTCTTCAACCAGAAAGCCCATCGACATAACTTTGATGCCGTAGCCTTCCAGTGGAGACAAGATTTTACCTTGAGCGGTTGGTTTGTCGGTGATGCCCAACATGCGTGGCATGGAAGGGCCGTAGATATCAGCATCCAGAAGACCAACTTTCAAGCCCGTTGAAGCCAGTGCGAGCGCCAGGTTTACAGAGGTTGTCGATTTACCAACGCCGCCTTTGCCCGATGCTACAGCAATGATGTTTTTAATGCCCGGTACGCCCGCTTTGCCACCGCCTGCATGTTGTTGAGGTGCTGCTGGTTTTGGTGCAGGCGCTTGTGAACCTGGTTTACGTTCTGCGGTTAAAACAGCTGTTACTTTTTCGATGTTAAGCTGGGACACCGCTTTTTCGGCAGCTTCGCGCAAGGGTTCTAGTTCTTGAGCACGTTCTGCTGGTACATTGATAGAGAAAATGACCTTGCCATCGTTTACCAGCACGTTTTCGACCATGCCTAGAGAAACAATATCGCTTTTTAAATCCGGGCCTTTGACTTTTGAAAGCTGAGCCAAGACTTCTTTACTGGTAACTTCTGACATGGGTATATCCGCTTAGAGAATTCTTATGATTGACATAGGTTCTCTAAGCACATTTGCCAAGCGTATTCAGCTTTAAAAAAGTTTAAAACCTTTTTTGGGCGGTTCCTTGTCAGGATGAGGGCCTGGATCATCGGGTCTGCGTTTGAGCGGAAATTCAACTGAACTGTCTGAATCATCTTTATCAATGTTTGCCGCAAGCTTGTTTGGCATTGGGCGCGCGTCAGAAACTACAGATTCTTCTTTGGAAGCACCATCATTGGTTTCTTTTTTAGCAAGAGGTTCAGTTTCAGGCTCGGTTTGAGCTTCTTTTTCTGTGGTTTGATTATCACCTGTTTTAGCGGCGGTAACAGAAGCAGCTACTGCAGCACTAGCTTTGGCAGAGGAATCAATGTCATCTTGTTTTTTATCATCTGCTTCGTCTACAACGATTACAGCATCTTCAATTTCTGAAGTCTTATCCTCTTTGATAATTTCTTCCGGCTCAGCTTGAATTGTAGCAGCCTTTAATTCTTCGAGTGTCATGACGGGTGTCGATGCATCACCCAATTGTTGTACTGGAACTTTCCACTCAAAGGCATCAATTTCACCATCAATTGGTGAGATCGGGAGCCATTCTTCCGATACATGATTACCAGCAACCCAAGCAGGATCAGCAGGGGCTCGAACTGCTCTTGCCAACCAGTCGCGCATACGTCCTTTGTCGCCATGTTGACCTTCTTCAATATCAGCCATGAGCAGATAAGCACGTTCTGTTGGTCGTGATGTGAGAACAGGTTCCAGCGCTTCACGAGCTTGTTCCCATTCATTTGCATCAATCGCTGCAATAGCCAGTGCCATTTGACCTTCCGCGTTATCACCTGACAATTTTGCAAGTTTTTGAGCGCGCTCAAGACGTGCTTGAACTGATTCCCCAGATGCAATTGCTGCATGGGCTTCTGCCAATTCAGGATGCGGTGCAATTTTCCAAGACGCTTCAATAATTTTTGTAGCACTTTTCGGATCACCCAGTCTGGTTGATACTCTTGCAAAGGTTGTAGCAGCAGGTACCAGATCTTTTGCTAGTTTATGCGCTTCTTTTGAAAGTTTGAGTGCGTAATCCGGATTTTCAGATTCTTTTGCAAGCGCCTTGCCGGTTAGCAGTACAGCACGTTGACGTTTTGCTGCGAGTTTGTCGATCAGACCGGCAGAGCGGTTTGAATCAAGTGTGCGAATGGCTGCATCCCAGTCTCCATCGCTTGCTGAATAACGCAATTTTGCGTTGCCAGCCCAAGGGAGAGAAGGATCTGTCTTTGCAGCTTCTTCTGCGTAATGGCGTGCAGCCTCTGGTTCATTTTGGCGTTCTGCTTCAAGGAACAGGCCGCGTAGTGCTACCATTTTAGTTGAATCATCTTCCAACATGGTTTTGAAGTTTTCGCGGGCTTCATCACGTTTGCCTTCAAGGATAGCTGTTTGAGTGCCAAGAAGTGCTACCAACGGGTCTTTACCCAATAGCTTTTTACTCTCCTTGGTCAGCTTTCTGGCTGTACTTGCATCGCCAGAACTTGCAGCAATCAAGCCTTGGGAAAGTGCCTTATAGCCTTTTTCACGTTTGCGATTGTCAAAGAACCTTGAAAGCATGGAAGGCGCGCCAATAAGGCTGCGTAAGATACTCCAGATTACAATCGATAAAAATATTAGTCCCACCAAAACCGGAAAAACCAAGGTGAGTGGCACGCCAACTTCTTCACCTGGACGACCCAGTTGAGCAGCCAGCCACTCCCATTTAAGGAAAACTTCGCCAGGGTTATCTGCAACCCAGGCAAACAATGCGCCTAAGCATAGGACAACCAGAAGAAATACTAAAAAACGAAACATTCGGATATGTCCTTATCTGGTTAGCCAGCTTCAGCAGTTAATTTTTGATTGAGTGCATCTTGAAGCGCAAAGGCTTCGATACGGCTATTGAGTTTTGCTTCCCAATCGGCTGCACTTTTACGGATATTGTCAGGGAGCGTTTCCCATTCGGCTTTTGCAGCCGTCAGGTCGCCTGTTGAAACTCCCGCTTTTACACGTGACAAGATTGCAAGGGGCGTATCACCCTTTTGCGGGCCAGTGGTTCTAAATGAAACCAGATTTTTGGCATTCGCCCAGAAACGGTCTGAAATGCTGCCATCTTCATTGGGTGCGTCCGGGTTTTGCACTGAGTTAATTACTTTATCCAAATCGCTCACCAAGGCGGCGCGCGATGGAATGCCTGCATTGTTTAATTCTTCAAGACGTGTGGTTTCTGCTGTTTCTCCAATTAAGGCTTTCACAGAAGAAATAGGGAGGCTTAAAGCATCATCGTTTTTAAGCGCCGTTGCCAGTGCATTGACGGCAACCGATTTGGCAACCTTTTCGCTGGCTTTAACGGAGGCAACCGTATTTTCCAGCGTTGCTGATTGTTCTGTGAGCCCGGAAAGTGTCTGGGTGTTGGTTTCTGCAGATTGCTTCAGGCTAGCTATAGATGCAGTAATGCCTTGCACTTGTGTTTCCAAAGAACCAATGGAGCTTGAGATATTATCAAGTCTTGGATTTTTTGTTACAGAATCGGAAACACTACCAAGATCAGCTTCCAAGCCTTCAAGACGTTTGTCCAAAGATGAAATTGCGGTCGAAAGTGCAACTGGTGAAGTGTTACTGCCATCGGCTGCTGCTGCAGTAATCTCTGCAATAGAAGTGTTTACAGCGGCAAAACCTTCTTCAAGCTTTGCTATTTTCTCGTTTAACTCTGTTGAGCCGTTATCGCTGGAGGTGACATTTGAAACTGTGGTTTCCAGGGATGCCAATTTTTCATTAATAGGTGAAAGGTCAATCTGATTCGTATTTTTCAGCTCTTCAATTTGGGCTTTTAGTGCAGCTATTTCATTTGTGCCATTTGAAGATGATTGAGTGCTACCACCATAAAAGTTGCCGATAATGGGTAGTTCGCGTGCACCGTCCCAGATGCCAATTGCACCAAAGCCAACCAGTGCAGCAACGCCACCCATTAGCGCTGATGTTAGATTGCTCATGAATGAACCCTTTTGTTTGGGTTCGCTGGTTTTGGTAGCAGGAGCAGCAGGTTTTGGATCTGCTGGCTTTTTAGCTTCTGTATTTGTCGCAGGCTTTTTGCTTTCAACAGTGCCAGATTCCTTGGAAGCGTTAGGCACGGAGGTTTTTTCAGCTGTGCTTGGTCGGCCAAAGTTTTGAGCTTTTTGATCTGTAGCAGTCTTTTTGGCTGTAGATGTTGTCTCAGCTTTGATTTCTTTAGCATCCAAATCAATTGTTGCTGGCTTTTTAGCCTGCGATGGGTTGCGTCTTGTGCCAGTTGGCTTCGCTTTAGAGGCCATGTTTTCTTCCTATTTCAACTACCAGGTTTGAATATTATATGGTTTCGAACGTTGTTATGCGAGTCTCGATTACTTTCCGCAAGGTAAATAATTGGGTTTATGAATAATTTGTTGGATTTATGCTCTGGTTTAAAAGCTCAATCATACATGTTTCATCCGGTTGACGGGCAACCAAAATCTCTTTCCATTCAAACTGTTCAAGTGATTTAACTGCGTGTTTTGATATACCAATCAACGTGCAGTCTTTCAATGCGTTTGTTAGATTTGTAGTTTCCAAAATATGAGTAAGATGTGTTGCGCTAAGCGCAGAGTAGGTAAAGATATGTCCGTAAGAGATTTTTTGGAAGGTTTGAGTGAAGGTCTGTTGATCCGGGATAAGCGCATTTACCTGATAGATATCAATGCTCTTGACCTTAATTCCAGAAGGTTCAAGTGCTGTTTGCATATCATAGCTTCTGTCAGGCGTTGTGGGATATAATAAAGTTTGTCCCTCAAGTTTCATTTTACCCATCAAGTCTGCAAGAACAGCGCCGCCGCCGTTTGCGACATGGGTTTTGGTAAAGCCTAGTGCTTCAGCAGCCTGTTTGGTTTTTTCGCCGACACAATAAGCAGGAATGTTTTTAAATCCGAATTCTCGTGTTGCCAAAACCTCTACTGCATTCTTGCTGGTGAAAATCACGCCATCATAGTCAGCATTGGGAATTTGGGTTTTTAAATCTGATACTTCAAAGAGCGGAAGAACAATGACGTCATGGCCAGCTTGTTCTATTCTCTTTGATGTTTGGCTGGCAGCGGGTTCAGCTCTTGTGATTAAGACTGCCATAGGCTTTATGACCAATCTTTGAAAAAGTCTGTGCCAGCATTTGTTTTTAATCGTTTGCCCATTTCAAGGCCAATGTCTCTTGCGTCACCGATTGTGCCATCAAGGCGATCTTCGTGTGACTGGCTGCCATCCGGTTTTAAGATAATGCCATGTAGAGAAAGCTTGTCGCCATCAATTTTTGCGTGAGCGCCGATTGGGGTGCGACAGGAACCGTCCAGTTCTTCCAGAAATGAACGCTCTGCGATGAGTGCTATTTCAGTTTCACGGTGGTTTAAGGGTTTGAGGAGTTCCAACATTCTGGAATTACTCAAATGTGCTTCGATTGTAATGGCACCTTGCCCCGGGGCGGGTGGAAACTCATCGATGGGTAGTTCAGATGTAATCGCGTCACGCATGCCCAAGCGGTTTAAGCCAGCGCAGGCAAGCAAGGTTGCGTCTGCTACGCCTTGCTTGAGTTTTTCAATGCGTGTTCCGACATTGCCGCGATACATGACCATTTCCAGATCAGGGCGCTTTCGCCACATCAATGCGCGACGGCGAAGGGATGCAGACCCCATGATCGCACCTTGCGCCAAGTCTTCAAAACGATCGACTTTATTTGAGATAAAGGCATCGGCGACATTTTCGCGTGGTGGATAACAAACAAGCGCCAAACCTTCTGGCAGAGCGGTTGGCATGTCTTTGGCAGAATGCACGGCCATATCGATGGATCCGTTAGAGAGTTTTTCTTCGATCTCCATCGTAAACAACCCTTTGCCACCAATTTCTGACAGTGCAATATTGTCCTTTTGGCTTCTGTCACCCGCCGTTGAAATAACCTCAATTTCAACTTTAAGATTTTGATGTGTTTTTTGAAGTAAGGATTTCATGTATTCCGCTTGAACAAGTGCCAGCTTGCTACCTCTTGTGCCGATGCGGATTGTGTTTTCTGCCATTTTCTTTTTATGCTCTGTCTGGTAGGTCAAACTTGTATAAACTGTTACAGGCATCGGACTTTTCTGACAATGTATATTCTGGGAATTGAAACAAGTTGCGATGAAACTGCAGCAAGTGTGGTTACGCGTGATCGCCATGGAAAGCCGCATTTGCTTTCCAATGTTGTTTTAAGCCAGATTGATGAACATTCAGAGTTTGGCGGTGTTGTCCCGGAAATTGCAGCCCGTGCGCATTTATCTGCCATAGATCATATTATTAAACGAGCGCTTGATAAAGCCTCACTGGATTTATCCAAAATCAATGGAATAGGCGTCACGGCTGGACCGGGACTTGTCGGTGGATTGATGGTGGGGTTGATGACGGCAAAAGCCTTGTCAGCAAGTCGTGGCATTCCTTATTTAGGTGTCAATCATTTGGAGGGACATGCCTTAACAGCTCGACTAGCTGATGATGTTTCTTATCCTTATTTGCTACTGCTGGTGTCAGGTGGGCATAGCCAAATTGTGCGGGTTGATGGCTTGGGTGACTATACAAGATTAGCGACTACGATAGATGATGCTGTGGGTGAGGCGTTTGATAAAACAGCCAAACTGCTTGGGCTTGAATTTCCGGGTGGGCCGAATGTTGAAAAAGCAGCAAAGACAGGCGATGCATCACGCTTTAAATTCCCGATGCCGCTTCGAGGACAAGAGACGTTAAACATGTCTTTCTCCGGTTTGAAAACTGCAATTCGAACACAAGCGCAAAAGCTAGTTCCCTTGAGGGATCAGGATATAGCCGATTTGTGTGCTTCGATGCAAAAGACGGTTGCTGAAATTCTGGCTAATCGCTGCGAGCGTGCGATGGCACAATGCGATGGCATTGATACGCTGGTCGTGGCTGGCGGCGTTGCGTCCAATACGGAAATTAGAACCAGATTGGATGCGCTTTGTGAGCAAAATAATTATAAATTAATTGCGCCACCTTTGAAGCTTTGTACGGATAATGCTGCGATGATTGCCTGGGCGGCTTTGGAAAGATTTGAACGCGGTGAAACATCAGATATGAATTTGGCACCACGGTCGCGTTGGCCATTGGATGGTTCTACTGAAAGCGTAATTGGCTCAGGCCGTAAGGGAGCAAAAGTATGACAAAGGTTTCGGTCATTGGCGCAGGTGCATGGGGCTCGGCACTTGCATGTGTTGC
>CALHIB010000127.1 GCA_938030595.1 uncultured Rhizobiaceae group bacterium | reverse complement strand
ATGAACTATTTAGCCGTCATTCTAGCTGCCTTTGCTGGCATGATGGCAGGCGCTGCATGGTATGGCGCACTGGCCAAACCCTGGATGAAAGCCGTTGGCATGACTGAGGAACCGCAGCAAAGCCCGAAGATTTACATCGTAGCGCTGATCTCACAATTGCTAATCGCCTATATTCTGGCGGGCCTCATCGGCCACATTGGAACCTACACCATCTGGGGCGGTGTACTCTCAGCCCTCTTCTGCTGGGCAGGCTTCACACTGGCACCGATGATGACCAACCACCGCTTTCAAGGCAACGGTTGGGACTTAACCGCAATTGATGCAGGTTATTGGTTCGTAGTCTTCGCTCTACAAGGCGCAATCATTGGCTGGATGGGTGTTTAAAGCGTGTTCGCCAAAAATAATCTAAAATTCAAAGCGCTTCCCCTTCCTGATCGCGCAAATATGAGTGATCAGAAAATGCGGGAAGCGGCTCTTACTTTTTACGAGACCATGCGAACGCGTCATTCGATTCGGGATTTTGCACCGACTGAAGTGCCAAAGGAAGTGATTGAAAATTGCATACGCACAGCAGGCTCTGCACCCAGTGGTGCGAACCATCAGCCTTGGCATTTTGTGGCTATTCGCAATCCGAAATTAAAAACAGAAATTCGTAAAGCGGCAGAAAAGGAAGAAGAGGCCTTTTACGCAGGTGGCGGGGGTGATGAATGGATTAAGGCGCTAGAACCTATTGGCACTGGCCCTGAAAAACCACATCTGGAAATTTCCCCTTGGCTCATCATCATCTTCGCTCAACGTTATGGCGAATTTGACGACGGCACTAAATATAAAAATTACTACGTCAATGAAAGTGTGGGCATTGCAACTGGCTTTCTGATCGCCGCACTCCACCACGCAGGCCTATCAACGCTCACGCATACGCCTAATCCAATGAAATTTTTAAATGAACTTTTGGAACGACCAAAATCAGAAAAACCCGTGATGATTTTGGCAGTGGGTCATCCGTCAGAAGAAGCGACCGTTCCAGCAGTAGCTAAGATAAAAAAGCCACTGGATGAAATTTTGACGGTTCTTTAATCACCAAGTCCTGCGTGGCCCGGTATCAATATGGAAAAAATTGCCACGTGCATAATAGCTATAACCACCGACTTCCCACATGGATTTCAGATAATTTTTTACCTCATTCGGGCTTCCACCCTGAACAGAAAAATCTACCGCACGGCATGTCAGATGATATGATTTTGGTTTACCACCCTTGCGTTTGTTTTCTAAAGGCCAACGGTGTGTTGAATGCACTCTTACAGGGCCAAATTTTTTGGCCACCTTCGTAATTGCGGATTTCAACTGTAGTGGTGTACACCAGCTTGTATCATTCCAGGTGATTTTGGCAGGCTTGAAAAAATTGGTGAAATCACTGCCTGCACAGGCAGTCAAGGCAAGTGGCAAGACAAGAACAGCGATTTTTATGTGGCGTAAACGAGCCATGGAAAATTCCTACACAATACAAATGGAATAGTGTGACTATGGCTTAAATTCGTTAAAATTTTAACTATCAGAAATTAACCATAAGCTTTAAGAATTATGGCATGAACGAATATCCTGCATTGACCTATGGTTGAATAGACCTTGCAGGTGTGGTCAGATTATAAAGACACAAATTTCGGGTAGAAAATACCCTTATAAGACTAAGGGTCGGAGGAGACATCATGTCAGACGCAGAGAAAACATATCCAGTATTAAAGGATGCCACCAAGAACACGCATGCGACAGCAGCTAAATATAAAGAAATGTATCAGCGCAGCGTTTCAGACCCGGATGGCTTTTGGGGTGACGAAGGCAAGCGCCTTGAATGGATGAAGCCTTACACAAAGGTCAAAAATACAACTTTTGAATATCCTGATATCTCAATCAAATGGTATGAAGACGGTACCCTCAACGTCAGCGCCAACTGTATCGACCGTCACCTGGCTGAACGTGGCGACCAGACAGCAATCATCTGGGAAGGTGATGATCCTTCTGAAGACATGCACATCACATACAAGCAATTGCATGAACATGTTTGCCGCCTCTCCAATGCCATGAAGGCACAAGGTGTTAAAAAAGGTGATCGCGTTACTTTATATATGCCAATGGTTCCAGAGGCTGCTTACGCAATGCTTGCGTGTACGCGCATTGGTGCAGTGCACTCAATCGTCTTTGGTGGCTTCTCTCCGGATGCGCTGGCAGGCCGTCTCGTTAATTGCCAATCAGAATATATCATCACAGCTGATGAAGGTCTGCGCGGTGGCAAGTCCGTACCGCTCAAGGCTAATGCCGATGCGGCCTGTGAAATTGCTGAAAAGCAAGGTCAAAGTGTTAAAAACATCATCGTTGTCAAACGCACTGGCGGGGACATCAACTGGGTTGAAGGTCGCGATGTCTGGTATCACGACGTCACCGACGCAGCCTCAACCGATTGCCCACCAGAAGAAATGAATGCAGAAGACCCGCTTTTCATTCTTTATACATCCGGTTCAACTGGCCAGCCTAAAGGCGTGCTTCACACAACTGGTGGTTATCTAGTCTGGGCATCCATGACGCATCAATATACCTTCGATTACCAAGAAGGTGACATATACTGGTGCACAGCCGACGTGGGTTGGGTGACGGGCCACTCATACATTGTCTACGGCCCACTTGCCAATGGTGCAACAACCATCATGTTTGAAGGTGTTCCAAACTATCCGACCACTGCACGTTTCTGGGAAGTCTGCGACAAGCATAAAGTCAACCAATTTTACACTGCACCAACCGCCATTCGCGCTTTAATGCAAGCGGGTGATGATCCTGTTAAATCAACTTCACGTTCTTCGCTTAGAATTCTGGGAACTGTAGGTGAGCCGATTAATCCGGAAGCTTGGGAATGGTATTATAATGTAGTCGGCGAAGGGCGCTGCCCAATCGTTGATACGTGGTGGCAAACGGAAACAGGCGGTCACATGATTACACCGCTTCCAGGCGCAACGGATTTGAAACCGGGTTCAGCAACAACGCCTTTCTTTGGTGTCCAGCCTCAACTGGTTGATAATGATGGTAACCCGCTTGAAGGCGCTGCAGACGGCAATCTTTGTATAACCGATTCATGGCCAGGCCAAATGCGCACGGTTTATGGTGATCATGAGCGCTTTGTTCAAACTTACTTCTCAACCTATAAAGGCAAGTATTTCACAGGTGACGGCTGTCGTCGTGACGAAGATGGCTATTACTGGATCACAGGCCGCGTCGATGATGTGATTAACGTATCAGGTCACCGCATGGGTACAGCAGAAGTTGAAGCAGCCCTTGGTGCCCATGATGCAGTTTCTGAATCAGCCGTTGTCGGCTTCCCGCACGACATTAAAGGCCAAGGCATTTATTGTTACGTGACTTTGATGGCTGGTGTTGAACCTACTGACGAACTCAAGACTGAACTGAGAAATCATGTGCGTTCTGAAATCGGCCCCATCGCTTCGCCCGATGCAATCCAGTGGGCGCCAGGCTTGCCAAAAACGCGTTCAGGCAAAATCATGCGTCGCATCCTGCGCAAAATTGCAGAGGACGATTTCTCAAACTTGGGCGATACTTCAACACTGGCAGAACCGGCCGTTGTCGATGATCTGATAGAGAATCGTCAGAATAAGAGCTGATATTCATTGAAATTTATACATTTTGCATGTATATTACTAAAGCAAGACGCCTTTGGTCTCCGAATTGTCACCGTATGGTGTGCGTGCCGTTCAATCGAACGGATAGGAACCAAGGCGCATTCTATTTAAATTCCCAAACATTTTGTAATTGTTTATTCTTTAAAAGTTGTTCCTTCCAAATAGAAGAATTTGGTTTATCTTTATTATAAGAACGAGCAATAGCTCCTGCTGTCATATCCGCTAACTGTACAAGAAAATCCTTTTTTGAATCTTTTAAAGATACTTTTGTAACAGCCTCTTTTGAAATGTTCCGCTTTAAATAAGCACAAAACTGCTTTTTAAAATTTCTGTCACCTGAGCCATCAATAATTACTTTTGCATTCTCAAGAATACCAGCATCATGCTCCATCATCATACGAATAAAAAACTTATAGAAAGATTCTTTTTTAGTTCGTAGATTTGGAGAATAAATTAGATCTTTTTGAACAACAACTGCTCTGCAAATAAATTCAAGCTTAGAAACCGTTTGAAAGAAAGCATCTCGCTTTGCATTCGGTAATTTATTAAACTTGAATTCAGGATAAGCTTTGATAGTTTTTTGTAGCTCAAAAAGTTTATCTTGTGCTAATTGGGCACGATTAGAGTCCTTGAATATAACCATAGAGACAACAAAGACCCTGCTGGAGCCTTTATCAAGTTTAAAACCCGGATCACCAGACTCATCAATAAATACTAACATAAAAGCATGATTATATACTTATTCAATCAAAGACATCAGAAAAAATGGATTAACTACAATTTATGTGAATAAATATAACTGACATTATATCCACTCAAAATTTTCTTAATTTAAGGAGTTGACGATTTTTTATTCTGTGGCAACATCAAAGTATGTTTAACGAATCGAAAGGAGGTGGTCTAATGTCGAGTGATTTTATGGTTTCTGGGGAGATCCAGGGGAAAGAAGTTCACATTGGAGCAGCCTTCACTGAGGCTTCATTCCGCTAATAAAGATTTTTTCAGTATTAAAAATCGCGAAAGGATCGTTTCGAAAGAAGCGGTCCTTTTTTGTTGCTAGGATGAAGTTTAATTTAGACAAAAATAAAGCTCGTCAGGGGAGGAGGATCTGACGAGCTTCATATTTACGGATTAGCTAAAATGGAGGAGGAAGCTAATCCTTGTTTCAGAACCTGGGAGGAGGAGTGGTTCTGAAAGTTATGGTCAGCG
>CALHIB010000126.1 GCA_938030595.1 uncultured Rhizobiaceae group bacterium | reverse complement strand
CCAGCGGCCTCAAACATGCCGCGCTGCTTTGCAACAACAAGCGGTGCGTGATCAGGATTTACAAACCAATCCAAAAGGACGGTCAGTTTTTCTGCCGAGTTGGCCGGCAGGATCATGAGAAAAGAGGCCATGATGGCTATCATTATACGATACATATTTAACTCCGAGTTTTAAGAAACTTTAGTAGCCGACCACCAAACAAAATAGTCAGCCAATTGAACAACAATCAATCGCAAAGCCCAGGCTGATAACCCGAGCAGTACGAGACTTGCAAAAACCACGTCCGTTTGCGTGCGTGCATTCGCTTGCAACATGACAAAACCCAATCCACCCGCAGCACCTGCCCATTCTCCAACAACCGCACCAATCGGTGCTATGGTAGCGGCAACTTTTAGCCCTGTCATCAACGAGGGTAAGGCAGCGGGAATTCGGAAGTGTATAAGCGTCTGTAACTTTGACATCTTCCAGGATTGAGCAAGATCAAGCCAGGTCGTGGAAGTGGATTTCAGCCCATCATAAAAGGCCGAGGCCACCGGGAAGAAAATAATCAGCGCGGCCATTACAATCTTTGAGCCAATGCCAAAACCAAACCAAATTACCAACAAAGGCGCAATTGCAAAAACTGGCAAGGTCTGTGTAACAACAACCAAAGGCATGAGATAACGATCAAGAATTTTAAATTGCGAGAGCAGCAAGGCAATCACAATACCCGCAAAAGATCCCACTAAAAACCCGAGCACCATTTCCTGCATGGTAATGAACATGTTGGAAATCAAATAATCAGGATTGCTGGTGAAAGCATGTAGAACCGCAGTAGGTGCAGGAAACAAGTATTTTGCAGGATTAAAGAACCAGATACAAACCTGCCAAAGCCCAAGTAAAAACACACAAACAATCAGTGTGTAGAGTGATTTTCTGGCAATGATTTGAAGGTGTCTTTTCAAAATTCCATCTTTAATATGGCTGAAAAGAAGACTAGCAAAACGATGTGTTTTAGCTTGCTCCATTCCTACGCTGGCATAAACCAGATCAGGTTCCAGACCACAATTTAACTTAAGTTCAGTTTCAATGTGATCAGGGGTTCGCCAAATTTCTTTGGAACGTCTCAGCCCTTGTGGGCACCCCCTGGAGGTGTATTTTCTATTTACTACGGTTTTATAAAGTTAGGCAAGTGTGAGTGCTTATCTGTTCTGCCAATCTTTAAAAGCTTCTGTGAAAACGCGCGCACCCGTTCCACCTTTTTCCAGTGTGAGCAATGCCCGCTTTCCAGTTCCGTATACGATTGGAACATCAATCCATGAAGAGTTCTGTAGAAGTTGCGTATTTAGCGTAACTGCTTGTTGCAAGTTATCCAGAGCGATTAGGAAATTACCATCACTCACTTTCACGGGGACAGCCGCCAAAGGCTCACCTGGCGCTTCTTCTGTTGCTTTCATTACGAAACGCGCAATGCTTTCAACTGATTTGCCCTGAAAGTTTGGTGGGAGATTGAACTGCATTTCAATCATATGACTTGCAGAAACAGCCGCATCTATATTGCGCTTTAAGACGATATCGATTGAGACATTTTTCTCAGGAATGTCCATCTTCCCGACAATAACGGACTCTGGTGGACTACCAGCATTTAGGCTTTCTTGCTTCAATTCCCAGGTTATTGCAGCGTTTGTTCTGGTCGCACCACTGCCCGCACTGCCCTCTTCATAAAGATAAGCAACTTCACCGATCGGAATAACGCCACTTTGCTGGGGCGTGTTTGGTGTTTCTTCTTGCACGACCTCTTGCTCAGTTTCGGGTTCAATAACCTCAGGTTCTATAATCTCTGGCTCAACAACTTCCGGTTCAACGACTTCAGGCTCAGCAACTTCAGGCTCAACTGGCTCAGGTTCTTGCGGTTCAACAACTTCAGGCTCAGGTTGCGTTACTGCAACTTCAGGTTCGGTTGTAACAGGTTCTGGCTCAGGCGTCGTTTCTTCTTCAGCCACTTGCGAAGGCGCCATGAGATTATTGGCAAAGCTCGTTAGCTCATCTTTATTTTTCCAAACTGCGTATCCTGCACCGCCAAGCAATCCAAGAATAACCAGTAATTTGACCAAGCCACCCAAAAACCCACCTGATTTTTCTTCAGGCATGTCAAACTCTTGCTGAGTAACATTGCCAGGGTCTGCAGCAACAATCGGCTCAAGAATATCCTTTGTGGCGGGATCAACACTGACGGAGGCCACTTCATCGGCCGAAGCTGTTGGCGCCGTGACAGTACTGGCTGCAATCGGCGCAGCCGATACAGGTTGAGAAACCTCAACTTCGGCGGGCATTTCAGCTTGAACCCGATCAATTGCAGTTTCAACACTATCAACGACGCTTTGCGTTTTTGGAGGCGTAGGCACCGGTTCTTGTGGGGCGGGTATGGGCTCCGAAATGACAGGCGAAGCCGGTGCTTCAGGAACCACAGGTTCATCCACAAGTTCGGGCGGTAATTCAGCTTGTGGTGGTTCTTCTTCAAGAACAGGCAATGGATCGGGTGCAACTGTATGTTCTGAGTCAATTAAAACAATTGCCTCTTCAAGCAAGTTCAACTGTGAGTTAATAGCTTCCTCACTCGGCACAGGGTTCATATTGCGCAGTTGAGTTTCAATCGCAGTTCTGGCTTTTTTATAAACCGCGTTACGAACTTCAGGTGTATTATTAGGCAATCCTGAAATTGTTTTTTCTAATATAGAATAATAGTCAGCCATTCCCCGTCTACCCGCACTTTACTTTGTTGTATTTATCAAAAATGGAATCAATTGCACCATCCTAAATCTAATTTAGTCCTGAAATGGGTCATGAACAAGTATTGTGTCTTCACGCTCGGGACTTGTGGAAAGAAGTGCAACAGGACATCCGATTAATTCTTCAACATGGCGCACATATTTAACCGCTTCTGCAGGTAATTCTTTCCATGTTCTAGCACCAACTGTTGTCCCTTTCCACCCAGGAAGGGTCTCATAAATAGGCTCAACACGCGCTTGTGTACCTTGGCTTGCTGGTAGGTAATCAACTGTTTTTCCATCTAGCTTGTAACCAACACAGATTTTTATTTCCTCAAGTCCATCCAGAACATCAAGCTTTGTTAGAGCAATACCAGTAATGCCATTTGTTGCCACTGCTTGTCTGACCAGAACCGCATCAAACCAGCCGCAACGGCGCTTACGTCCAGTGACCGTACCAAATTCATGGCCTTTTTCGCCTAGGAACTGGCCAATTTCGTTTTCCTGCTCAGTTGGGAAAGGCCCCTCACCAACACGTGTTGTATAGGCTTTTGTAATACCAAGCACGTATCCAACAGAACCTGGCCCCATACCAGACCCAGCCGCTGCTTGCCCAGCGACTGTATTTGATGAAGTTACAAATGGGTAAGTGCCGTGGTCAATATCGAGCAAAGTGCCTTGCGCACCTTCAAACAAAATACGTGAACCTTTGCGTTTTTCGTTATCGAGCAATTTCCATACCGGTTCACTAAACGGAACCATACGATCGGCAACCGCCTCGAGCTCTTTGAAAATTGTATCAAACGCAACTTCTGGCTGACCTAAACCACGGCGAAGTGCATTGTGATGGGTTAGCAAGCGTTCAATTTTTGGCCCAATGCTATCCAGATTTGCTAAATCCAGCACACGAATTGCACGGCGTCCAACCTTATCTTCGTAGGCAGGACCAATACCACGACGCGTGGTACCAATTTTAGTTCCAACAGCAGCAGCATCCTCGCGAATACCATCAAGCTCACTATGAACTGAAAGAATAAGTGTTGCATTCTCGGCAATACGAAGATTTTCCGGTGTTACGACAACGCCCTGCTCAGCCAAACGACCAATCTCTGCCATTAGGGCATGTGGATCAATCACAACACCATTGCCAATAACAGCAAGTTTGCCTTTTCTCACAACGCCTGAAGGTAACAGGCTTAACTTGTAACTTGTTCCATCAATAACGAGAGTATGCCCAGCATTATGTCCACCTTGAAAGCGAACCACCAAATCAGCACGTTCTGACAACCAATCAACAATCTTGCCTTTACCTTCATCCCCCCATTGAGACCCAATTACAGCTACATTCGTCATAGAACTCTCTTTTATCTTTGCTTATTAATTAAACTGGCAAACTATTGCAGCAAGACTGCATGCGGTGCAATCAAGACCAAAGCTTTTGGAGAAACAAGATTACGGTTGTTAATAGGCTAAAAAAGCTGCAAACATCAACCTAGAGTTTATGTTCACTACAATTTTTATGGGTAGGAAATTTTATCTCACCCTGAAAGAAAATATAATTTCACATGAAAACCAAGCCCTCTTCCCAGCATAGCGCATATATTTTGCTATCTTTAACTGCCTTGCTTTGGGGAGGAAATGCCGTTGCCGGGAAACTGGGCGCAGGTCATGTCTCACCCTTTTTGTTAACATGGCTGAGATGGATAATAGCATCATCCATTCTGATTTTATTCTCGATTCAACACTTAAAACGCGATCAGGCCATGATTAAAAAACATTGGAAATTTCTATTTCTTTTGGGTGCTTTTGGCTTTGCGATTTTCAATGCCCTAATGTATTTGGCTCTTAACCACACAACCGCAATCAACGTTGCCATTGAACAGGCTTCAATGCCTCTGATTGTGTTTATCTTGAACTATGTCTTGTTCAAAACAAAAGTAACCGCCTATCAAGTGATTGGTTTTGTCATTACCCTGGTCGGCGTGGCTATTACAGTTACAAGAGGAAATATTCTCAGTTTTAGTACTCAATCTCTGAATATTGGTGATCTACTGATGTTGGCAGCCATCATCGTTTACGGCATGTATTCTGTTTTACTCAAAAACAAACCTGACATTCATCCGCTCAGCTTTCTGAGTGTTCTGGGTGTGGCCGCACTCATCACCACTACGCCCTTATTGGCTTATGAAGTTTCCAGTAACGCTCTGATATGGCCCGACCTGCATGGCTGGGGTGTTGTTCTTTATGCAGGTATTTTTCCATCCGTTCTCGCACAACTTTTCTGGATATTGGGACTGGATAAAATCGGCTCAAACCGCGGCGGGTTGTTCATCAACCTAGTCCCAATTTTTGGTGCGATTTTGGCTGTCTTGATACTTGGCGAAAAGTTTGAAGCTTACCACGCAATGGGACTGGTTTTAGTCTTGGGCGGCATTACAATTGCACAAAAGCAAACTACCAAACAAAAAGGCAGCTAAAATAGCTGCCTTGAATTCTAAGTTATAAGCCTACGATTTTCTTACCAAATATCGTAACGGATACCTGCTCTAACCTGATGAACGTTAAAGCCATCATCGTCAATAGCAGTACCATCACTATAATTTAAATCACTACCAGAACCTACACCAGTATAAGAGTAACTCAGATCAATCGATGTTCTATCATCAACTGCAATCGCAGTTCCTAAACTTAGCTGATATGCATAGGTCCAAAACTCATCATCAAGATGTAACGTCAAAGGGTCTGTACCGATTGCACACGTTGATGAAGCAGCTGCAACACAAGTAAGCGTTCGTGTTTGGTTATAGTTTATTCTAGAAATACCTGCACCAACTCCAATATAAGGCTTAAACGCTCCAACGGAATTCAAATCGTAGTAGGCATTTAATATTAAATTTGTTGCTGAATAAGAAGCATTGAAATCTTCAGTACCACCATTTGCACCAACCTGTGTACCATTTGGTATGCCAACAGTAGAACCTGTTGAATTACCGTTTGAGTCAAAGTTAACAGTACCAGTCACATCACCAGTAGGCGTCGTAACTGTAATATCCCTACTACCACCAAATGAAGCATTTGAATTAAAAGCATCAAACTCACTATTGAATAGAGATTCCGCACTTAATTCTAATCGCACATTAGGATTTACATAGTAACCAAAGCCTACTCTAACACCAACGGCATCATCATAATCAGTTTGTGCATTTCTACCGATTTGGGCAATATTTTCATTGGTAGTATTACTTCTACCATCAATATTATAAGTAATATCACCGCGCAGATACCAACCGCTTCCAAATTCAACGTCTGTGTAACCTTCACTTGGTGATTTTGTAACAACACCAGAGTTATAATCTTGAGCAAATGCGCTTGTTGCGGAAAGCAATGCGATTGCTGCGACGGTAGAATTTAATACAAAACGTTTCATGTTTGAGCCCTCAGCCTCTGAACTATATTTTCCACTAAATGTGGAATACTTGAAGTTTGGCAAGGGAAGGTCTGGGACCTTCCCTCAAACCTTTATTATTTATATACAACCTGCGGCTGGTGAACTGGCTGATGACAACCAGCATCGCTCAGTGCATAGCGAAGACCTACACGGCCTTCGTGGATTTCAATACCACGATCAAAACCGTTACCACCTTGAGCAACACCTGGTGCCAAGCTACCTGCTACACCAACGCCAGTGCCAAATTGTTTGCCACCTTCGATGCGTGTGTATGTATAACCAGCATCAATTTTTGTACGACAGCTCACATCATAGGATGCACCTGCATGTACAGCCCATGCAAAACGTGTTTCAGATTCACCTGCGTGACTGAAATCTTCTCCATCACAAGCTGGATCGCCTGGAGTACAAGTTTGGTCGTTCAACAGATCGCCCCACTTAACTCTTGCGCCACCGATACCAGCACCAACATATGGTGTGAAACCATTTACTGTGCCAAGATCAACATATGCATTTGCCATGAAGATAGTTGCAGATTCCAGTTCAGCATCATCGTTGTAATCACAAGTAAAGCCTGCATATACTGCGCCGCCTGAACAACCTGAGCCAGCAGGAGCTGATGAGCCATCAAAGTCTGACGCTCCTAGATATTTAATCGTACCGTCAACACGGAAGTAATCCGTAACCTGGTAACCAATACCACCCTGGATTGACCAGGTTGAGTCTAATTCATGTTGTTCAAATTGACCTGTAAGAAACGGGCCTTGCAAATAATCAACACCACGATGGTCAAGACTTGCATAACCAATATCACCACGAATGTACCAACCGCTGGCAGCAGCAACCGGAACAACTTCCGGTGGTAAATCATGTGTAGGTGCCGGGATTAAATCAGCTGCCTGAACCATAGCGGTAGATGCCATGAGTGCAGCAGCAACGAGAGACATTTTTTTAAAGCTGCGCATTACAACTTCCTTCCTGATGACCGCCATTATTGGCGCGTTGAGAAAATCAATAATCAGGAATATGAAGTATAATGGTTAAAACGCTCTTAACCGTAATCATTAAGGTTAAAAATTAAGGTTAAGAAGTATTTACAAATGCCCAAAACGCAAGAAAGCTCCCAAACGGAAGCTTTCTACTTAATCAATAAACTTCAAAAAACAAGTCTAGGCAGCGACCTTTTGAACGACTTCAACAATGTCATTGACCACATTTTGCACCAATGCTTCATCATCACATTCTGCCATCACACGAATTAACGGCTCTGTTCCGGAAGCACGGATAACCAACCGACCAGAGTTACCCAGACGGTTTTCACCTTCTTTAATAGCCTCTTTGACAAGTGCATCCTCAAGGGGTGCGCCACTTGCATAACGAACGTTTTTCATCAGTTGAGGAACAGGTTCAAATTTACGACAAACCTCACTCACTGGCTTGTCTTCGGCCTGAACAACAGCAAGCACTTGTAACGCAGCAACCAAACCATCACCTGTTGTCGCAAAATCAGACATAATCATATGCCCTGATTGCTCTCCGCCCAGATTAAACCCGTGTTCACGCATGTGTTGAACAACATAACGGTCACCAACCTTGGTTCTAATCAGATTCAACTTTTGGTCATTTAGAAAACGTTCTAATCCAAGATTAGACATCACGGTCGCAACAACACCACCGCCAGATAGCCGGTCGGTCTTGTTCCAATATTGAGAAACCAGCGCCATGATCTGATCGCCATCAATTACATTGGAATTTTGATCAACCACAATCAAGCGATCTGCATCACCATCAAGTGCGATACCAATATCAGCGCGTGTTTCTTGAACTTTGCGACACAGTTGCGATGTACTGGTTGAACCGCAATCTTCATTGATATTCGTTCCATTGGGTTTATGCCCAATAGGAACAACATCCGCACCCAATTCCCATAACACTTCTGGAGCAACTTTATAAGCAGCGCCATTTGCACAATCCATCACAATACGCATACCATCAAGCGTCATTTTTCGAGGCAAGGTGCGTTTAGCAAACTCTATGTAGCGCGCATGCACACCTTCAACACGAGTCGCACGACCAATTTCATTTGGATGCGCCAGCTTTGAAGTAAGTTCTTCATCAAGCAATTGCTCAATAGATACTTCAATTTTATCAGAAAGTTTAAAACCATCAGGACCAAACAGCTTAATACCATTGTCTTGATATGCATTATGAGATGCAGAAATCATAACGCCGATATCTGCTCTCATTGAACGTGTGAGCATTGCAACAGCTGGTGTTGGGATTGGCCCTAATAAAAATACGTCCATACCAGCAGCGGTAAAACCCGCAACCAAAGCGTTTTCGATCATATAGCCAGACAGTCTAGTGTCTTTTCCAATAACAACGCGGTGACGGTGCTTGCCACGACGAAAAGCAATGCCTGCTGCCATACCAACGCGCATGGCGATTTCTGGAGTCATAGGAAAACGGTTCGCAGTTCCACGAATACCGTCAGTGCCAAAATACTTACGTGTCATAATTTTCTACCCGGTTTTTACATGCCATGCCCCAGCAAGACTGAATTCTCAATACACCATCGTGCTTAGATTGAGCATTCAAAATGTGTATCAGATTATAACACATTAGATACAAAAAGACCGCAATCATTCATAACTGCGGTCTTTTATGGTTAACAGATACTTAATTCGAAATTTATGAAGGCTGAGGCTCCATATCACCTGCATCAGGCTCATCACCTTTTTTAGGTTTGCCCGCAGTTGGCACGGCAGACCCGCGTGAAGGTGGCTTGCCTGCATCTTCATCACGGTTCGGTGGCTTGCCTTTAAGAAGATCAGCAATCTCATCACCCGATAAAGTTTCATACTCAAGAAGGCCCTGGGACAATGCTTCCCAGTCCTTCTTTTTCTTTTTCAAAATTTTAGTTGCCTCTGCATAGGCTGTATCAACCAGCCTTCTAACTTCACTATCAATGATCTGGGCAGTTGCTTCAGAGGTTGTGCCCATTTGGCCACCCATACCAAGGTAGTTCTGCTGATTTTGGTCGCCACTATAATTGACCTGACCAAGTTCATCAGAGTAACCCCACTCGGTAACCATGGCTTTTGCAAGCTTCGTTGCCTGTTGGATATCAGATGACGCACCAGAGGTAATATTCTCTTTGCCGAACTTAAGCTCTTCGGCAACACGGCCACCCATCATGATTGCCAGGCGAGAAACCATATATTTATAGCTCATCGAATAACGATCACCTTCAGGCAATTGCATCACCATACCAAGCGCACGACCACGCGGAATAATTGTTGCCTTGTGCACTGGATCAGCCGAAGGCACGTTTAGTGCAACAATCGCATGACCTGCTTCATGATAGGCAGTATTCATTTTCTCTTCTTCAGACATGGCGGTTGAACGACGCTCTGCACCCATCATCACCTTGTCTTTAGCGTCTTCGAATTCTGCCATACTCACCATACGGCGATTGCGACGTGCAGCAAGCAGTGCTGCCTCGTTTACAAGGTTCATAAGATCAGCACCTGAAAAACCTGGCGTACCACGCGCAAGGATTTTCAAATCCACATTATCTGTTAACGGCACCTTGCGTGCATGTACTTTAAGAATTTTTTCACGGCCCGTTACATCAGGATTTGGCACAACAACTTCACGGTCAAAACGACCAGGGCGAAGAAGTGCTGGATCAAGCACATCAGGGCGGTTGGTTGCAGCAATCAGGATAATACCTTCATTAGCTTCAAAACCGTCCATCTCAACCAAAAGCTGGTTCAAGGTTTGTTCACGCTCGTCGTTACCACCACCATGGCCTGCACCACGATGGCGACCCACAGCATCGATCTCGTCAATGAAGATGATACAAGGCGCATTCTTCTTGGCTTGCTCGAACATGTCACGGACACGGCTTGCACCAACACCGACAAACATTTCAACAAAGTCAGAACCTGAAATTGTAAAGAAAGGTACATTTGCTTCACCCGCAACAGAACGTGCAAGCAGGGTCTTACCCGTACCTGGAGGGCCTACAAGCAAAACACCATGGGGAATTTTGCCACCAAGACGTTGGTATTTTGTAGGATCGCGAAGGAAGTCTACGATTTCTTCCAAATCTTCTTTTGCTTCATCAACACCAGCAACATCTTCAAAAGTCACGCGACCTTGTGTTTCTGTCAGCATTTTGGCTTTTGATTTACCAAAGCCCATAGCACCCTTATTTGAGCCCTGCATTTGACGCATGAAGAAAATCCACACACCAAGGATAATGAACATTGGTAACCAGCTAACAAATACACTCAACAATGAAGAGCCTTCATTTGGCGGTGTTGCCTTGATGGTAACGCCACGCTCTTCCAGTTTACTGACAAGCTCAGGATCATCAGGCGCATATGTTTCAAATCGACTATCATTATCAGCATAGCTACCCGTAATAACACGCCCTGCGATCTCTACGCTTTTGACGTTGTTATTCTCAACTTCATCAAGAAATTTGGAATAGGCAACTTCAGAAGCCTTGCTCTGTTGGGCAGGGTTCTGAAATAAATTAAACAAGGCAATCAGCATGACGCCAATAATTGCCCATAAAGCGAGATTTCTGAAATTAGAGTTCATTGAAACTTCCTGGAAATAAGTTCACCTAATATTTCACCATACTAGGTTTTCGCGATTATGATATAAGATAGGTTGGCTTGGGTTAATTGCCAAGGTTTGTAGCGATAAATATTTCGCTACCAAGCGATAAATCAGCAAATTTTAGCAAATAAGATTAATCAACATGCCTCAAACTGCCCATACGAGTTTTCAGTGTGTCAATAAACTCCAGAAGTGACAGGTCATATTGCGGGCAAAAATACTCAATAGAGCGTACACACAATGTAAGATTGAGCTTTGCTGGTATTTCAAATCCTTTAATGAATGGGAGAATAATATCATCTCCATCGCCGCATAAGGAAGGTGTACCTCCCAGAACAGCTCTGGGTTTGACTCCAAGCTTGCGCCCTCTGGTCTCTTCGACGTGTTGCAATTGATCAAACGACAACGCACCACAAAAATATGAGGACGCACTATTATTCTTAATCATATAGCGCCCATCCCATAAAACATGATCACCAGGCCCCACAACAACAGATGGCAGATTACGTTTCTCGCGATAAAACCTGTATTCAAGTTCATTCATTTCAACAACCGAATTGCCCATCGTAATACGACTTTCACAATTTGCTTCAAGCAATCTGGAAACCGATCGATCAGACACAAAATACTCTGCACCACCCGCTATGGCGATCATAACTTGCAAAGCCAGTTTCTTGACAGATGTGGGACGGCTATCCAATGCCAATTTAGAGATATGATATACAGGTCCCTGATTTACATCGATATGTTGAGATAAAACTGATGCGACTTCATTGCTTAAGGACTGACGCAATTTACCGCAGAGTTCCGCAAATTTGCAAAGCTCAAAAATCCTTTTTTCATCATCACCCAAAGCATTCCTGATACGAACTCTTTCATATGCTTCGTCAGAATTACTTGGGTCTTCAATCCAGCTTTGGTTCAACTGCCTAAGATAAGAGCGTAAATGATTTCTGCTTAATCCCAATAAAGGCCTGATCAATGTCGTGCGCTTGGGTAAAAACATTATAGGCGCAATACCGGAAAGACCTCTGGTTTGCTCTCCTTCTTCGCCCCGGGCATTTCGCATCAAAATAGTTTCTGCCTGATCATTGGCCGTATGGCCAACCAGAATGGTTTTAGCGCCAATATCGCAGGCAAATTCTTCCAATAATTGATAGCGTGCATTGCGTGCCGCGTGTGACAAACCGCTTTCAGGTTTTATGCCATCCCAAGCCAATGTCAGATGTGGCAGGTTCAAGCCCTCACTAACGCCTGAAACAAAAGCAGCCTCTGCGGCAGCTTCTGGGCGCAAACCATGATCAATCGTAACAACTTGCAAACTGGCATCAACACTTTTTGCCCAGCTGGATGCCAGCAATAAGAGTGCGATAGAATCGCTCCCCCCCGATACCGCAACGATAATGGGGCTATCCACATCCACAGATGCGAAGAGTTCAAATGGATTAATTGGTTTAGACATGATGTCCTTTAGTTCGTCAAACAGCGAGCAGCATTTTGCTCATAGGCAACGTTACGGCGAACAGCTCTCGAGGTATCCGGGTATTTTTGAGTTACTTTGGCAAAGGTTGCGCATGCAAGCTCACGTTGATTTAGTCCCGCTAAAGACACGCCTAGCTTAAGAAGTGTTTGAGGACCAAACTTACTGTTTGGCCAGCGTTTTTGTGCATCAAGATAAATTTCCGCAGCTTTTTTGAATTGGCTACGCCCCAAATAACTCTCCCCTAGCCAAAACCTTGCCTCTGGCATACGCGGATGGTCAGAATAATTATCTGAAAACTTTACAAGTGCAGTTTCAGCATCTTGGTACCTGCCGGTTTGAACATGGTTATATCCCAGATCAAAAAGCTCATCAGCACTTGCAGGCAGAGCATTTTGTGCCTCGCCTGCTTTAGGCAAAGACGTTAAGTCAAGCGGCTTGCCAATGGTGGAATCAACCACATTGCCATTTTCATCAAACAGAATTGTACCAAGCGTTCCAGAAGGATTTGGATCAAGCCCGCCCTCACCTTGATAAATCTCTACACCATCAATGGTTGGCGCTTTTGCGGTTTCTTCCTGTTGTGTTGTTCCGTCTGAATCAGTGTTAAATACAGTCTGATCAGACGGTTCAGGCTTTTCCAGGCTTGTTTCTCCATCATTGGAAGCAACATCATCCGTTGACCCATTTTCAAGAGAACCCTTTTTCTGCTCCAATTCCTGAAAGCGAAACTCATTATCCTCGTTTTGACGACGCAGTTTTTCTTGCATTTCCAATAGCTGAAACGTCAATTCTTCAATACGGCCATTAAGCTGACGTACTTGTTCTTCAAGCACACTGACACGATAGGCAGCATCGCCTGATTGTACTTTCAGTATCGGTGTTCCTGGTTCCAAAGCCTGCGCAGGCATTACTACCGCGCAACCAAGACACAAGGAAAGAAATAATCTTTTCATTCGGTGTTCCCCTATTTCGAAAAATATAATCCTAATGAAGCAGTCTTCTCTTAAATAAGCAATAAAACTACGTCTAAAATTTGTTGTGAACGCTTGAAAGCTAACAAAAAAAGCGGCTCAAAAGAGCCGCTTTTCAAAAACTAAAACAAGAAACTTTTGTTTATCCCTGCGGTGCGGTCAAAGCTGTTCTCGCACGACGGTTTTGAGACCAGCAAGAGATATCATTACAAACTGCAATCGGACGTTCTTTACCAAACGAAATCGTACGAATACGATTGCGTGGAACACCTTGTGAAGCCAAGAAGTCACGCGTTGCTGCTGCACGGCGTGCACCCAGTGCCAAGTTATATTCACGAGTGCCGCGCTCATCCGCATGACCTTCAATCGTAATTGGGTAATTAGGATAACGAAGCAACCATTGCGCTTGACCTGTCAGAGTTTGACGTGCTGTTGCTGTAAGAACTGATGAATCAGTTTCAAAGAAAACACGATCGCCAATCGTTGTTGTGAACTCTTCTTGAGATCCAGCAGCAGCGCCACCAGAATTATTAAGACCCAATTGGCCCGAATTATCAGGTAATTTGTCTTTCTTTGCACAACCTGCAACAGCTAGGCCAAGTGCCAAAGCTAGAAATGCAGGTGATTTTAAAATTGATGTTGCAGCAAGCATGAGCCAGCGCTCCTATAAGATTTTACTGACTTTGATAATAACTTGTTCAGGTTAATTCCTGCTCAAGAAACGAGGTTAACAACCTATTACCAAACCATTTCGTTTCAGTATGCATACATACCATTATTTACAAGTGTACTTCCCTGCCACTTTTGCCTCTTTGAACACTGCAATATGTCAAAAAGGCGGCGGAATAAGCTTCATATGGGATTTTAACAACAATCAATCAAGTAGCGGAGACCATGCGGGGTCTGATGCAAAAGATGGTGTTTTAACCTGACGTTCGTTGCGACCTGTTAAATCAATTGAATAAAGCTTCGGCCCACCTTGCGCACCAGGGCTCTCACGGAAAAACATCAAAACCCGACCATTTGGCGCCCAGGTTGGTCCTTCGTTGTGGAAACCTTCAGCCAAAATACGCTCACCAGAACCATCCGGCTTCATCACACCAATTAAAAATTGCCCCCCTGCTTGTTTAGTAAAGGCAATCAAGTCACCACGTGGAGACCATACAGGCGTTGAATAACGACCATTGCCAAATGAAATACGCTTTGGCTCACCGCCATTTGCACCCATGACATAAAGTTGTTGGCGTCCACCACGATCGGATTCGAACACAAGACGAGAACCATCTGGCGCATAAGAAGGTGCAGTATCAATCGCAGCACCACTGGTTAAACGCGTCGTATTTCTGGAGCGCAAGTCGAGGGAATAAATATTTGCGTTACCGTCTTGCTGAAGGCTCATAACAATCTTTTGCCCGTCAGGTGAGAAACGGGGTGAGAAAGTCATACCAGGAAAGTTACCAACCACTTCACGCTGGCCTGTCTCGATTTGAAGAAGATAAACACGCGGTTGACCACCTTCAAAAGACATATATGTAATTTCTTGGCGCTTAGGAGAAAAGCGCGGCGTCAAAACCAAATCGCTACCGCGCGTTAATGTGCGAATATTAGCGCCATCCTGATCCATAATTGCCAAACGTTTCACACGTTTGTTTTTAGGACCTGATTCATCAACGAAGACAACACGGCTATCAAAATATCCTTTTTCGCCGGTTAGACCTTCATAAATAACATCAGAAATAATATGCGCCGCACGACGCCAAAATTTGGCTTCAATCTCTAAACGCTTACCGCCAAATACTTCTTCGGAAGCAAAAATATCCCACAAGCGATAGTCTACACGAAGACGACCGTCCGCAAGTTTACTGACCGATCCATTAGCAAGTGCTTGAACATTTAACACACGCCAATCTTCAAATTTGGGACGTCCACCAACATCTAATGTCTTTTGAATAAACGCTGCTTTATCAGTTAGTTTAAACAGGCCAGAATTTCTCAGATTATTGGAAATCACAGCTGAAATATCTTGAGCAACCTTGTCACCCTGAAAATCCATAATCGCGATTGGCAAAGGTTCAACGTTGCCTCGCGTAATATCAAATTCAATCCGCGCATTGGCAGTCGTCGCAAAAGCAAAGATTGCGATAAGTGTCACGAATAATTTTTGAAGTGTCGAAAACATGGTTTTCCCTTTTATATTTAAGTCTTACTGAAACATCTTGGCTGGATAGAAAGTTGGTACAATCTCCGCCCAAGTATCATATTTATCTTTAGGTAAAAAATCATAAGGCGCACAACGTTTCACAGCACGCAACATAGCTGGGCCGTATCTTTTTTGTTCTGCGGTTGTGCCACCAATCGTATCCACAACAGGAATACTTTTTATACTGCCATCAGGTGCAAGTTTAATAACAATCTTGATTTGCAAATTTTCAGAGATCAATTGACCACTAATTCCACTTGCACAACGCTCTACAGCTGAGCGAAGTGCATCCAACTCACTACGCGAAAGCTTACCACTCGACTTCCCCTTGGAAGTGCCAAGTGATGCGGTCTTTGTCGATTTCTTCTGCCCACCAGAAGACGCCTTCTTCTTGTTTTGAAGCTTGGTTTCTTTCTTGGCTTCTTTTTTAACAGGCGCGTCCGGTTCACCGCTGGCCTTGGTCAGTTCAGCGAGTTGCTTGCGATCATTCGTTTTTGCAGTATTAGGCTTTGCAGGCTTGGGACGCTGCGCAACCTTTGGTACAGGAATACGGTTCTCTTCAATCAACTTTTCCAGACCATCTTCAGAAACTTCCGGTTCTGGTGTCGCTTCAGGGGTTTCCGGTGTCACAGGGGTGGCTGGGTCCGGAAGTGCCGCTAGTTCTGTTGCTTTGGCTGTCGGTTCCTCAACTGTTTCAGTTGGCGTGGGTTCAGGAGTTGGCTTGGGCTCAGGCACAGGCGCTTTCGAAGCCTCAGAAGTTTCCTCTGTTGGCGTATCGTCTGCAACTTCCTCAGTTTCAATATTTACATCTTTGGTACTGTCACCAATATTCGTTGCTTCAGGAACCGTTTCCGGTTTTTTTGTAGGCGTTGGTGCCGGTGTATCGGTAACTTCTGCTTCTTGCGCACCTTTTACGGCATTAGCTAATTGTTCAATCGGAATAATATCAATCGGTACACTATCCACATCTGCGACCTCTAAAGGCGCAGGCGCAGAAACATTTAACAATCCCCATGAAAGGATTGCCACATGCGCAACACTGGAAAGAGTAGTACCAAGCTTCATGAAAAATTACTGACCTTGCTCTTGTAACGTTACCAGACCAATTTTTTTATAACCAGCAGCGGAAATACGAGCCATGATCTTCATCACAGTGCCATAATCCGCATCACGGTCACCGCGTACATAGATGCGTTCTTCATAACCATTTTTGGCAATCGCTTCGAGTTGGGGCAAAATGCTTTCAGCGTCAATTTCACTTTCCTGAATGTAAACCCGACCTTCGCGATTTACAGAAATCGTAATCGGTTGTGTTTCAGGTTGCAGCGATTTTGCCTGCGTTTCTGGCAGATCAATCGGCACGCCCACAGTTAAAAGAGGTGCAGCCACCATGAAGATGATGAGTAGCACAAGCATCACATCCACAAAGGGGGTTACATTTATCTCGCTTACAGGCATATGGCGTTTGGCACGACGGCGTTTACCACCACCTCCACCAGCTTTTCCCATGGACATTCCCATAATCTAAATCCTTATTCAGCCGCTCTAGGTTGCTGACCAGCTTGTGACTTCTCATCAATCTGACGAGAAAGAATAGCAGAAAACTCATCCGCAAACCCTTCAAGTCTGGTAGTGATTTTACCCACATCAGAAGAAAGCTTATTATAGAAAATTGTTGCAGGGATGGCAGCAAGAAGGCCTAAAGCTGTCGCAAGTAATGCTTCAGCAATACCAGGTGCCACAACGGCCAGGTTTGTTGATTTTGAGCCTGCAATCGCCTGAAACGAAGTCATGATACCAATAACCGTACCAAAAAGCCCAACAAAAGGCGTGGCAGAGCCAACAGTCGCCAAAAACATCAAACGACTTTCAAGACGTTCGGCTTCCTTTGCCAAGGAAACATCCAGCACCTTGTCAATACGTGTCCCAAGACCAATTTGTGAATTGGCACCACGTTCAAAAGAACGCTTCCACTCACGCATGGCAGAAACAAACAGGGCGCCCATACCTGTCGGGTTACGATCAGCCAGAGATTTGTAAAGCTCTTCCAGTGACTGACCCGACCAGAATACTTTTTCAAAGCGGTCCAATTGCTTCTTTGTGCGGGCGTACAAAAACCATTTATCAATGATAATCGCCCAACTCCAAACAGAAGCGAGCAGCAAGCCAATCATGACTATTTTTACAATCAGACCTGCTTCCAAAAACAATCCGACCAGGGAAACATCTACGGTTCCACCCAGTTCTGATGTCTCTACGCTTTGCGCAAATGCGGCCGACACGCCAAAAAGTGCAGTTTCTATCATAGCTGCCAATTCTTTCCTAAATTGTGGCTTGGACGTCTAATCCAGCCCCCGTATCTTCTTTCATAGCCAAAACTATGGTCAAAGAATGTCACATTCTGCAAACCACAATGACTCTAGGTCACTTTAGAATCGATTAGGGTTAATGAAGCGTTAGTATTTGTGGCAACTGCCAAGAAATAACTGATTATTTATCCACCCAGTTTTTCTCGCAGATCATCCGGAAAACGCTTTGCCCCTCCACCATGATTGATAAACGCAACTTCAACGTCAGCACCGCAAAGCATGACCTCTTCACCACCCTTATCAATTCGCAACACTTCCTGGCGCAAATAAGAACGCGCACCTGTTAGTTTTTCCAGCCTAGTGCGCACAGTCAGAAGATCATCAATCACCGCAGGTGGCCCAAACTTCAAAGTCATACGGTGTATGGCAAAGGCACTATCATCTTCCGCTAGGGTCGTATGAAATATTTCCAAATGCCGTAACCACTCAGTACGCGAGCGTTCCATATATTTGAGATAATTCGAATGATAGACCACACCAGAGAAATCCGTGTCTTCATAATAAACCCGAACCTGCATTTCATGGCCGTTTTCAATCAGTTTATTCTCAAGTTCGATTTTTTCGCGTGACATTGCTGATAAGTCCCATATCATCTGAATCGTTTATACCACTGTGCAAGAAAATTATGACCGAAACAATCTTACAAAAAATCTATCGCTTCCCGGTTAAGGGCATTCCTGGCCACCAACTTGAAAAAACCGAGCTAAAAGCAGGATTTGGCATCGCTTATGATCGTCGATATGCCATTACCAATGGTGTCGAATACAAAGGTGAGTGGATGGCTTCCAGAAGCTTTTTTGTTAATTCTCGTGTCGACGGCATGTCAAAGTTCAAATGCAAGTTCGATGAGAAAACTATTCTTTTGGAAAACATTGACGGTGAGAAGCTTGACTTTGAATTGGACGATCCATCAAGCCTTGAACAAGCGAACCAGAAAATTGTAAGTTTTTTACAACCTGTTGGCGTCAAAGAAGATTTGCCCCAACCGCAAATCATAGATCGCGGAACAGGCTCTGTCTGGGATTATGTTGATACTCCTATTTCGTTCATCAATGCTGAAAGCGTGAAAGCGTTGGATAAAAAACTAGGAACCAACCTTGACCCTCTGCGCTTCCGGGGAAATTTCATTATAGCAGGGCTTCCTGCATGGGAGGAGTTTTCATGGATGGGCAAACGCATTCAAATCGGCGATTGTATCCTTGATGTTCATCGCCCGATTGATCGTTGCCCAACGCCTGGTGTTAATCCTGAAACCGGGGAACGCGATGTAGAAGTCACGCCCGGTCTGCGCGATCATTTTGGACACATCTATTGCGGCATGTATGCCAAAGTCGTTCAAGACGGCGAAGTCAAAACTGGTGATACTATCAGCGTAATTGGCGATGCAGAATTATCACTCGAAGACGTGATGGTCTCCAATGCCAGTAAATATCCCATGTGGCCACGCATGTCTGAGGTTATAAAAAGCGAAGTAGGCGAAACGAAAACCAGCATTACGTTTAAAACCACGTCCCCTTGGAGCGCACCTCAAGCCCAAGCAGGCCAACGCTTGAAACTTCACTTGGATGAAGCAGGCTGGACACAGGAATATATTATTTCGTCTTCACCCAATGAGTACACCATTGAAGTAAAAGACAGTCAGACAAGTGACCCAATAACCCAAAGCCTGCGTCAAGGTTTGGAAATCGGTAAACAGGTTGTGATCTCAGGCCCCTTTGGGCGGGTTTAAACATTCTCGTGTCCACCCGTTTCTATCAACACAATTTCAGGCGGTGTTCCAAATCGCACGGGCAACATCGAGCATCCCAATCCGCCTGATACAATCAGATGACGATTATCCTCAACGATATGTCCATAATTGAGTTTGCGGCCTGAAACTGTAATAGGCGCATAGCCCATGAAGCGGACT
>CALHIB010000125.1 GCA_938030595.1 uncultured Rhizobiaceae group bacterium | reverse complement strand
TGAGGCATGGCTGTCCGGGTCATAGGATGCCGTGTTTGTATCTGCACCCATGCAGCTTACGCGGACAACATGCCTGATCTGGTCTTTGCGTTTTCCAAGCTCTTTACAAAAGTTCAGATGGCCTTCCAGCATCGGGTCAAGAGAAGCAGAATAGACTGAACTAACGCCATCAAGGGCTGCACCCCAGGTTTGCGGATCAGAAAGATCAAACTTTACAACTTCATCAGCGCCCAACTCTTTCAACATATCAATTTTACTGTCACTGAAATAACAAGCGTGAACTGTGAAGTCGTCTTCCTTTGCAAGACGAGCGACCAGTTCTCTGCCGATGCGTCCCGTTGCGGATGTGATTAGTAAGGTTTGCTTGCTCATGATTTTGTCCCAATAAAAAAGCCTTATGATTTGTCATGCTCTTAGAATAAGCGTTATCATAAAGCTACAGAAAACTTGCGCTTCATTTCATTAAGAAATGTCATTTCATATTTTTCATTCAATTTAATAATCCTGTGGAAAAGTTTTAACTTTACCGCTATAAAGCTTCGATTAAGTCAATCCATTGCTGGATTGATGTCGATGTAAAACGAATTGAAATAGGTAAATACCAATGGCACAAAACTGGACACCGAATTCCTGGAGATCAAAACCGATTATTCAGGTTCCGGAATATACTGATAAGGACGCGCTTGAGACTGTTGAAAAACGTCTGGCATCTTATCCGCCTTTGGTTTTTGCAGGCGAGGCGAGGGCGTTAAAGCGTCAGCTTGCTGATGTTGCCGAGGGACGCGCTTTTCTTCTTCAAGGTGGAGATTGTGCAGAAGCATTTGCTGAGCATGGCGCCGACAATATTCGTGATTTCTTTCGTCTGTTTTTGCAGATGTCTGTGGTGCTTACTTATGCGGCTGCAAAGCCCATTGTTAAGGTTGGTCGTATCGCAGGGCAGTTTGCCAAGCCACGTTCATCAGATACTGAAACCAAAGATGACGTTACGCTGCCAAGTTACCGTGGTGATATCATCAATGGCATAGAGTTCGATGAAGCATCTCGTGTGCCAGACCCTGAACGTCAAATCATGGCTTATCGTCAGTCTGCGGCTACGCTCAATCTAATACGTGCATTTGCGCAGGGTGGTTATGCCAACCTTGAGCATGTTCATGAGTGGACGCTAGGGTTTGTTTCTGACAGTCCTTCTGGTGAGCGTTACAAAGCTCTGGCTGACCGTATTGGTGAAACACTTCGTTTCATGAAAGCAATAGGCTTTTCGGCTGATGATCATCCACGCCTTCGTGAGACTGATTTTTATACAAGCCATGAAGCTTTGTTGCTGGGTTATGAAGAAGCGCTAACGCGCAATGATTCAACCTCAGGTGATCATTACGCTACATCAGGACATATGCTTTGGATTGGTGACCGTACACGTCAACCGGATCATGGTCATGTTGAGTATTTCCGTGGAATTCAAAACCCGATTGGATTGAAGTGTGGCCCGTCGATGACTGCTGATGGTTTGCTTGAACTTTGTGATATTCTTAACCCGGAAAATGAAGCAGGTCGTCTAACGCTGATTAATCGTTTCGGTCATGAAAAAGTCGGTGAGCATTTGCCTGAACTTATTCGTGCTGTTGAACGTGAAGGCAAGAAAGTTGTTTGGTCTTGTGATCCAATGCACGGCAATACAATTTCTGCCGGCGGGTATAAGACACGTCCGTTTGATTATGTTCTTTCAGAAGTGAAAAGCTTCTTTGATATTCACAAATCAGAAGGCACTTATGCTGGTGGTGTACACTTTGAAATGACAGGCCAAGACGTAACAGAATGTACAGGTGGCGCAAAAGAAGTGACTGCTGATGATCTGGGTTCTCGTTACCGCACACAGTGTGATCCGCGCTTGAATGCTAATCAATCTCTTGAACTTGCATTCTTAATCGCAGAACTTCTGCAAGAAGACCGTGGCGCTGCTGGTGAAGCTCTTGCCGCTAGTGCATGATCTGATATCTGAAATTTAATTGAGAATGGGCATCAAGGGTTTGGTGCCCATTTTTATTTGGAGGTTTTGAAATGACCAAAATTACTAAAGGCTCTTGCAACTGCGGCAGTGTAACTTGGCAAGCTAAGGGCGAGATGCGCCCGATTGTTGCTTGTCATTGTAGTCAATGCAGAAAACAAAGCGGTTACTATTTTGCTGCGACTGCTGCCGATGATGAGAACCTGACTTATCAAGGCGATACCCTTAAGTGGTATCATGCTTCACCAGATGCAAAACGTGGTTTTTGTGAAGAGTGTGGATCGGGATTGTTCTGGAAACATAACAAGGATGAGTTTACGTCAATCCTTGCGGGTTCAATCGACGGACCATCAGGGTTGGAAATAGAAAAGCATATCTTTGTTGCTGACAAACCTGACTGGTATGAGATCACAGATGGCAAGCCACAAAGCTGATGAGACTTGCTAAAACCATTCTTTGCGGTATAGCGCAGGTATGAATTACTTCTCTTTCATTAGACAAAATGCTCGCTGGTTATTGGGCGGGTTTTTGCTGACGTTCTTTTCCTCCTTCGGTCAGACGTTTTTCATCTCTCTTTCTGGAGGTGCTATTCGTGAAGAATATGGGCTTTCAAACGGAGAGTTTGGTCTGACCTATATGTTTGCAACGCTTGGCAGCGCGCTGACGTTGCCTTTTTTGGG
>CALHIB010000124.1 GCA_938030595.1 uncultured Rhizobiaceae group bacterium | reverse complement strand
ATGGATGGTCAGAAATAAGACCCTTGGAAGAAGGCATACAGGGATTTGAAGAAATCCATAATGGAACGGCTCCGCCAAAGATAATTTTGGAAATTTAAATCTTCTGTGATACACAACCACTTGAATAGTTGATGTAAATTACTTTAACGATAAGATTTACTAATCGTACATTAATTTTTTGTAAGGTGCCCTCAGTAGCGCCCCAATATTGAGTTACAAATGATTAGTTCATCGATACACAAAAAACTAACAATACTCGTGTTAATTCTTTTAACACCGATATTGGCTTTCCTTTTTCTAGAGGAAAGAAACGTTAGGAATGAACTTAATCAAATTCAAACAGGTATAGCTGGACTGGATCTCATAGAAGTAATTTGGTCAAAGACAGAGGAAGTTAATAAAACTTCTGATATTCAACCAAAAGCAATCACTTCACCTTTGAAAGCTTACTTTTCAAAAGTAGATGTTACACCCGCACAAAAGAAAACAATGACGGCTCGCTGGGAGAGCCTTTCAGATAGCACTGCAAAAACTACAAAGCGTCTATTATCAGCGCAACAGCTTATTACGGATATCACAAAGACATCACAAATAACGGGATTGGTTTCAAAAATCAGTCCCGAGTTTGCAATGATAGCTTATGATCGCCTACCAGAACTTTCGTATAGAATTGAAACCATGATGCGCCTGACTGAGCGGTTGAATGTAAAACAGGAGCTTAAACAGCCTGATGTAATGGGTTTTCTGGTAAACGCTGGTCAGTTCAAAGCAATTGCAGACAATATTTCGCGCAATTCGCGCAGAGAGATGAATACCTACGGAAGCTCATCAAAATCAACAATAGATGAAATTGGGAAAAGCTTTAGAAAACAAAACGGTAAATACCAAAGTTCTGCCGTAAAAGTAACAAAGGCCATACAAAAATACTTGAGCGGCCCTAAGTTTGATATTTCTAAAATGCTAGAAAATGAAAAAACATTTGACAGAATAATCTCAAATTACTGGCGCGAAATTTCCAAGGCATTCAGTAGTACTATCATTGCCAAACAAGACGGTCTGCAGAAAATGTATCAAAATGCAGGCTTAACATTGCTAGCCTTTATTGCTGCACTTGCCTGCATAATATGGTACTTAAGAAAATCAATTCTTTCACAAGCTAAAGAACTGGAAATTAACTCTCGTCAAATTGAAAAAAATAACAAAGCCCTTCTTGAGCGAGAAGATGCATTGAAGGCAGCAATGAAAAAAGCTGAAAGTGCAGAAAGAGCCAAATCAGAATTTCTTGCTAACATGTCTCATGAAATCAGAACTCCCATGAACGGTGTAATGGGTATGGCTGAGCTTTTGAATACAACTGAGTTGGATTCAAAACAAAAGATGTTCACCGAAGTAATTGTAAAATCTGGCGCGTCGCTTTTGACCATTATCAATGACATTCTCGACTTTTCAAAGATTGATGCAGGTCAACTAGAACTAGACCCTGCTCCATTTGAACTGGCCGTTGCTTTTGAAGATGTAGCTACTCTCGTCTCCACGAAGGTTGCAGAGAAAGATCTGGAACTTATTCTACGGATTGACCCCAAACTTCCCAAAATGATGGTTGGCGATATAGGTCGCTTGCGTCAGATAATAACAAATTTGCTGGGTAACGCAGTCAAATTCACAGAGAAAGGACATGTCTATGTCAATGTTGAAGGCAAAACGAGTGAGTCAATTGAAGGTCATGTTACCGCGTTAAAAGTTTCAATAGAAGACACTGGAATTGGGATTAAACCGGAAGAACTCTCCAGCGTATTCTCAAAATTCAACCAAGCAGACACCTCTGCAACCCGCAAACATGAAGGTACAGGCCTTGGATTATCGATTGCTTCTTCTTTGGTTGAATTAATGAATGGAGAAATCGGCGTTGAAAGCACACCTGGCATTGGCACGACCTTCTGGTTCACAGCTATCTTACCAGTTCATGGGCAGCCAATTGTAAAACAAGCAATACCAGGCGATGTAAATGGTGCACGCATTCTCATTATAGATGATAATGGGGTAAATCGCTCAATTTTAAGCGAGCAAATGGCCTCTTGGAACTTTGATAGTGCAGCGGCAAGCAGTGGTGCTGAAGGCATTAAAGTGATGCGAACAGCAATGAAGAACAATGTTGAAATTGATCTTGTAATTCTAGATTTTCAAATGCCTGATATGAGTGGTGGTGATGTTCTTGCAGAAATGCGCAAAGACCCAATGTTAAAGGATATTCCAGTCGTTATGTTAACTTCAGTTGACAGTACACAAGTCAATCAGCAACTGTCACAATTGGGTATAGAAGCAAATCTTACGAAGCCAGCGCGATCATCCGCACTATTAAATACTATCCTTCAGGCGATTGCCAATAGCAGAGCTAGATATTCAGACAGAACCATAACTGAAAAGAATTCTCAGCGTTTAATTATAAAAGACTCAAAACCCGATCCAACGGTCGTAAATGATTTGGTAATACAACAAAAAGAAGCAATAGACATTCTTGTTGCAGAAGACAACGACGTTAATCAGGTGCTGTTCAATCAAATTCTTGAAGACACCAAACTGTCTTACAAAATCGTAGAAAATGGCCAACATGCGTATGCACACTTTAAAGCTCTCAAACCAAAGCTTATTTTAATGGATGTTTCAATGCCGGTCATGAATGGCAAGGAAGCAACACGCGCAATTCGTAATTACGAAAAAGAGCACAACCTCGCAAAGACACCAATCATTGGAGTGACCGCTCATGCACTAAACGGCGATATGGAAGCTTGTCTGGATGCTGGTATGGATGATTATCTCTCAAAACCAGTATCACCTGACAAACTAGCTTCTAAGATTGATCAATGGTTGAATTTTAATAACACCTCAAAGCGCATCACATCTGCATAAAGCCAGAAAGCATTATCCTTTATAGATATGCATTCCATGATAATGCATGTTAAAAAATCTTTGATTACTTATCAGGTTAGCCCATTTCGCAGATCGCATGGTCGACGACTTTGTTGGTCAATGGATGCTAGGATTATTGTTTCACAAACTTTATTTAGATACATTTCGCCATATGGCGCAGTTCATGACGGTGGATGGCTTCAGCACAAGGCTTACAATTTTCAGCGGTGGAGGTTAGTTACTTATAGTAACCGTTAAAAATGCCCATAAACGCAAGACAAGTCTGGACAATTCGTTCGACTCTGGATAAAAGCGCCCAAGAGATCACAAATGTAACAAATTGTGTAAATAAGAGTTTGTTTTCGTGAGTTAGGTAAAACTAGTCAACAGACTACTATCTCCTTGAAAACCATAGATAAAAGAGGCAATACCGTGTCAACTTTCGATAAAGTAGCAGACATTATTTCTGAAACAAGTGAAATCCCACGTGAAGACATCACACCAGAAAGCCATACTATTGATGACCTTGGCATCGATAGTCTTGATTTCTTGGACATTGTTTTCGCAATTGATAAAGACTTCGGCATCAAAATTCCTTTGGAAACTTGGACACAAGAAGTAAATGACGGAAAAGCTTCTACAGAAGAGTATTTCGTTATGAAAAACCTTTGTGGAAAAATCGACGATCTTGTTGCTGCAAAAGCTTAGTTACAGATCTAGATAAGAATTTCTAAGACCCCCGTTCATCGGGGGTTTTTGCGTATTTAGAATACGTATAAACGGTAAGAAAAATTGGGGCTAGAGCCATGAAACTTGAATACTTCCAAATGATCGACAAAATTCCAAGCGTAGATTTGGAAGCAAAAGTGCTCAATGCGACCTCAACTGTTCCTGATGAAAGTCCTGTATTTGAAGGCCATTTCCCGGGGCACCCACTGGTTCCTGGCGTCTTGATGATCGAAACCATGGCGCAAGCTTCCGGCATTCTCATCATGCATACGATTGATTTTGAGAAAATCCCACTGCTTGCTGGTGTGAAAGAAGGTAAATTACGTAATTTTGTTGGCCCGCAAACAAACATCGAAATTATGGCCAAGATCGAACACGAAGGCTCCGGCTTTGCTGTAACCAAAGCTGAAATCCGCTCAGAAGGCAAACGTATTGCAAATGCGCAACTAACCTTCACAATTATGCCTTTTCCAAGCCCTGATCTACAGAATACCATCAAGGCGCAGGTTGCGGATATGAAAACGAACGTTTAGTTTATAACGAATATAAGACTCACCTGAAATTTATACTGAATTCGGACTTTAAAGTATGTCTTCATCAAAAAAAGAAGTTTGCATCACAGGCATTGGTTTTGTCTCATGCTATGGCGAAGGTGCAGAGCACCACTGGAATATTTTAGGAGGCGACAAAGCCCCTACCCCAATTATTTCATCTGAGACCGTTCCACCCTATGGTGTTCACCCTCTTCCCGAAATGGATTGGGCATTGCAAATCCCACGTAAAGACCAGCGCCAGATGGAAAACTGGCAGCGTCTTGGAACTTACGCTGCAGGCTTGGCGCTGGATGATGCAGGACTTAAAGAAAACGCAGAAATGGTTTCAACCATGGACCTTGTTGTTGCAGCAGGTGGTGGTGAGCGTGACATTGAAACCGATGAAGCAATCCTTAAAGATGCGATCGCAAGCAATGATGCAGAGCAACTTATCCTAGATCGCCTTCGTACAGATCTACGCCCAACGCTTTTCCTGGCGCAGCTATCAAACCTGCTCGCTGGCAATATCTCAATTGTTCACAAGGTAACTGGCTCTTCTCGCACCTATATGGGCGAAGAAACCGCTGGTGTAACAGTCATTCAAAACGCAGTCTCTCGCATTGCATCAGGCCAAAGTACGCACATGCTGGTTGGTGGTTCATACAACGCAGATCGTCCAGACGCACTTCTACCACATGCGCTTAATCATTATTTATATGATGGTGGACGCGAAGGCGTTAACGGTCGCCAAGGCAAAGGTGGCGGCATGCGCATGGGTAGTGTTGGCGCTTTCCTCGTGCTTGAAGAAGCCGAACACGCTAAAGCACGTGGCGCAACGGCATACGCCAAGCTTTCAAGTGTGAGCTCAGACCTTGGCAAGCGTGATGGCGAAAAAGGCACAAGCCGCATGGATGTCATGTTCGACAAACTGGGCGCAACACCAGATGCAGTGATGTCGGGCGCAACAGGTGTTAGTGAAGCAACCAAATTTGAAATGGATTATCTAAATTCAAAGTTAGATGCAGACACACCAATTCGTTCATTCCAAACACTCATCGGCCAACCGCTAGAAGCAACCTTCCCAGCTGGCGTAGCACTTGCGGCACTTGCATTAAAAAACAACGGTTTCTACGCACCATTTGAGCCGCAGGAAAAACCTGCAAAGAATGACGTTTCTTCCATTATGGTAACATCAATCGGCCATCACTGCGGCGAAGGCTTCGCCCTGCTGAACAAGGCTTAGGAGATAGTTATGACAAAGTATACAGATCACAAAGGTCGTCCAATCATTGTTGTTACAGGTCTTGGTGCCGTTACTTCTCTTGGGCGTGGCGTCGATGAAAACTGGAAAGCTTTAAGCGCAGGTAAATCAGGCATCCATAAAGTGAAACGCTTTTCTACCGAAGGCTTGAACACACAAATTGCTGGCACTGTTGATTTCATGGAACCAGAAGAAATTTCTGCCCCAGGCATTTCATACGCCATGGCGGATGCAACAACCGAAGAAGCCTTGTCTGATGCAGGCTTCGGCAAAGATGGTTTCCCTGGTCCGCTATTCTTCGCAGCACCACCCGTAGAACTTGAATGGCAGCACCGCTTTGATTTGATCGGCCGCACAAGCGAAGGTGAGATCGGCTATGAACGCATGCTGGCATCTGCTCGCGAACATAAACAGGAAAAAATGCACAGCCTTATTCAACTAGGCACCATCGCATTTCAACTGGCTGAAAAATACGAAACACGCGGCCTTCCTATCTCGCTTTCAACGGCATGTGCATCAGGTGCAACAGCCCTGCAACAAGGTATAGAAGCAATCAGACGTGGCGATACCGATGCAGCGCTTTGTGTTGCATCAGATGGATCAGTTACCGCAGAAGGTCTAATTCGATTTGGCCTTTTATCTGCGCTTACAACACATAATCAAGACGAGCCAAGCAAAGCCTCACGTCCTTTCTCAAAAGACCGTAGCGGATTCGTAATGTCAGAAGGTTCTGCAGCGCTTGTGCTTGAGACACTAGAACACGCAACAAACCGTGGCGCAAAAATCTATGGTACAATCCGTGGTGTGGGAGAAAAAGCAGACAGCTTCCACCGTACCAGATCAAGCCCGGATGGAGCACCTGTTATTACAGCAATTTCAGAAGCTATCAGTGATGCCGGCATCACGCCTGATGATATCAGCTATGTTAACGCACATGGCACTTCAACACCTGAAAACGATCGCATGGAGTACAACTCTTTGCATGCAGTCTTTGGTGATAAGATCCATTCGACACCGATTTCATCAAGCAAATCCATGATTGGCCATACGCTAACAGCAGCAGGTGCAATTGAGGCGGTGATTTCATTCAAAACCATGCAGGAAGGCACCATCACGCCGACAATCAATTACGAGACACCCGACCCGGATATTCCACTGGATGTCGTACCAAATGAAAAGCGCGATGCGGATGTGGCAAACATTCTGTCAAACTCATTTGGCTTTGGTGGTCAAAATGCCTGTCTTGTATTTGGACGCGATGTAGCCTAACCAGCACCTAAAGAAACATATTAAAATATCGGAGAGAGCCTTGCGCGCACTTCAACTTGTATCAGACCGCGAAGTAAAAATCACAGACGTCCCCGAGCCAGCAGATCCTGGTCAGGGAGAAGTTCAGTTTAAAACCAAGGTTGTTGCCCTAAACCACATCGACGTTTGGGGCTGGCGCGGCATGGCATTTGCCAAGCGTAAACTGCCGATGACTGTAGGTGCAGAAGCATCTGGCGAAATCACAAAAGTTGGACCAGGCGTTACACATCTAAAAGTTGGCGATCTGATTTCTATCTATGGCGCACCAACCTGTGGTACATGCCGCCCTTGCCGTGAAGGTCGCGACAACCATTGTGAACACCCTGCTGGCGTTCATGGTTTTCACCTGGATGGCTATGGCCAGGAACTCTCAAACATGCCTGCACGCAATTGTATCAAGGCACCAGTAGGCGTAACTGACATTGGCGCTGCACTTGCGCCAGTAACATTCGGCACGGTTGAACATATGTTCTTCGACAATGCAAAGCTTGAATCAGGTGAAACAGTACTCATACATGCAGGCGGTTCAGGCATTGGTTCTGCTGCTATTCAGCTTGCAAAGAAAATCGGTTGTACCGTAATCACAACTGTTGGTTCAGATGACAAGATCGAAAAATGCCTGGAACTTGGCGCAGATCACGTCATCAACTACCGTGAAGATCGCTTTGAAGGTGCGGTTCGCAAAATCACCAAGAAAAAAGGCGTCGACGTTGTTTTTGAACATGTTGGTAAAGACACTTGGGCTGGTTCCATGTTGAGCATGCGCCCTGGTGGCCGTTTGGTAACTTGCGGCTCTACTTCTGGCGTTGCAGCAGACACAAATCTTATGATGCTATTCCAGCGCCAGCTTCGTTTGATCGGTTCTTTTGGTTGCCGCATGCAAAATATTACGGATGCGATGGAAAAAATGGCAAAAGGCATTGTGCATCCAGTTGTGGATTCAGAAGTTGAATTTGGCGACATCCAAACAGCGCTTGAGCGCATGGAAGCGCGCAAGGTCTTCGGTAAAATCATCATGCGGGTAAACGACTAAGGCTTCCAGATGGAACCAATAATCCGAAAAACATATATATTTTTAAGAAATGCGCGGGACTGGCTTCTCGCGCAATTCTTTTTTGGCTTTATTGCAATCCTGAAACTTTTCCCCGCTGATAGTGCGATCTGGTTTGTTTCAGAAGCAGCCAAAGGCTTGGGCATGTGGTACCCGCGCACGAAGCTAGCGCGCAAAAACCTCAAGCTCGCTTTCCCTGAGAAGTCAGATGAAGAGATTGAAACCATCCTCCATGACATGTGGCGAAATCTTGGGCGTGTCGCTGCGGAGTATGTTTATCTTGATCAAATTTTTGATTTCAACGAACAAGATCAATCCAAGGGTCGCGTGGAAATTAAGGGCGGAGAACATTTTGAAAGTTTGAAGTCGCTTGAGAGCCCTGCTGTTTGTTTCACAGGCCACACAGGCAATTGGGAAATCCTTCCCATCGGCGCTGCTGCTTATGGTTTAAACATAACTGCCCTCTTCCGACCGCCAAACAATCAATATATGGCAAAGCGAGTGCTTTCAGCACGAACAACCAATATGGGACATCTGGTTCCTTCCAAGGCAGGCGCCTCATGGGCCTTGGCCAATGTGATGGATGAAGGCGGTAAAGTGGGCGTGCTAGTGGATCAGTTCTTTAGTCGTGGCTATGAAATTGAATTTCTGGGTCGCCAAACCATGGCCAATCCATTGCTGTCCAAACTGGCGCGCCAATACGATTGCCCAATCTATCCCGCCCGCTGCGTGAGACTGCCAAAGGGCCGTTTCAGACTTGAAATTGAAGCGCCACTGGATATTCCACGCAAACCCGATGGCAATATTGATACCGCTCAACTGACGCAAGACGTCAATGATTGTGTCGCGCGTTGGGTACGTGAATATCCGGAACAATGGCTCTGGCTTCATAAACGCTGGCGCCCCGATGTGATGGAAAAACTTGCAGCAAAAAAAGCTGAAAAGCAGACAAAGAAAAACGCGCGCAAATCAAACTAATCCACGCGCATTTCCAGAATTAAACGATATTGTTTAGTGCGTAATTCTGACTTTGAAATTACGCTTACCGTATTTCTGAACCATGCTAAACAATCGTGCAGCATTTGCAGTATGCACCCTTACGCACCCAGCTGATGCAGGACGCCCAAGACGTTTTGTCTGATTTGTGCCATGGATTGCAAAATTGCCGCTATAAAAAATAGCATATGGCATTGGTGCATTATTGTACCTGCTGGACTTATGATTTTTGGACAACCATTTGGCATTCCATGTACCAGTTGGTGTGACCTTACCCTTGCGGGCAGTTGACACAGGCCAAGTATATTTCAATCTGCCATTTTGATAAACACGCATTTTCTGTTGCGAGATATCTACTTTTACTTCTACTCTTGCAGCATAAGATGGAGCGCTTAATACTCCAAAAAAGACCATTAGGGTTATCAGTGTATACTTCATTACTTACTCCCACCGTTTACTCAAAACAATTGCCCCATTCTTGCCACAATACAACAAAACACCTAATTTATCCATATCAAGGCGATTAAAATTGTAATCATCGTTAAATCAGCACTAAACAGTATGAAAATGAGACCAGTCCTTGTGTGAAATCATAACCTGCATTAAACATGATTGGGTTCACTGAACTGACCACATGAGGAACGCATAACGCGTGAAAACAAAATGAGCGTAAACACAAAAATCAAAGCTCTCACCCCTCCCGACATTACTGCAATGAAAGGCGAAAGCCCGATTGTGTGCCTCACCGCATACACAACACCTATCGCGCGTATGATCGACGAACATACAGATCTTGTATTGGTCGGAGACAGTGTTGGCATGGTCATGCACGGCATGCCAAACACACTTGGCGTTACGATGGATATGATGGTACTACACGGCAAAGCAGTCCGGCGCGGCCTCAAACGCCCTCTCCTTGTAATGGACATGCCGTTTGGTTCTTATGAGAAAAGCAAAGAACAGGCTTTTGAAAACGCGGCAATCTTGATGCGTGAAACAGAATGTGGCGCAGTAAAACTTGAAGGCGGAGAAGTGATGGCAGAAACGATCCGCTATCTGGTCGACCGGGGCATCCCTGTGATGGCACATATCGGTTTAACGCCTCAATCAGTCAATGTCTTTGGTGGTTACAAAACCCAAGGTAAAGGCGATGATTCAAAACGCATTATGAATGATGCTATTGCAGTACAAGAAGCTGGCGCATTCTCAGTTGTATGCGAGAAAATGCCAGACCCACTGGCGCGAAAAGTAACCAAGAAACTTGATATACCCACAGTCGGTATTGGTGCATCAGTTTATTGTGATGGCCAGATATTGGTGATCGACGACATGCTTGGCATGTTTACCGACTTCAAACCGAAGTTTGTAAAGCGCTTTGCAAACCTTGGAGAGCAGGTCCAGGAAATGGCAAAAGAGTATGCAGAAGAAGTAAAGTCTCGTCAGTTCCCTACACCTGATCACGTCTATGATTATGCTGGCGAAGAGTAAACTTTTATGAAACCAGATGTTGTTCGCACGGTTCAAGAAATCCGAAAGCATGTTCAAAAGCAAAAACTTGCAGGTAAATCCGTTGCTTTAGTACCGACCATGGGTGGCTTGCATGAAGGGCACTTAAGCCTGATCAAAAAGGCACAAGAAGTTGCAGATTATGTAGTCGTATCCATTTTCGTCAATCCGAAGCAGTTTAATAATCCTGATGATTTGAATAGCTACCCCAGTGATGAAGCAACAGATTTAAAAAATATTGAAAAGCTTGGTGCTGATGTTGTGTTTATTCCATCCGTTAAAGAAATGTATCCTGATGCATTTGCAACAGATGTGAAGGTATCCGCTGGTATAGATATTCTATGCGATGCCCACAGGCCAGGTCACTTCGGAGGTGTTGCGACAGTTGTAACTAAACTTTTCTTGCAAGTCGGTGCTGACTTTGCCTGCTTTGGTGAAAAAGACTTTCAACAACTCTTTATCATCAAACGGCTGGTTGCGGACTTGAACATCCCGATCAAAATCGTACCTGCTCCCACGGTTAGGGAAGAAGATGGTTTGGCGATGTCTTCACGCAATGCACGCTTAAGCAAAAGCGACAGGCAAATTGCCCCTCAACTTCAAGCAGCCATGCAAGCGGTAAAAACTAACCTGCACAAGGGTATAAGCATCGAACAAGCCTGTAAGCATGCATGGAATAGCCTGGAAAAAGACGATCATTTCAAAGTGGAATATCTCGAAGTGCGCTGTGGAGAGAAAATGGTTCTTATGGATAAACCAAGCGAGGGCTGCAGACTGTTTGCTGCAGCATGGTTAGGCGGTGTTCGACTGATCGATAATATTGAGATTTAAATAAAGCTAATCAATAAGCCCAAGTAAATTGGATATTTTTGCAACCAGATTAACTTCAAACTCGTGAAACTGTTTATCACTCAATGAAATGTCTTTCATTAGTGTCAGAACTTCACGTCGCTTTTCCTCTGGCATACTACGAATGATCTCAATAATGGAATTCACGCTATCAGGCTTGCTAAAGGTTTCTGATACAAGTTCTTCAAACATCAAAAACTCATCTTCGGTAACATGCAAATAATTTTCCAGAAGATACCTGTAAAGCGCTGTTTCTTCACGTTTAACACGGCCATCAGCATGCACTGCACTATATAGTAAAATACCTATAGCTATCCTCGGATCTTCTTGTGATAATTGAATGATTTCATTATCACCAGCATCTAATTTGTTCAGAAAATTTTTATATGATGAATACATTAAACAGGCCCCTGCTGTGTTTTTCAAAAAAGAACACAATACCAAACATTACCATAGGGAATGGTTTAAATACATATTTTTCTATGTTGTAAAACACAAAAAAAGCAGCTGCCATAAGCAACTGCTTTTTTTAAATTTATACCATCTCCACTAAAACGTAGTGAATTGATATGTCCGGTACGCAATACCTGATCCGGATATCAGAGCGATTGTATATCTCGCTTGAATTCAACATAGGCAAATAGTGTAAACAGGGAGTTAGAATTCAGTTACCTGAATATTAAAATTACTATTTTTTTGATTTTTCTTCTGCGCTTCTTTTTTGTTGCTAAATCACCCAATCAAGAATGAATAATGCTGTTTTAGCTTCACAAAGCCTACAAAATCATATAAAGAAATCTTTATATTGTAATATTAAGGAATTAATTCATGACCGATGCACTGTCCGCATTAATAGAAGAAAAAGGAATACTTCTTGCAGATGGTGCAACAGGTACGACTCTTTTCGGTATGGGACTGGAAGCTGGTGGAGCGCCTGAACTTTGGAATATTGATAAACCAGAGAACATAGAGCAACTGCACCAGGGCTTCGTTGATGCAGGTTCAGACATTATACTGACAAACTCATTTGGTGGCACGCGTCATCGTTTGAAACTTCATCAAGCAGATGGCCGTGTACATGAGCTCAACAAAGCTGCAGCAGAAATTGCAAACAAAGTAGCAGCTTCTGTAGATCGTAAAATAATTGTTGCTGGTTCCGTCGGCCCAACAGGTGAGCTACTGGCTCCACTTGGTGAGCTAACCTTTGATGGTGCTGTTGAAGCGTTCAAAGAACAAATGCAAGGCCTAAAAGATGGCGGTGCAGATGTACTTTGGATAGAAACCATGTCTGCCCCGGAAGAAATGCAAGCAGCAGCAAAAGCAGCAATAGCTACCGACATGCCCTATGTCATCACAGCTTCATTCGATACAGCAGGCCGAACAATGATGGGACTTCTGCCAAGCGACATACATGGGGTGATACAAGAAGATCAAAAACCAGTAGCCATGGGCTCAAACTGCGGTGTTGGTGCATCAGACCTTCTATCTTCCGTTCTAGATATGACAAAAGCAAATCCAGATGCAATCGTGGTTGCTAAAGCAAATTGTGGCATTCCTCAAATTCAGGGCGATGAAGTCGTTTATACTGGCACACCAGAACTCATGCACGACTATACAAGGCTTGCCATGGATGCCGGTGCAAAAATCATAGGCGGTTGTTGCGGTACGTCATGCGAGCATCTGGCAGAGATGCGCAAGGCAATTGATACGCATCAAGCAGAAGCGCGACCAGATATTGAGGCTATCGAAAGTAAAATTGGCCCACTCGTTAATCGACCTGCAGCTGCAAACGATGCTTCAAAAAGAAGAACACGCAAAAGCAGAATACGCGGGTAAACTTACGCACCGCGATAAGACTTCATATGAAAATGCAACTGGGCACCATCATATTGATGCTCTTTTGCTATCGGGCAGGCGCATCTTGCTTGGCAACCTGATTGCATACAATCTGGGTCATTAGCACTATCAAGATGTGTAAAGCACGCCTTCACATCCAATTGCTCACCCGTAAAGGCACCAACAGGGCAAGCGCTTAAACAAGGTTTATCAAGACATGTTGCGCATGGATGATTCAAATCTTCAGAAGTCGCAACCAGCTCATTGATTTGACTCATGAATTCGTGAACTTCGTCAAAAATCACAAGCCCGCGAAACGCATACCACAGACCATACTTTGGATGAATTAAAATACCCAAGGGTGAGCTTCTCGATTGCGATGCTTTCTGCGCAATTCGTTGGAACGGCCAATAAGGCTCATCAAATGGATAAACCACCCTCGCCCCGGTTTCATCTGCCAGAACATCAAGAACACGCTTTGTCCAACGGTTCATCGGATCAGGCGCACCATCGGCATATTCAGCAGACTGGGAAAATACTCGCCACATGGCAGACCCCGCATTGCCAATCAGAAGTCCCTTTTGACCAATTAGCGCTTCACTACCCTGCGCACATTCATTTGCAGTAATTTTCAACCCACCAAAACAAACAAGGCCGGAAACTTCCAGCCTTTCTATTAAATCAGCGAAATCATCTGGAGACTTTGCCATCGGCATCTAGCCTCCAGGTATTGTGGACGATGGTATTGCCCACGACTTCCCTGGACCGTGTTTCCAGGGCTGCTCTCTCTTTTCAACTAAAGGCGTCAGGCATGGAATCTTTCTTGGCCTGAATAAACGCTTTCAGTTTCTCATCAATTTCAGGGTCAAGATGCGGTGCCTGGTAGTTTTCCAACCATGTGCGTGCGGTCTTGTTTGCACGTTGCTCATTGCGCAACTCACCTTCAATTTCCCACTGCTCAAACGAATTATTGTCCGCAACAGTAGAAGCAAAGAACGCGGTCTCAAAGTTTGCCTGTGTATGCTCACAACCCAGATAGTGACTTCCCGGCCCTACTTCACGAATGGCAGACATAGCTTGCCCGTTTTCACTCATATCAACACCTGCAGCCATTTTTTGGTGAGCAGCCAACTGATCGCAATCCATGATGAACTTCTCATAGGAAGATACCAAACCACCTTCTA